>NZ_LT607802.1:285857-585857 GCF_900090205.1 Vogesella sp. LIG4 | reverse complement strand
ATGAACCTGCCAATGAACCAACTGGGCGTGGTCAAACGCCATATCGAGCGTGCCGACCCGAAAGCCGTTGCCAAGCTGTCCTGTTTCGGCGTGGCCACCATTCACGAAGCCATGGGCCGCGTCGGCCTGATGAAGCCGTACATGCGCCCGGTGTACCACGGCGCGCGCATCTGCGGCACCGCCGTTACCGTGCTGCTGCAGCCGGGCGACAACTGGATGATGCACGTGGCCGCCGAGCAGCTGCAGCCGGGCGACGTGGCGGTGGCGGCCTGCACCACCGACAACGAGGACGGCTTCTTTGGCGACCTGCTGGCCACCAGCTTCCAGGCGCGCGGGGCGAAAGGGCTGATCATCGATGGTGGCGTACGCGACGTGGCCGAGCTGGAGCAGATGGGCTTTCCGGTGTTCAGCCGCGCCATCAACGCCAAGGGCACCATCAAGGCCACGCTGGGCTCGGTGAACATTCCGGTGATCTGCGCCGGCGCACTGGTGAACCCGGGCGACGTGGTGATTGCCGATGTGGACGGCGTGGTGGTGGTGCCGGCGGCACTGGCGCAGCAGGTGGCCGATGCGGCAGAGAAGCGCGAGAGCTTCGAGGGCGAGAAGCGCGCCAAGCTGGCGGCGGGCGTGCTGGGCCTGGACATGTACCAGATGCGCGAGCCGCTGGAAAAAGCCGGCCTGCGTTACATCGACTGAGCCGCCTGCCGTAGAAGGTTGGCCGCATGCAGCCAACTACAAGATGAAGGATCGCATCATGCAATTTCAGAAAACCCCGGGCTGGCTGGACTGGTATCAGGGCCCGAGCAAACCCGGCTTCACACTGCCGGCCGGCGCGGTGGATGCCCACTGCCACGTGTTCGGCCCCGGCGAGGAATTCCCCTACGCGCCGGAGCGCAAGTACACCCCGTGCGATGCCAGCAAGCACCAGCTGTTCGCACTGCGCGACCAGCTGGGCTTTGAGCGCAACGTGATCGTGCAGGCCACCTGCCACGGCGCCGACAACCGCGCGCTGCTGGATGCGCTGCGGTATTCCGACGGCAAGGCGCGTGGCGTGGCCACCGTGCGCCGCGACATCAGCGATGAACAACTGCAGGCAATGCACGCCGACGGCGTGCGCGGCGTGCGCTTCAACTTCGTCAAGCGGCTGGTGGATTTCACCCCCAAAGACGAGCTGATGGAGATTGCCGGGCGCATTGCCAGGCTGGGCTGGCACGTGGTGATCTACTTTGAAGCAGTGGACCTGCCGGAGCTGTGGGACTTCTTCAGCGGCCTGCCCACCACCGTGGTGGTGGACCACATGGGCCGCCCGGATGTGAGCAAGCCGGTGGACGGCCCGGAGTTCGCGCTGTTCCTCAAGTTCATGCGCGACAACCCCAATGTGTGGAGCAAGGTAAGCTGCCCGGAGCGGCTGTCGCTCAGCGGCCCCAGGGCGCTGGATGGCGAACGTGCCGCCTATCGCGACGTGGTGCCGTTTGCGCGCCGCGTGGTGGAGGAGTTTCCGGATCGCGTGCTGTGGGGCACCGACTGGCCGCACCCCAACCTGAAGGACCACATGCCGGACGACGGCCTGCTGGTGGACTTCATCCCGCACATCGCGCCAACGCCGGCGCTGCAGCAAAAGCTGCTGGTGGACAACCCGCTGCGCCTGTACTGGCCGGAACAAGTGAAAGACTGAGCAATGTCGCTGCATAAACCGTACAAGGACATCCCCGGCACCGTGATTTTCGATGCCGACCAGTCGCGGCTGGGCTACTGGCTGAACCAGTTCTGCATGTCGCTGATGACGGCGGACAACCGCACCCGCTTCAAGGCCGACGAACGCGCCTACCTGGATGAATGGCCGATGAGCGAGGAGCAGAAGCTGGCTGTGCTGGCGCGCGACCTGAACCGCTGCATCGCGCTGGGCGGCAATATCTACTTCCTGGCCAAGATCGGCGCCACCGACGGCAGGAGCTTCCAGCAGATGGCCGGCAGCATGACCGGCATGAGCGAGGAAGAGTACCGCGACATGATGCTGGCCGGCGGCCGCTCCGCCGAGGGCAACCGCTACCTGGGCGAGGACGGCGACGCGCAGCCGCAGCACCAGCCGCAAGGCAAGGCCGGGCAGGCCAAAACTGGAGACAAGCACTGATGGCACGCATTACCGCATCCGTTTACACCTCGCACGTGCCGGCCATCGGCGCCGCGCTGGACCTGGGCAAGTCGCAGGAGCCGTACTGGCAGCCGCTGTTCGCCGGCTACGACTACGGCAAACAGTGGATCAAGGAGCAGAAGCCGGACGTGATCTTCCTGGTCTACAACGACCACGCCACCGCCTTCAGCCTGGATTTCATTCCCACTTTCGCCATCGGCACCGCCGCCGAATTCCGGCCGGCCGATGAAGGCTGGGGCCCGCGCCCGGTACCGGTGGTGCAGGGCCACCCGGAGTTGGCCGCACACATAGCGCAAAGCGTGATCCAGGACGATTTCGACCTCACCATCGTCAACAGGATGGACGTGGACCACGGCCTGACCGTGCCGCTGTCGCTGATGTTCGGCGAGCAGGACCCGCAGCAGGGCGCCTGGCCGTGCGCGGTGATTCCGTTCGCGGTGAACGTGGTGCAGTACCCGGTGCCGTCCGGCCGCCGCTGCTTCCAGCTGGGGCAGGCCATCCGCCGCGCGGTGGAGTCCTACGACCGCGATCTGAACGTGCAGATCTGGGGTACCGGCGGCATGAGCCACCAGCTGCAGGGCCCGCGCGCCGGGCTGATCAACCGCGAGTGGGACAACGCCTTCCTCGACCAGCTGATCGCCGACCCGGCCGCGCTGGCGCAGCTGCCGCACATCGACTACGTGCGCGAGGCCGGCTCCGAGGGCATCGAGCTGGTGATGTGGCTGATCGCGCGCGGGGCAATGGCGGATGTCGCCGGCGGCCCGGCGCCGCTGCTGAAGCAGCGCTTCTACCACGTGCCGGCGTCCAACACCGCCGTAGGCCATTTGATTCTGGAAAACCCGCGCTGAGGCCAGGCCTCGCGCAGCAGGAGACGATTCATGAGCAAAACCATCAAGGTTGCGCTGGCTGGTGCCGGCGCCTTCGGCATCAAGCATCTGGATGCCATCAAGAACATTGCCGGTGTGGAAGTGGTATCGCTGGTTGGCCGCCGCTTTGACGCCACCAAAGAAGTGGCCGACAAGTACGGCATTCCGCACGTGGCCACTGATCTGGCCGAATCGCTGGCGCTGCCGGAGGTGGACGCGGTGATCCTGTGCACCCCCACCCAGGTGCACGCCGCCCAGGCGATGCAGTGCCTGCAGGCCGGCAAGCACGTGCAGGTGGAGATTCCGCTGGCCGACAGCCTGGCCGATGCCGAGGCGGTGGTAGCGCTGCAGCAGCAGACCGGGCTGGTGGCCATGGTGGGCCATACCCGCCGCTTCAACCCCAGCCACCAGTACGTGCACCAGAAAGTGCAGGCCGGCGAATTCAACATCCAGCAGATGGATGTGCAGACCTATTTCTTCCGCCGCAGCAATATGAACGCGCTGGGCCAGGCCCGCAGCTGGACCGACCACCTGCTGTGGCACCACGCCGCCCACACTGTGGACCTGTTCGCCTACCAGGCCGGCAGCCCCATCGTGCAGGCCAATGCCATCCAGGGGCCGATCCACCCGGAGCTGGGCATCGCCATGGATATGTCGATCCAGCTGAAGGCGGCCAACGGCGCCATCTGCACCCTGAGCCTGTCGTTCAACAACGACGGCCCGCTGGGCACCTTCTTCCGCTACATTGGCGACACCGCCACCTATATCGCCCGCTACGACGACCTGGTGAACGGCAAGGAAGAGAAGATCGACGTGTCGCAGGTGGCTGTATCGATGAATGGCATCGAGCTGCAGGATCGCGAGTTCTTCGCCGCCATCCGCGAAGGCCGCCAACCGAATGCCTCGGTCGCCTCGGTGCTGCCGTGCTACCAGGTGCTGGCCAAGCTGGAGCAGCAGCTGAACACCAATCTCTAAGGAACAAACCCATGCAACAGCGACAACTCGGCCCGTTCACCGTCTCGGCCATTGGCCTCGGCTGCATGAACCTCAGCCACGCCTACGGCACGCCGCCGGCGCCGGAACAGGCCGAAGCGCTGTTGCTGGCGGCGCTGGACGCCGGCGTCACCCTGTTCGATACCGCGGCGCTGTACGGCTTTGGCGCCAACGAGGAACTGGTGGGCCGCGTGCTGGCGCCGCACCGCAGCCGCATCACCCTGGCCAGCAAGTGCGGCATGAGCGGTGTTGATGGCAAACGGGTGATCGACGGCCGCCCGGCCACGCTCAAGCGCACCTGCGAAGAAGCGCTGCGCCGGCTGCGCACCGAGGCCATCGACCTGTACTACCTGCACCGCTGGGACAAGCAGGTGCCGGTGGAAGACAGCGTGGGCGCGCTGGCCGAGCTGGTGCGCGAGGGCAAGATCCGCAGCATCGGCCTCTCCGAGGTATCCGCCGACACCCTGCGCCGCGCGCATGCGGTGCACCCGATTGCCGCGCTGCAGACCGAGTATTCGCTGTGGACGCGCAATGCGGAAATCGCCGTGCTGCAGGCCTGCCGCGAACTGGGTGTGGCCTTCGTTGCCTTCAGCCCGCTGGGGCGCGGCTTCCTCGCCGACGGCCTGCCGGACCTGGCCACGCTGGCGGCACTGGACGGCAAGGACATCCGCCGCGCCATGCCGCGCTTCAGCGCCGACAACCATGCGGCCAACCTTGCGCTGCTGGCCGAGTATCGCCGCATTGCCGCCGATGCCGGCTGCACCCCGGCGCAGCTGGCGCTGGCCTGGCTGCTGACGCGCGGTGAGCACGTCATTCCGATTCCCGGCACCACCCGTGTTGCCCACCTGCGCGAGGATATGGCCGCCGCCAGCCTGCAGCCGGGCGTGGATACGCTGCAGCGGCTGGCCACGCTGTTCGCCGCCGGCGCGGTGGCCGGTACGCGCTACAACGCCGCCACCCAGGCCGAGATCGATACCGAGGAATTTGCCGCCTGATCGACGGCGGTTCCGCTCTGGTTTGCCCGCCGCTGGCGGGCTTTTTCATGCCTGTTCGCCGCCGGCTAGCCGCGGTGCTTGTAACTTGTAGGGTGGGCAAAGCGCAGCGTGCCCAGCAGCGGCATTCTGCCGGTGGGCACGGCCGATGGCCTTTGCCCGGCCTGCGAGAAACAGCAGGTGTTGGCCCTGCTGTAGGGCGGGTTGGCCGCAGGCCATACCCGCGCGTTGTTGACGGTACGCGCGGGTATGAACCGCTGCTTCAACCCGCCCTACGTACTGATCGGCGGGCCTTTTACGCCCGTTCGTCACCCGCCAGCACCTCGGCCACTACCTGTTCCAGCTCGCGGCGCAGCCAGCTGTGCGCCGGGTCGTGGCGATGTTTCAGGTGCCAGATCATGTACATCGGCATGCGGCCAACCCTGGCCGGCAGTGGGCAGTGCGCAAAGCCCTGCATCAGGCTGCGCGCCAGCAGGCCGGGCAGGGTGGCCAGTATGTTGCTGCCGCGCAGAAAGGCCGGGATGCCGGCAAACGAGGGCACTGTCACCGCAAAGCGGCGTTCCACCCCGCGCGCCGCCAGCTGCTGGTCCACGTCCAGCGGGCGGCGCGGGCTGTACAGCACGCTGACGTGCTCGGCCACCTGGTAGTCCGCCAGCCGCAGCGGGGCCTCGCGCACCGTCGCATCGTAGAACACCCGGTAGTCATCCTCGAACAGCCGCTTGTGCAGGATATCGCTGGCGTCCGGCGGGCGAGGCGAGATCACCAGCTGGCACTCGCCCTCGCGCAGCATCTCGGCGCGCGGCACGTCGGACGGCATCACCCGCAGCCGCACGCCCGGTGCCTGGCTGCGCAGGCGCTGCAGCAGCGGCGGCAATAGCAGATCGCGCTGGAAATCGTTGGCCGCAATGCAGAAGGTGGTGTGCAGCGTGGCCGGGTGGAACTCGTCGCCGGCGGCGAAGCGGCGCATGTCATCCAGCAGCAGCCGCGCGTGCAGCGCCAGCGCCTCGGCCCGGGCGGTGGGCACGATGCCGCGGCCGCACTTCACGAATAGCGGGTCGCCGGTGATCTGCCTCAGTTTGCCCAGCAGGTGCGACACCGCCGATTGCGTCACCCCCAGCCGCTGCGCGGCACCGGTAATCGATTGCGCGTCGAGGATGGCCAGCAGCAGCTGCAGCAGCTTGCCGTCGAGGTGCGAATAATCGAAATCGCTCATGTGTGCTATCAAAGCCCCTGTGTTTATCCGGGTTATTGCTTTGCGGATACTAACCATCACAGTAAGCGACAACAAGGAGAAACACCGTGACGCAAAGCTTCAACGTGCCGGGCACCCGACTGTTCGACGGGGACATGGCGATGAAGGGCTATGCCCTGAACAAGATGTGCTTTTCATTCAACGATGCGGCCAACCGTCAGGCGTTTGTCGCCGACGAGGCCGGCTACTGCCGCCAGTACGGCCTGAACGAGCAGCAGACCCGCGTCATCCGCGAGCGCGATGTACTGGGCTTGCTGGCGGCCGGCGGCAATGTCTACTACCTGGCCAAGTTCGCCGGCATCCTCGGGCTGGACGTGCAGGACCTGGGTGCCGCGCAGACCGGCATGAGCAAGGAAGCGTTCAAACAGATGTTGCTGGAGGCAGGGAAATAATCATGGCAAAGATCGTAGGCGGCATTACCACTTCGCACGTACCGGCCATCGGCCGTGCCATCGCCCAGAATCTGCAGCAGGACGGTTACTGGAAACCCTTCTTCGACGGTTTTGCCCCGGTGCAGCAGTGGCTGGCCGAGGTGCAGCCGGACGTGGCGGTGGTGGTCTACAACGACCACGGGCTGAATTTCTTCCTCGACAAGATGCCCACCTTCGCCGTGGGTGCGGCGGCGCAGTACTGTAATGCCGACGAAGGCTGGGGCATTCCCACCCTGCCACCGTTCGCCGGCGACGCCGCGCTGTCCTGGCAGATGATCAACAGCCTGGTGGCCGACGAGTTCGATATCACCAGCTGCCAGGAGATGCTGGTGGACCACGCCTTCTCGCTGCCGATGAAGCTGCTGTGGCCGCAGCACGACAGCCCGCCGATTCGCACCGTGCCGGTGTGCATCAACACCGTGCAGTACCCGCTGCCGTCGGCGCGGCGCTGCTACAAGCTGGGCGAAGCCATCGGCCGCGCCATTGCCGGCTGGCCGGATGATTTGAAGGTGGTGATCATCGGCACCGGCGGCCTGTCGCACCAGCTGGATGGCGAACGCGCCGGCTTCATCAACAAGGATTTCGACCTGCGCTTCATGGACAGCCTGGCGGCCAACCCGCATTGGGCGACGCAGTACAGCGTGGAACAGCTGGTGGAGTTCACCGGCACCCAGGGGGTGGAGCTGCTGATGTGGCTGGCCACACGCGGCGCGCTCACCGGCGAGGTGCGCGAACTGCATCGCAACTATCACATCCCGATCTCCAACACCGCGGCGGGGTTGATGCTGTTCGATAACCGCTGAGTTTTGCCGTAGTAGGGCGGAAGCCCCGGCAAAGCCGGGGCGTTCCGCCGTGCAAGGTTGGCCGCAAGCCGGCGGAACGCCCTGGCGGGCTTCCGCCCTACATGAACGCAGCCGCGTAGCTTGGATTGAGCGCAGCGAAGCCCTACGTTTACCGCGTTGTTTTGCGAGTGGGCGTGAGGCAACGGAAGGAGTAAGGCCTACTCCACCTCGTCAAACGGCAGGCCGACGTAGTTCTCGGCAATGGTCTTCCGGCCGGACGGTGAGCCGGTGTAGTAGTCGTAATCGCTGCGCTGCATGCGCTGGTCGAAGGCGTCGGCCTGCGGGAAATCGTGCAGCAGGGTGGTCATGAACCAGGAGAAGCGTTCGGCCTTCCAGATGCGGCGCAGCGCCAGCTCGGAATACTTCGCCAGCAGGTCGGTGCGGCCCTCGCGGTATACCTTCAGCAGGATGCGGTACAGGTAGCACACGTCGGAGGCTGCCAGGTTCAGGCCCTTGGCGCCGGTGGGTGGCACGATGTGGGCGGCGTCGCCCACCAGGAACAGCTTGCCGTACTGCATCGGCTCTACCACGTAGCTGCGCAGCGGCGCGATGCTCTTTTCCAGCGACGGACCGGTCACCAGCTTGTCGGCCACTTCCTGCGGCAGGCGGGTTTTCAGCTCGTTCCAGAAACGCTCGTCGGACCAGTCTTCCACCTTGTCGGCCAGCGGCACCTGCAGGTAGTAGCGGCTGCGGCTTGCCGAGCGCTGGCTGCACAGCACGAAACCGCGCTCGTGCTGGGCGTAGATCAGCTCGTGGTGCACCGGCGGGGTGTCGGACAGCAGGCCCAGCCAGCCGAACGGGTACACGCGCTCGTAGTGGGTCAGCACCTCGGCCGGAATGCTCTGGCGCGATACGCCGTGAAAGCCGTCGCAGCCGGCAATGTAGTCGCAGTCCAGGCGCACGCTTTCGCCGTTGTGTTCGAAGGTGATGTACGGCTGTTCGCCCTTGAGATCGTGCGGCTGCACATTGCTGGCCTGGTAGAGGGTGGTGGCGCCGCTGGCGGCGCGCGCTTCCATCAGGTCGCGGGTTACTTCGGTCTGGCCGTACACCAACACTGTGTCGCCGCCGGTGAGCGCCTTGAGGTCGATGCGGTCGCGATGGCCGTTGTAGATCAGCTCGATGCCTTCGTGCACCAGGCCCTCGCGCTCCATGCGTTCGGCCACGCCGGCCTCGCGCAGCATGTTCACCATGCCCTGTTCCAGCACGCCGGCGCGGATGCGGCCCAGCACGTAATCCGGGCTCTGGCGCTCCAGGATGATGTTGTCGATACCGGCCTTGTGCAGCAGCTGGCCCAGCAGCAGGCCGGACGGCCCGGCGCCAATGATGGCGACCTTGGTTCGCATGTTCATGGTGACTCCTGTGTGTGATCTGTTTTGTCGTGACGCAGCGAGTTACATTTCGCGACGTGACTGTATTTTTCGTGAGTAACTGAAGACAAAACAGGCAATATCGCGTACAAAAACAGGACTTTTATAAACAAACGAGGTGGCGATGCGCAGCGTGTTGAGCGGCGTGCCGGTATTCAAGCTGTATGGCGAGGGCAGCGACTGGCCAACGGTGGATCTGCTGCATTGCGAAACCATTTCCAGCCGCAGCCAGCTGTACGGCTGGGAGATCGATCGCCACCGCCACAGCGACCTGTGGCAGCTGCTGTACGTGCGCCGCGGCCCGGCTGATCTGTATGTGGAAGGGCAGCACACGCGGGTGGAGCAGCCGTCCATCCAGCTGGTGCCGCCGATGTGCGTACACGGCTTTCGTTTTCAGCAGCAGATCGAAGGCTATGTGCTGACCCTGGCGGCGCCGCTGGTGGGCAGGTTGCAGGACGAACTGGGCAGCTGCGGCGCAGTGCTGCAGCAGGCCCGCTGCTATGCGGTGGCGCACGGCGGGCAATATCTCGATACGCTGTTTGCCGCCATTGCCGAGGAATACGCCAACCCGGCACAGGGGCGCGACGTGCTGCTGCGCTCGCTGGTGTGCGCGCTGCTGGTGTGGCTTGGCCGCCAGCTGCCGCAGGGCGAGGGCCAGCAGGACCGCCTGCCGCGCGGCAGCCAGCACCTGCAGCGCTTCGTGGCGCTGGTGGAGAGGCACTATCACCAGCACTGGCCGGTAAGCAGCTACGCGCACCAGCTGGGGGTATCCACCGCCTACCTCAACGGCATCTGCCGCCAGCAGGCCGGGCAGACCGCGCTGCAGCTGATCCACCAGCGCCTGCTGCTGGAAGCCAAGCGGCTGCTGGTGTACACCGCGCTGAACGTGAACCAGATCGCCGACCAGCTGGGCTTTTCCGAGCCGGCCTACTTCATCCGCTTCTTCAAGCGCCTGACCGGGCAGACCCCGAGCCGGCTGCGCAAGGGGTGAGGTGTGTTACGTAGTTGAGTGGTAGCGCAGGGGATGATCCTGACTCTTTCCAAATACCTGGGGCAGGGCATCACCTAACAGTCTTATCTCTGTCCGTAGTCCTGATATTTGGGGGCTGTTTATTATTCGTGTCAATTCTCAGGTGTTAAATTTTATTCTATAAACAGGTATTTGTTGATTGCCCAAACAGTCCGTTGATAGGGCTAATTGATACTCTGTGTTTTCTTGAAGTTTGTATCAAAATACTTTTGAAATATCAAGGTAGGTGTTTTTCTTGAGTATGGGGCCATTGCCTGGGTTTCCTGAAAAAACCACTTCAGAGATATATTTATTATTTATGTCATTTAGTGACATTGCACTATATTTACAATTTTCTTTGAATAATATAATTAATTTATTGTTGATTTTTCCACAGAAGCTAGTTCTTTCTGTGGTATGTTGTTTATTGCGACAGCCAGCATAATGAGTAGTGCAAAGATGGTGGCTATTTTCTTCATCTGATACCCTTATGCCCCACTACCAAGTGCGCTCACCTGGGGCATGAATTTTCACTTCTTCACAGCGGCTATGGCGAAACCACAGTGATACTTTGCGGCCATCATCAAGGTGCCATTCATATTGAAACAGGCCAAAATCCCAGTGGCCATCTAGGTCAAAATTGCCAATAAGCTTAACTACCTCATCGATAGTTTTCCCAAGAAGTAGTTCCGGTTGATGTTGCGGTATCCAAATTGGTGCATCCTCCGGCAAGTGTGCAGGCACGTAATCACAAACGATATTCTGCTTGTTAACAATTAGCGTTACCCTGCTGCGGCCATATCCCCAAGAGTAAAAAGTACGGTCCCAAGCCGTGAGCTGCTTTTTATAACGTGTCCCCAGGGCACTTATGGCTTGCGCGATGGGACGGTCCATAAAATATCGTTCTGCTTGAAGTGTGTCTTGTTCCTGCTGTAGAAGCTTCTCACCGCTACGATGTAAAGTCAGCAATAGAACCACCAGCACAGCCAAGATACCCAAAATCCAGGCCATACACTACCCCTTCAAAAATCGGCGAACCCATGCACACATGGTCGCCGAACACCTGCTCTGTTCGACGGATGACCTCGGGCCACGTGCCGGGTAGCGTGCCGATGTATTCCAGCTAGGTGTAACGTTCTAGTAGAAAGCATTGTGCTGGTGGAGTTGGAGCATAGTTAATGGTTTCTTCAGTTCGTGGTCAGTTTCGAAATGCCTGTCGGGCTGTTAGTGGATAGTTACCGACTTAGTCCACATACGAGTCGACCCTAGATCATTGTTGATGCTTTTTTCTGGTTGTGGCTAATCTTTACCATTGCAATGGTGGATTGTTTTAACTGTCAGTATTAATTTCTTTGGTATGGCTTTTAGTTAAATTTAATTATTTCAAATTCATTGCCAGATTTTTTGAATTTTAAAAATTTGCGATATATAGGGTATTCACCGCACTCAGTTATTGATGAGAGTTCGTATGTCTTGTTGTCTTCTGGGTTGTAATTTAGTAATTTTTCAAATTTTATATATGTGTTTTTTCTGAAAATCACACCTTCTCCAGGAATTTTGGAAAATATTGCTTCGGAGATGTCTTTGCCGTTTTCTGTTGTTAGGTATATGGATTCAAATTTACATGTTTTTTTGAATAAAATGACTTGTTTGTTATTTATAACGGTTACGTCAATTACTCTTGTTGGGTAGTTTTGCCAATATATTATTAGCAATGCAATAACAATAATGGCTATTGTTGTTTTGTTTGATATTTTGGAATTATTTCGTAATGGAAAATGAAAATTCATCAGGCGCTATAGAGAAAAAATTAAATTGATATAACCAACAATAAATTTTTGTGTTTTTTGCTAGCCAATAATCGAACTCCTTGGCTGACATGTCTCGCCATTCGTTTTTTCCAAAAATCACCTCAACAGTCATAGTTTTCCATTTGATTGGACCGTGTCAGGTCCACCATATCCAACGGTTTCGTTTGATTCCGTGTAATGGCGCCCTTTATCGGAGTCGAAACTGCAAAAAATGCTGGCGCTTTAACTTCCCAAGAAGGAGTAAACTCGACAATTAGCCCTTAGTGAGTTGAAGAAGTTTTTATGATTTTGACTGTTCTAATGAAGGGCCAAACCCCAAGCCAATATAATAGAAATATTAATGGCGAAATGGCAAATGCTAAGGCAATAACTTTTTAACGTTCTTTTTGGTGGTCTTCATGTGATTTTAGGGTGCGATATTGTTGGTTTTTAAGGTGTGGTAATGTTGTTGTTTTTTACTTTGCCAGTGTTTTCCATTTTCTGTTTCTTTACGACTGCAGGGGCCGGGGCAGTCCACAGAGGCAATGTGCAATAAATACACATTGGTCAGAGTCAAGGCTGTGTCTTTGCACTTCACTGATCTTTTTGATCCTCATCCCAGTACCAGATTGTCGCTCCATAACGAGAGCCCGCAAAATCTGGCATCACCTCGCCTTGGGAGAAGCGTCGACGACTATCCTCCCGCGCCAGAGTCCACCAATAGCCTGTGCGTGGGCAAGGCTGCTTGGCCACAATGCGGCCACGCTGCATCGGTTTGCTAATAGGATCACTTACCAATACCAATGGGTGCCAAACGGCTTCTTCGGGAACACTGACAGCGTCTTCCACATAATCCTTTTCACTTACAGGCACACCGTCCATTTCAGCAAAAACACGCGCGTATTCTGGTAAATATTTCTCCAGATGAAAGCGGAATAGTGGGTGCATTAGCCGCCCTTGCTGAACAAACTCAAGATGCAGATGCTCCAGTCCTTCGTTCAGCACTTGCTGAGGCACCCACACGCCATTGCGCGGGCAGATCTCGCCCGTTTTGCAGCTGAGTGAGTAGTCAACCTCATATTTTGGATATTGCTCTGGGACTGGGATCAAGCCGTGAGCCTGCCAGAAGTCCAGCGCATCAGAGGCACCTTTGGAAAAACTCTCATTCCTCCCTGCACAATTGGTTTGGTTATCCCCCCACAACTTCCCCCGCCAATAGACATTGCCCAATGCCTGCGCGCCCACGCCGCACAGGCGGGACATGTGCTCAAGAGTCATATTCCACGCACGGTCTTCTGCAGGAGTACGCCAACCGTATATGTTTTGTTCTGCCAAGCCTCTGAAGTTGCGGTTGGTATCTGACAGCTGGCCATACATCGGCATGTAGTCGCCATAGCGCACAAACTCGATGCGACGACGGATTTCTTCAGCATGGTTCAGATAGCGTGATACCCAACCATCCAGATTGCCAATGCCGTGGCCGTCGTGCTTGGTCAACAGGCGGTTGAACAGGTCCGCAAAGTCTTCGGTCGCCTGAGCGCAAGCTTCGTAGTAGGGAATGGAGGTGACGTAGTTCAGAAACCACGCTTCACGGTTGATGTCTCTCATTGCTTATCCAAATCACAGGGCAGGCAATGCTTACAGGAGCCGGGGCAGTCCAAGTCGTCGTACAACAGATGTGTACATTTGTACGCGGCTGAATCCCCCCGCTTACTTCAACGCATCCGGAATCACCGGGTTCTGCTGTCCAGCAGGCGGCGGCGGTAACGGTGGGTCTTTGTAGTCGGTATCAATCGGGACACCTTGTGCGCGCAGTTTGGCTTCCTTGATATTGCGTAAGGCGCGAAATGCCAGATTGCGTTTCACCCAGGTGTCCCGCCAGTGGTCGCGATCTTTCTCGTCCACTCCCAGCCGCTCGGTTTCTTCGCGGGGGGTAAAGGTTAGACTGATGAAGTAGGCTCCGGGTTTGGCTGGGTCCAGATGGTTGACATCGCGGTCCACTTGCAGGGTGAGGTAGGTATGATCGGCATAAAACTCCCACGTCAATGGTGCTGGTAATGCCATCCATTGTTCAAACGACAGTGGGTAATCTGGGTCGATATTGTCCTGTTTGAAATATTCGAGAGCCGCCTTCCCTTTTAGTCGTGGTTTTGTTTCGGAAATATAGTAGCGCCACCCAGTCTTACGTAGGTTTTGTATCAAGCTCAGTACGTATTGATGGGCGATGGGGTGGGGGACGAAATCATCACGATTAACTTCTGAACTGATTGATAAATTGGTGAAACCAACCTTTCGATCTCGATCTTCTGTTGCCATGATGCTCATCGCGCTGGGAATAGATGTTATCAACGAGCCTGTTTTAACAACGACAGTCACGCTGGTGCCATGGCGGTTGGCGTCAATGGTTAAAAAATTCAGGCCGACATTTTTTCTATTGGCTTTAACCAAGGCGCCATATTGTTTTTCAAAGTTTTCGCCAGATTGCCCAAGCGCAATTTCTATTTTTGGTGGAAAAACGGGTGTCTGGCTCATGGCCGTAGCATCCTTGTTGAGGGAGAGGAGGGCGATTGCTGTCGCAGTAAGGCTTGCCGCAAGAACGAGCCACTTGATCTTAATCTTTGCTGACATACCAACCTGCCATGATTTTCAGTTCTGACTCCATGAATTCAGTTCGTGTTTGCATCAGATTATGAAATTGTTTGGCAGCCTGAATGATCCAGTCCATTCGGCTTTTATAGTTTTCCAATACTGCCCTTGCCGGTGCTGCCGATTTAATTTCTGGGTCATCTGTCTAGCTGGCTGGCATGGGTAAACATCAGTTCCAAATCAGGTGAAAACCAGCCATTCAGCTATGCTGGTGTTGCACTGACTTTGTAAGCATGGAGTCGTCGTACAGCAGATGCTGTGTCTGTACGCTGCTAACTTCACTGCTTACTTCAACGCATCCGGAATCACCGGGTTCTGCTGTCCAGCAGGCGGCGGCGGTAACGGTGGGTCTTTGTAGTCGGTATCAATCGGAACACCTTGTGCGCGCAGTTTGGCTTCCTTGATATTGCGTAAGGCGCGAAAGGCCAGATTGCGTTTCACCCAGGTGTCCCGCCAGTGGTCGCGATCTTTCTCGTCCACTCCCAGCCGCTCGGTTTCTTCGCGGGGGGTAAAGGTTAGACTGATGAAGTAGGCTCCGGGTTTGGCTGGGTCCAGATGGTTGACATCGCGGTCCACTTGCAGGGTGAGGTAGGTATGATCGGCATAAAACTCCCACGTCAATGGTGCTGGTAATGCCATCCATTGCTCAAACGACAGCGGGTAATCTGGGTCGATATTGTTCTGTGTGAAATAGTCGAGAGCAGCCTTTCCTTTTAGGCGTGGTTTTGTCTCGGAAATATAGTATCGCCACCCGGTTTTACGCAGACTCTGGATCAAGTTCAGGACGTACTGATGGGCAATGGGGTGGGGTTGCATGCCGCCTTCTTTTACTTTGGCTGTGATTAATAAATTGTTTATGCCAACCTTCCTGTCCCTATCTTCTGCTGCATTAATCAGCGTGGCCTGTGGGATCACTGTTTCCAATGTGCCAGTTTTGATAATGGCCCGCATGGTTTTGCCACGGCTGTCTGCATTGATATAGTAAAAATTCAATCCGAAATTTTTCTTGTTGGCACTGGTCAAGTCTCCATACTGCTGTTCCAGACTGGCTCCGGACTGTCCAAATGCAACTTTGACCTGCGATGGGAAAGCATTGTCCTGAGCCATAGCCTTGGCATCCTTATTACTGAATGTAAGAAAAACGATTGCGATGACGGTAATGCCCGCCAACATGATGAACCACTTGAGCATGCGTTTAATCCTTGCTGACATACCAGCCTGCCATGATTTTTAGTTCTTTTTCCATAGTGCTCGTTTGCGTTTGCATTAACCGATGAAAGTCATTGGCAGCACTGGTGATCCAAATCATTCGGCTATCAAAATTTTCCAAAATGGTATCCTTCGGCGCCACCGACTTGAGTTTGGGGTCATCCGTCTCGCAAGCATGGGTAAACACCAGTTCCAGATTGGGAGACGCCCAGCTCAGCCAGCCACGCTGGCGCTGTACCCACTTGGCAAATTTGGGGTCGTCATACATCAATGGCTGCAGGATCACCCCCTGCTCATGTTTTGCGATAGCGATCAAATGGGAAAGCTGTGCCTTTGCGCGATCAGCAGGTGTTTCTGCAGTCTCAATATCCTTGATCGTGGCAAACGCACTCTTGATGAAGCCAGAAATCGGCAGATATTTCAGCGTGGGCAAAGCTGTATCTGCCCACGGTAGCCGTTTCAGGTTGTCGATAACCGCTTGATGGCAACCATTCTCTCCGCGCGTATCCAGGCATTGCTCGAATGTGTCAGGGCTGTAGTTGTGATACCAGTGGGTGGGGGCAATGTCCTGGAACAGCCAGAAATTGCCCTTGCCCAGCCCATCGCGTACATAGCCATCGTCAAAATCCGGATGAACAACTGGTAGATATTTTCCTGCATCGACACGAATCAGATCCAGAGTGCAGGCAACCGTCTTACTCGCGAAAGCGCCGAGTGCCATCCAGTAATAACGCCCTTTTTTCTTTGGTAAGCCATGCTCCTCAAGTTCAAGATAGAAGCGTGCATAGGTGGCAGAAATGGCACGGGCGCGTTGTGCGTAGTCTTTGAAGATGGATCGTCCAGGCAATAGTTTTACTCCTGGCTTTAAAAATTGCCTTTCTATAAAATTTGGCGTTTCAGATAGTCGTGTGTAGGCAAATTGCTGTGCTAGTGACCACATAGTGTCGCACTTCGCATCAAGTCGACAGACTGATCCTTCTTGGGTATTGGTCGTGCTAGAGTTTTTCAGGTTGCTTGTGGCCATACTTATTGTTCCTCTTCCGGAGGAAGGATTTCATACCAGGCCAATTCGGCATTCAAAGCAGTAGGGGACGCGGTGTGAATACGCTGATTGCTGCCATCTGGCTTGATCCGGTGCAGCAACTGTTGTTGGCCATCATTGACCGCCAATACCAACCCTTTTAATGGCTTTCCATCAGGGCCTACTACCTGAAATTTTTCGTCGTATCGCTCAGCGCTAGGAAAGCCCTTCATGTTCACCCCAATGCTCGCCGGCCCACTCAACCCATGCTCCGCCCCCTTCACGCTCACCGTGGCGGGGCAGTGGATGTCGATGTTGCCGCCGGACAGCTTGATGTAGCCGCCGCCGCTGGTGAGCAGGATGTCCTGTTTGGCGCTGATTACCACCTTGCCCTTGCAGGAGGTGATGGTGAGGTCCTTATCCGCCGTCAGCTCCATCGCGTCGCTTTGCGCCTGCAGCTGCACCTTGCCCTTGGCCGCAATCAGCTTGAGGCTCACCGCGTCCTTCACCCCGGCCACGAACAGGCTGATGTGCTGGCCGACGTTGTGCAGCCAGCGCCGACCCGAGGTCTGGTTGAGGTCGCGCTGCGCCACCTGGTCGATATTGCTGCCTGCGGCCAACGTCAGGGCGTTGTCAGTCGTCGCGGCGAGGCCGGCCGGTGCGCTGAGGATCATTAGCGGCTGCTGGCCGGCTTGAGCCAATCCCTCGCCTTTGGTGGCGGTCTTGCCGTCTTTATCGGTGTTGCTGCCGGCCTCCCAGGCCTTCAAGGCGGCGGCGTGGTGTTGCAGGTGGCCGTCGGTTTTCTTCGCCCCTTTGCTGTTGTCGGGCTTGATTTCCTCCGGCCCGGTTTCCTGCGTATCGGCCAGCTGCGCCGTGGCGGTGTCGGCGAGGGATTGCGCCAGGCTGAGCGCGGCGTCGAGTTGCTGCTGGGCGCCGTCGCGCGCCAGTTGTTTGCCGCCGGCACCGGCTTGCGCTTCGGTGCTGAGCAGCAGGCCGTGCCCGGCGCGGATCGCCCCGTGGCGGTCGGTGCGCAGTTCGAAGCCCTCGCCGCGTGGGGTGGCCTTGCCGTCAGCCCGGGGATGGGTGAGGTAGCCCTGGTTGAGCTGGGTCTGGCCGTGTTCGGAGGACAACTTGGCCCGCACCTCGCCCGGGCTGTCGTCGAACAGTAGCTCGTTGTACTGGCCGCCTTGATGTTCCTTGGATTTGATGCCGGACAGCGTCTTGTTGCCCGGCAGGTTGCCGGCACCGCTGAACGCCGGTGGTGGGTGGCTGCCGTTGTACAGCACGCCGGTGATCACCGGCCGGTCGATATCGCCTTCGATGAAATCGACCAGCACTTCCTGGCCGATGCGCGGAATGAACTGGTGGCCCCAAGCGGCGCCGGCGGAGGGCATGGCGACGCGCAGCCAGCAGCTGGAACGGTCGTCGAGGTTGGCGCCGATTTCCGGATGCTCGTCTGGCCGCTGCCAGTGGAACTGCACCTTGATGCGGCCCTGCGCGTCGGTGTGCACTTCCTCATTGGCGGGGCCGACTACGGTGGCGGTCTGCGCACCGCGGGCGCTGGGTTTGGCGTGGGCGGAGCCGGCGTAGGCCGGGGTGAGCGGCAGGCCGCGGCGCTGGGCGTCGAACTCGCTGCGGAACGGCGCGTCGCTGTCATCGCCGCTTGCGGCCAACGTTGGCCGCAAGGCGGCTGGCAGGCTGCGCGCCAGCTCGGCCGGCAGGTTGTTGCGCACGGTAAGGCGCTGGCGGGTGAGCACGAATTCGCGCTGCTCGGCACCATCGCCATCGTGTGCCGGGTGCCCATCGAGGCGGAACCACTGCCCGGCGCCGAGGCCGCGCACCGCGCCGCTGCCACTGAAAGTCTTGGCCTGCGCATCGTGCGCCTGCTGCCGCAGCCGCGCGTAGTGGCTGAGCTGCTCGGCGTCGCTGGCGTAGTAGGCGCCGGGGGCGTCGTAATGGCTGAGGCTGGACTGCAGCCGGCTGCCGTCCAGGCCCTGATCCAGCGCCGATTCGTCACCGCTGTGGCCGGTGGCCACCGGCTGGTAGTCGAACGTCGCCAGCGCCACGCTGCCGGGCACGATCTGCCGCGCGCCGTCCCAGCGGGTGAGGCCGTCCTCTTCTTCTGTCGCATCGCTGCGGTGGAAGCGCACCCGGCTAAGGTTGGCCGCAGGCAGGCTGTACGGGTCGTCGAAGGCCACCAGCTTGACCTGCGGCGTGTCGCCATCCAGATGCTCGTAGCGCCAGCTCAGGCCTTCCTCGCATAGCAGGCGGCAGATGAAGTCGTGATCGGATTCGCGATACTGCAGGCAGTAGCTGCGCGCCGGCAGCGCGGCGGCCAGCACGAAATCCAGCGCCTGGCCGGCGGCGAACCCCGGGTTGGCCGCCGCGTGCTCGGCAAAGATCTGCCGCACGATGGCCTCCACCGACAAGTCCTGAAACACCCGCGAGGTCTGCCGCAGGCGCAGCAGCGCGAACGGCGGCTCGACGGTCAGCGCGTACCTGGCGAAGCCGCCATCGCTACCCAGCGCCTCGGCTGCGCTGACCACGCCACAGCGGAGGCTCTCGCTGCCGTCGGCACCGGCAATGCCGAGCCGCACCGGCGAACCCAGCAGCGTCTTCAGTTCGATACCGTCATTCGGCGACAGGCACTCGACGCGGAAGCGGTAGTCGCCGGCCAGCGCCTCCTCGCCGCTGAGGCTCAGCGGCAGCAGCGCCTGGCCCCAGCGTTTGCCGTCGCCCAGTTGCAGGGTGAGCAGGCGCTGGTCCTGGTTGAAAGCGGACGCGAAGCTGGCGAGCAGGTCGGGGAGATTCATGGTGAGCGAGGCTTAGCCGTTGAAGGTGACGCGGACGGCATGCAGCCGCTGCTGGGTATCGATCTTGGTGACGATGCGGTTGGCCGCAATGCCGTTTTCCACCAGCAGTTTCTTGACGGTTTCGGCACGGGCCTTGGCGGCGGCGGGGGCGTTACCCACTTCGCGGCGGTCGCAGTAGCCGGTGACGGTGATCTGTTTGGCGATGACCAGCGCAGGGGCCAGGGCGCGCACTTGTTGTTCGGTACTCGGGGTGAGCTTGGCGCTCATCTTGTCGAACGGCACCAGGGTGGGGTCGCTGACAACGCTCTTGTTGCCGGTGGTTTCCACCACTTTGGCGGTGGCCTGTTCCACACCGGTGGCCACTTTCACGACGATGGCCTTGCTTTCCTGTGCCTGTACAACGGCGGGATCGACGGGCGGGGTGACAGGTTTCTGGACGTTGGCACAGCCAGTCAGCAGCACGCTGCAGGCAGCCAGGGCAGTCAATTGGTAGAGCATGGGGGTACTCCTTACAAGGCCGGCACCGTGGCTGGGCCACGGCGCCGGCCGTCAATACGGCTTAGGCGATTACTTTGTTGGCAGTCAGGTCCCAACCGGCGCTGACGTTACCGCCACCGGCGCCGTCGGCACGTTTCTGCTGGGTGTAGGTCCACTTGATCTTGCCGTAGCTGAAGCTCACCTTCTCTGCCGGGAAGCCGGCGTCGTTGGCGGAGCCGCTCGGCTCAACCTTGGAGATCAGGACTTGTTCCATCTTGATTTCCATGTACTTCACCTTGTCACCGCCGGCGCGGCACAGCTCGATGGTGACATCCTTGATGTGCTTGCCGGTGCAGCACGCTTCGTAGATCTTCGGGCTGGCCTTGTCCAGGAAGTGGGCGATTTCGTACACGCCGTGGTTGACACGTTCGGCGGTGGCGCCGCCGGCGGAGCTGGCGGTAGCCTGGGCCGGCTGTTCGATCAGGTGGGAAAAGGATTGGATCTCGATCCAGTCCTTGTGCTGGTCATCGGTGCTTTCGCCAGGAATGCCGTCGATTTTCAGAAAGGCGTCAAATGCCATGAGGTTCTCCTTAGGATTTCAAAAAGGAAGCGGGGCTTCCTCAACACATGCCCGGGTCGCAGCGGCATGGAGTGCCGCCGCGGCGGGCGAAAGGCTTAGCCTGCCGGCTGCGGCAGCTCGGCAACCAAACGCAGGGAAATGGTGAGTTCGTCCAGCTGGAAGTGCGGGCGCAGGAAGGCTGCGGCGCGGTAGACGCCAGGCTTGCCCGGCACTTCCACCACGTCCACGCGGGCTTCGCGCAGCGGGTACTTGGCTTTGGCTTCCTGGCTGGCGGAGTCATCCAGCAGGACGTATTGCGCCAGCCAGGTGTTAAGGAAGTCCTGCACGTTCTGGCGCGAGGCAAAGCTGCCGATCTTGTCGCGCATGATGGATTTCATGTAATGCGCAATGCGGGATACCGCGAAGATGTAGGGCAGCTGGGTGGACAGGCGCGCGTTGGCGTTGGCCGCATCGGTGTTGTAGGTCTTGGCCTTCTGCACCGACTGGCCGCTGAAGAAGGCGGCGTAGTCGGTGTTCTTGCAGTGCACCAGCGAGATCAGGCCCAGGTCGGACAGCAGTTTCTCGGTGCGGTCGGTGATGGCCACTTCGGTAGGGCACTTCAGTGCCACTTCACCGTCGTCAGTCTTGAAGGTGTGAGCCGGCAGGCCTTCCACCAGGCCGCCGCCTTCCACGCCACGGATGGCGGCCAGCCAGCCGAATTGGGAGAAGGCTTCGGTGAGGCGGGCAGCGTAGGCGTAGGCGGCATTGGTCCACAGGTACTTGCCGTGGTGGCTGCCATCGACGTTTTCCTCGAAGTCGAAGGCTTCCACCGGCACGTTGTCGCGGCCGTAGGGCAAGCGGCCCAGCACGTGCGGCAGCACCATGCCCACGTAGCGGGAGTCTTCCGATTCGCGGAACGACTTCCACTTGGCGTATTCGACGGTGTCGAAGATCTTGGCCAGGTCGCGTGGCTTACCGATGTCGGTGAAGCTTTCCAGGCCGAACAGGCCGGCGCCGGCCGCGGTGATCAGCGGGGCATGCGCCGAAGCGGCAACGTGGGACAGTTCGTCCAGCAGGTAGAAGTCTTCCGGATGGCGGGTGAATTCGTAGTCACCCACCAGTGCGGCGTACGGGGCACCGCCGAAGGTGCCGTATTCTTCCTCATAGATCTTCTTGAACAGGGCGCTCTGGTCGAATTCCGGCGAGGCCTTGAAGTCCTTGACCAGGTCCTTCTTGCTGGCGTTGAGCACCTTGATCTTCAGCATGGTGCTGGTTTCCGACTCGGCCACCAGGTATTTCAGGCCGCGCCAGGAGGCTTCCAGTTTCTGGAACTCGGCGTGATGCATCACTTCGTTGAGCTGGGCGGACAGCAGGGCATCCAGCTCGGCGATGCGGGCGTCGATGCTGGCGGACAGGTCGCGCGATACCGTTACGCTGCCTTCCAGCACCTGGGCCACCAGCTCGCCGATCAGGTCGCGGGTGTGGCCTTTTTCGCTGTCGTTGGTGGCGATGCGGCTCTGCTCGATGATGCTGTCCAGCAGGCTGCCGGCGTCCAGCGCCGCAGGGTTGGCCGCAGCTTGCAGTTGTTGTGTGCTGCTCATGGTTTACTCCCCGGTTTTTTCGCTGTTGGCGGACTGGCTGATCTGGCGCAGCTTCTCGGTGTCGCGCACCACTTCATCCAGCAGCTCTTCCAGCTTGTCGTTGCCGGCCAGCTTGTTGCGCAGGTCGGCCAGGCGGGTGCGGGCGTCCAGCAGGCGCTTGAGCGGCTCGACCTGGGCCACCACGTTCTGCGGCTCGAAGTCGGCCAGCTGGTTGAAGTTCAGCTCCATGGCCAGCTGGCTGCCGTCTTCCTGCAGCTTGTTGTCCACCTTGATGGCCAGGCGCGGCGCCATGCCCTTGAGCACTTCGTCGAAGTTGTCGCGGTCGATCTGCACGAACTTGCGCTCTTTCATCTTGGGCAGCGGGTTCTTGCTGTGGCCGGAGTAGTCGCCCAGCACGCCCAGCACGAAGGGCAGTTCTTTGGTTTCGATGGCGTCGCCGATTTCGACGTCGTAGGTGATCTGCACGCGGGGCGGGCGAACCCGCGACAGTTTTTTCTGGGTGCTTTCTTTGCTCATGGTATGGCTCTCGAAAAAGACGGTCTGTCAGGGTTGAACGGTGTCAGGCGATGCTGCGGGCAAGGCTGGCGACCAGGTCGCGCAACTGCGCGAGGTTGAGGCCGGGGTCGTTCAGACGGCGGCCCAGGATGTAGCTGGCCTCGGCATAGGACTGGTGGCGGCGCCATGGCGCCTGTTCGTCGGCGATGTCCACTACGTAGCGCGCGTTCAGCGGCTCGCCCCAGCACTGCGCCACGATGTGCGCGTCCGGCGAGTGTGGCTGCAGTGCCAGGAAGCGGCCCTCCGGGCGGTTGATCAGCAGGCACTGCGCATCGTCGGCGTTCTGCGCGCCGGCGGCGGCCTGGTATAGCGATAGCCAGGTGGCTGCGGCCAACATGTCCTCGCCGTCGGCGGCTGGCAGTGGCAGCAGGTAGGTCTGCGCGCACAGGCTGTCGTGGAAGCGGCGCTGCATCTGGCTGTGGAAGATGAAGGCCAGCAGGGTGGCTTCCAGCGATTGCCCCTGCAGGCGGGCAAGCAGGCTGTCCAGTTGCTGTGCCGCGGTGGTGGCCAGGTGGTGGCCCAGCAGCTGCTCGGCCAGCGCCACGTCATCGCTGGAGGCGGCGCCGAACAGCGACTGCGCCTCCAGGAACTGGCGGCAGGCCAGCATTTCCACCGAGTTGTCGATGGCGCTGGTCAGTTGTTCCTTCAGGCCGGTGAAGAACAGCTCGCCGGCCAGCAGTAGTACCGCCAGTGGCGGCAGCGTCAGCGCGGCTGGCAGCTGGGTGGCGGCGATCAGCGGGAAATTGCGACCGCTTTCGTCGTGGCTGGGCTGGATCACGCCCAGCGACAGCCAGGCGCGGTCGCGGCTGCGCAGCACGAAGCAGGAGCCGGGCATGGCGCGGTAGCGGGCCACGGCATCGGCATCTGTCGACAGCAGGTTGATGCTGTCGGCCAGCAGCTGATCCAGCTGCGCCGCCGCCGGGTGAGTGGCGTTGATGCGGATGAAGTCGGCGCGCCGCGGCAGCTTGCCGAAGATGCAGTACGAGGCGGCGACTTCCTGGGGGCGTTTGAAAGTGAAGCTCAAGGCGTCATTCCCGGTTACAACGTCACGCGCTCGGGCAACGTCAGTTTGTTGAGGCGGGTCAGCTGCAGCGGGTTTACGCCGCTGAGTACCCGGAAGGTGATGCGTACGGTCTGGGCCTCGCCTTCCGCCTTGCGCAGCGGCCAGGCCAGCACGGTGCCGTCCGGCCCGTCCTGCACAACCTTGGCGCTGGCCAGCAGGCGCATCAGCCCCATGCCACCGGCGTAGTTGGCCACCACGCTGCTGGCGCCGTTGTAGCTGAGCACCTGGATACGTGCGCCCGAGCCCTGGCCGTTGCCGCTCCAGGTGAATGGCTGCCAGGCTTGTGGGCCATTGCGGTAGCGCAGCTCCTGGCCGTCGATGTCGAACACGATCTCGGACAGGCCGGGGGTGGGCTGCGGCTGCAGCTCGAAGCGCAGGCCGTCGCCATCCTGCAGCTGGCCGCTGGCCAGGGCGTTCAGGCTGCTGACGCTGCTGAGGAAGGCCGGGTTGAACTTGATGCCCAGTTCGCCCCAGGCGCGCGGCACCAGTTCATCACCGCGCTTTTGCACCAGGCCGGCCAGGTATTTGTTGATGAAGCGATCCAGCGTGCCGTCATTGGCTTTCAGGAAGCGGTTGATCTCGGCGATGGAGGCAGTGCTGCCGGAATCGCTGAACGGATACTTGGCCGCCAGCTGGCGCCACTGCGGCAGTACCTCGGCAGCCCAGGCCTGGTTGATGTCGGTGCTTACCGGGCCGAGCAGGGCGCTGTAGGCGCCGCTCAGCGGGCGTACCAGCATCGGGCGCACCATGCTGGCGGTGTCCGGCGTGCTTTGCGCCAGCAGCGCGTTGTCGACGTAGCCTATGCTGTCGGCCAGTTCGGAGCCGCTGTTGTTGAAAGTGGCCTGCAGCGTGGAGCGGGCCAGCGCGCCCGGCTCATCGGTGCTGGCAATGGCGCCGAGCTTGGCCTTGAGCTTGGCCAGCTGGTCGAGGTAGCCATTGAGCGGTGCATTGTCGCCCTTTACCAGCAGGGCTACGCCGGCGAACTGTTGCCCCACCTCGCCATACTGCTTGCCGTTGTTCTTGGTGTCAGTGCTGCCGCCGCCGGTGAGCAGGCTGGCGGTCTTCTCCAGTACCGATTGCTTGGCGTTTTCCAGCGAGCGGTTGAGTTCGGATGGGTTGTCCCAGGCGGTTTCGGTGGTGGCACGCGTCAGGATCAGCTTGATCGGCGAGCTTTCGCGGTCGGCCAGCCGGGTAATGGCCGAGGCGGCCTGCGCCGGGGAGGTGAAGTCGCGTACGGTGACGCCCTGCAGGAATTTCTTCCAGCTGGCGCTGTAGGCTGCGCGGTACATGGTTTCCAGCGCCGCGCGGTTCTTCTCGCCGTCGCCATCCTTGCCCAGATTGTCCTGGCTGCTGGCGGCCAGCACCCAGTCGTCGCTGCGAATCTCGCCCTTGCTGGCCTCGCTGATGGCGCCCTTGACGTACTGATCCCAGGCTTCGCGGGTAAAGGCGCCTTCCACCATCTGGCTGCCGGCCATGATGTCGAGGTCGCGGTTGTTCAGGATGCGGGCCACGGTCAGTGGGGCGTAGCGGGTGTTGGCGCGGGCTCGGATCTCGTTGAACACCCGTTCCTCTGCCGACATGCGCTTGAAGGAGCCGCGCAGCACGTCACGCGCCTGGGTGACCACGCGCAGGTTGGGCGAGATCAGTGGCAGGTCCGGCGACTTGATCTGGCTGATGTAGAACGCCAGCAGTTTTTCGGCTACCGCCATCACTTCGTCGTTGCTGTACTGACCACGCTGCGCTTCCAGGTAGGGGCGCCAGTAGCGCGGCAGCTGGTCAGCCAGATGGGCCGGCTCCATGCGTTGCGGCTGGTACAGCATCAGATAGGTTTTCAGCGCGTTGTAGCTGGCGTCCAGCTGCGGCGCTTTGGGGGCCGCAGCCGGCGCGGCAGTACCTTGCGGGTTGCTTGGCGTGCTGCTGCCGGCCGGCAGGTTGCGGCTGGCACCCATGGTGTCGGTTACCACTTGCTGCGCCTTGCTCTGCGCCGCCGCCGGGTTCCAGCTGGCCGGTCGCAGCGCGTAGCCATCTGCCTGCCAGCTGGTGGCTACCGGATGGGCTGCATGGCGCCACCAGGCAGCCTGGCGGGCGCTGTAATCGTTGGCCGCAAGCGCTACCGGGCGGGCGCGCAGGCCATCGTCCAGTGCGCCGATCTGGATGTCGGGCAAGGACTGGCCTGGTGCATGCGGACGCGGCTTGGTGCGTGGCTTGGCCGGTGTTGCGGCAGGTGGCGTGGCGGGCTTGGCTTTTACCGCAGGCGTTGGCGCTGCCGGTGCCGGGCTGGCTTGCGGGGTCTGATCCAGTGCCAGCAGCGTGGTTTCCAGGTTGCGCTGGATAGGGGCAAGCATTAGCGATTTGACGCCGGCGAAGTACTCGTTGCGCAGTGCGGTTTCCAGCTCGTTGCCCTGGTACAGGCCAACACCGATCTGCCACGGCGCACCGTTCTGGCGATAGGCTTGCAGCTGTTCCAGGCGGGTCTGCATCTGCTGTAGCGCGCGCAGGCGGTCATACAGCTGGCCCGAACCGGCCAGCTTGCGCGCATCGGCACGCTCCTTGCTGATTTCCGCCAGCAGCTGCTGGTTGCCGATGTAGGACCAGCTCCACAGCCCGGCCAGCGAACACAGGCTCAACACGCCCACTGCCATGGCCGCCAGGCGCCAGCGGCTGCCGCCGTGCGCGCTCTGGCGGGAAATCAGGTGCTGGTCCGGGAATAGCACCTTGCGGAACAGGTCGCCCAGGAAAAAGCTGTAGGACGCCGGTACCTGCTGCTTGTCGCGCTGCGACGGCGCCAGGTCGAACTGCCCCTGCACGCGGCCAGCGGCCACGATGCGCGGCGTGCCTTCCTGCAGGGCGCTGGTGAAGTAGAAACCACGCAGCAGCGGGCGGGCGTGGTAGGGGTCTTCCTCGTACAGCAGGGTGATGAACTTGGTCACCGCCTCTTTCAGGCCATGAAACTCGATGGGGAAGGCGAAGTGGGCCGGGCGTACCTGGTCGCCACGGTATTGCAGCAGTTTCTCCTCGCCCGCCTGCACCAGGCCGCGGTACAGCAGTTCAAACTGCTGGCTGGCCACGTTGCCGGCGTCGAAACCATTGCCCTGGTTGGCAGTGAGCGTGCTACCCCACACGCGGTCGCGTTCGGTTTCCGGCAAATCCTGGAAGAATTCGGAGAAACCGCCCAGCAAGTCCAGCTTGGTGAATACCAGGTAGATCGGCACGTGCAGGCCGAAGGTACTGCAGACTTCGTGGATACGCTCGCGCACCTGGCGTACGTAGAGGGCAAAGCCTTCGCTGTGATGCTGCGCCAGTTCCGGCAGGCTGATCGCCACCAGAATGCCGTTGACCGGCGCTTTCGGCCGGTGTTTTTTCAGCAGCTTGAGGAAGGCCAGCCACTCGCCGCGGTCCTCGCTCTGCGTGGCGTAGCGGCCGGCGGTATCGAGCAGCACGCCTTCGGTGGAGAAGAACCAGTCGCAGTTGCGGGTACCGCCCACGCCCTGGATACCGCTCTTGTCGCTGAACGGGAAGGTCAGGCCGGACTGCAGGATGGCGGAGCTTTTGCCGGCAGCCGGGTGGCCGATGATCATGTACCAGGGCAACTCGTACAGCGCCGCACCGCCACCGTTGTTGCCCAGCTTGGACTTTTTCAGCGTGTCGATGGCTCCCAGCAGGCGCTGGCGCAGCAGGGTGACCTCGGCGCGTTTTTCCGAGCCGGCGTGGATGACGGCATCGTCCGCCTGCTGGCGCAGCATTCTTTCCAGCAGGCCGCTGGCACGGCGGGCAAGCAGTTGGCCGATCAGCAGGCTGACCACCCACAGCAGCATGATGGCGATGATGCAGCCAAGACGCGCTTCCATCGTCGCCAGCCCCATCCATTCCCCGAGAAACCATACCAGCGCGATTACGATCAGAAACCCGATCGCCGACGCTATCTTGGCATGTTGACGCCAACCCTTTTTCACCACCGCGTTCACCTTCCTGTTGGTTTGTTGTTTGCCGACAGCAACTGCTTCAACGAGCCGCTGCGCTCGATGTGCCCGTAATCCTTGAAGCTCCAGTTGCCACCCCAGGTCAGCGAGGCGGCACCGGCTTCTTCTCCCAGCGCGACATAGGCCTGCATGGCCCACGGGTCGCGCTCCGAAATCACCACCTTGCCGTTGCGCACCGGTGCCAGATCCACCGCCAGACCGTACTGGTGTTTGCTCTGACCGCCCTTGGCCTTGGTGACCAGCGTGGCCTGTCCTGCCAACGCATCCTGCCGCGCCGCACTGCGGTAGCCCTCCAGCAGCGTCATGGGAAAGCCACGGGCTTCCATCTTGGCCATCACGCGAAGCACGGTTTGCACAAAGGCCGGGTCCAGCCTGCTCCAGTCACGGTCCGCCCCGCTCAGGCGCGGCTGCTCGTTGATGGCATCGCGGAAGGCTTCCGGCGGCAGTGGCGGAGGTGGCACCAGCTGCTCTTCCTGCAGCGTGAGCTTGATCCTGGAGCTGTGCGAGTATTCCTTGGGGATGAATTCTGACGATTCATGCCTGCTGCTTAAATGCAATGCCATTGCTACAGAAATTGCTGCCAAAGATAGCGATGCAAGTGGCATTCTTGCAATGACAAAGTACTTTTTTATGGTTTTTATTGACGTTTGATGAGTGCTGCCTGCCGGCTGTGGGGTGCTGGTGGCCGGGGCGGGCGGCACACTGCTCAGCACCGGCTGTCCATTGCTTGTATCGTCGGTTTTTACGATAGGCTCTTCAATTTCAAAGGAATTTCTTCTGAAATATCTAATGCCTATCCAGGCGATAAGGGCGACCAGCAATAGGCAGATGCCTGGTGCCAGGTATAGCGCCATAGTTGCAGACCACATTTTTTGCTCAACCTATAGCAATGACTTTGTAATGCAATTTTTGATTTTTAACATTTCTATAAAAATTACGATTTTTATCGTTCTTTGTAGAAAAAATGCTTTTCAATTATGATACGACTTTGGCATGTTTTCCAGAGGTGACCACTCAAATGCTGTTGCCCACCCTCCGCGGCCGCTTGCCTGGCTGGCTGCTGGCCGCCAGCTGTCTGCTGCCGCTTTTGCTGCTTGCCGGCTGTGCCGGCAATGCCCCGGTAATGGTTGGTGGCGAGGCGGCCGCCATGCTGAACAAGGACGTACATGGCAAGCCGCTATCCATGGTGGTGCGTGTCTATCAGCTGAAGTCGGACCAGGCCTTCAACCGCCTGACCATGGAAGCGCTGATGGCAGGCAAGTCGGACAAGGACCTGCTGGCGCCGGATCTGCTGTCCTCGCAGGAGATGACACTGCTGCCCGGTGCCAAGGCAGCGATAGGCGGGCTCACGGTGGCGCCGGAGGCCACCTATATCGGCCTGGTGGGCATGTTCCGCCAGCCGGATCGCCAGTTCTGGCGGCTGCTGTACAAGGCCGACGATGTGCGGCGCGTGGGTCTGTTGTTCCGTGCCGAGGATTGCTACCTGCGCGCACTGATACCGCCGGCCAGGCCGATGCCGGGCCAGCCGGCCACGCAGCAGGTGGATTGCCGCTAGGTGGAGTGCCACTTAGTCGTGGTGGATTGAATAGTTGGCCGCAAGGCCGTTGTGATGGATGTGACGATGCAAGCAGCCAAACGCGTACTGTGGGGCGAGGGGATGTTCCTGCGCCCGCAGCACTTTCAGCAGCAATCGCTGTTTCTTGAACAGGATGCCGTGCTGCGCCAGCAACTGCTGAGCCGGCATGCCTGGGGTGTGCAGCAACTGAGCCTGGATGAACAGGCGCTCAAGGGCGGCATGGTGCGCGTGGATGCGCTGGGCCTGCTGTTCCGTGATGGCAGCTGCTTCCAGGCGCCGCAGTCGGCGCCGCTGCCCTTGTCGCGGGATCTGGCTGCCGTGCCGCAGCTGGGTGTGACTACCACGCTGTATGCCTGCCTGGCCGATATGCAGCCCTACGGCGGCAACACCCGCAACGGCGAAGCGGCAGGACGGCCGTGCCGCTACCTGGGCGGCAGCAGCGAACTGGCCGACCTCTACACCCAGGCGCTGCCAGCCGATGTCGCCGTGCTGGAGCCGGACGTGCGGCTGATGTTCGAGGAAGAAAACCGCGACGGCTACGAAGCGATCGCGCTGTGTCGCTTGCAGAAGGACGCTACCGGCCAGTGGCAGCTGGCAGATGACTACCTGCCGCCACTGCTGGGCATTACCGCCGCCGGCAAGCTGCCGCAGTTGCTGCGCCGCCTGCTGGACATCCTGCTGGTGAAAAGCCAGGCGCTGGCCGGCGCGCAGCGCGAAAAGGCGCGCAGCGTGATGGAGTATGGCGCCAGCGATATTTCCGCGTTCTGGCTGCTGCATAGCGTCAACCGCAACTTCGCCCGCCTGCGTCACCTGTCGCTGAGCAGCCCGCTGCACCCGGAGGAGCTGTACATGGCGCTGGCCGAGTTCTGCGGCGAGTTGCAGACCTTCTCCACCCGTTACGCACTGGCTGACATCCCGGCCTATCAGCACGAAGACCTGCACCAGGTGTTCTCCACACTGGACCTGCAGATACGCGAGCTGCTGGAAACGGTGATATCGGCGCGCTACGCCGTCATCCCGCTGCATTCGCCCAAGGCGTCTTTTTTCATCGGCCGGCTGGAGAGCGACCGCTTCCTCGACAACGTCGATTTCTACCTGTCGGTGCAAAGCGAGCAGCCGGCGGCCCAGATCCTGGACAACGTGCCGCTCAAGTTCAAGATCGGCGCGCCGGACGACGTGGAAAAAATCCTCAACTCCGCCATGCGCGGCGTGGCACTGAGCCATGCCGCCCAGACCCCGTCCGCCATGCCGGTACGGGTGGGTAACCACTACTTTGCGTTGCAACCGCAGGGCGAGATTTTCGCCCGCATGCTGCAATCGCGCAGCATCTGCATCTATGTGCCGCAAACCCTGTCCGGGGTGAACCTGGAACTGATCGCCGTTTTCCGTTGAGGCCAACATGAGTCAAGCAGCCGCTACCCCCGCCGAGCAAACCGCCACCATCGCCGTCGCCGCCAGTGGCCCCAGCCTGCGTGAAATGCTGGAAGACGGCGTCTACCTGCTGTTCCTGCTGAAAGACGGCAACACGCCGGGCAGCAGCGTGGAATTCAACCGCCGTATCGACCAGTTCCTGCAGCAGTACGAACGCAATGCCCGCAACTTCGGCAAAACGCCGGATGCCATCGGCCAGGCCAAGTACGCCTTCTGTGCACTGCTGGACGAAATCGTGCTGGCGTCCGAATTCGCACTGCGCGACGAATGGGAGCGCATGCCGCTGCAACTGCGCCTGTTCGGCGAGCACCTGGCCGGTGAAGGCTTCTTCAATCGCCTGGAGCAACTACGGCTGGACCCTGCCAAGTACATTGAAGAGCTGGAGGTGTACTACACCTGCCTGTTGCTGGGCTTCCAGGGCCGCTACCTGCTGGAGGGCAGCGAAAAGCTGGGCTACCTCACCCACAAACTGGGGCAGGAGATCCAGCAGGTGCGCGGCGGCAAGGCTGACTTCGCCCCCAACTGGCAGCTGCCGCAGCGCTTCAAGGCCTTTGTGCGCCACGAACTGCCGCTGTGGCTGTACTTTGCACTGCTGGCACTGGCCGCCGCCGCCATCTGGGGCACCTACCACTGGCTGCTGGGCCGCCAGCTGCACACGCTGTTCGGCATCTAGACCATGCAGCACAACGGCCTGCGGCATACCCGCATCCTGCCATCGGTGCTGGACCGGCTACTGGACGACCAGCCCGACATCAGCCATGGCGCCGACCCGCTGCAGTACGAGCTGCCGCAGTTCCGCCGTGCGCTGGCGCGTGACCTGGAGTCGCTGCTTAACACCCGGGTAATGTCGCAGCCGGAGCTGTTCGACGCCCACACCCTGGCCAACGACAGCATGCTGCAATACGGCATCCCCGACCTCAGCGGCATCAGCCTGCTCAACCCGGACGACCGCGAGCTGCTGCGCGAACAACTGCGCCGCGCCATCGAAATCCACGAGCCTCGCCTGTCGCGGGTACGGGTGAACCTGGACGCGCCGCGCGAGCTGGAGCGGCACCTGCGCTTCCGGGTGGATGCGGTACTGAAAGTGCACCCGCACCGCCCGCCGGTGAGCTTTGACGCCACCCTGCAACTGTCTTCCAACGTTTACAAGGTGCAGGGCTGATGAACCTCCCCGACCTGCTCGCCAGCTTCGCGTCCGCCTTCAACCAGGACCAGCGCCTGCTCACCCTGCAGCTGGGTCATGACCAGAACGGGTTCCAGCGCTGGGGCCAGGCGCTGCTGCCGCTGACACTCAGCGGCGAGGAGGCGCTGGCCGGCGACTACCGCTTCCGCGTTGAGTGTCTGTCGCCGGACGACGGCATCGAACTGAAGACGCTGCTGGGCCTGCCGGTGCGCTTGGGCATCGCCGGTGCCGACGGCAGCGAGAGCCTGCGCTGTGGCGTGGTCAGCAGCGCCGAGGCGCTGGGCAGCGATGGCGGCTTCGCCAAGTACGCGCTCACCGTCGAACCGCCGTTCGCGCTGCTGCGCCTGCGGCAGACCTCGCGGGTGTTTCAGGATTTGTCGGTGGAGGCTATCGTGCGGCAGATCTTTGCCGAGCACGCGGCAATCAACCCGGTGTTCGCCGCCGGCCAGGCGCTGGACTTCGTACTGGCAGGCAGCCTGCCCAGCCGCAGCTACTGCCTGCAGTACCGCGAATCCGACCACGACTTCATCTGCCGCCTGCTGCGCGAGGAAGGCTTGAGCTGGCGCTACGCGCATCTGGACGGCGACACGCCGCAGGTCAAGCTGGTGGCCTTTGACGACCCGTATTCGTTGCCGGCGGCCAACCTCGAACGGGTGCGCTTCCATCGCAGCGATGCGACGGAAGAGGAAGACGGCCTCACCCGCTGGGACGGCGCCCGGCAGATCGTGCCCGGCAGTGTGGCGCTGGCGACGTTCGACTACCAGCCGGTGGCCACCGGCCACAGCGGTGACGAATCGGCGCTGGATCAGGGTCTGGACGGCAGCCGGCTGCAGAGCAGCTTGCAGCACTACGACGCCCCCGGCGCCTACTACGCCAGCGATGCCGAGCAGCTCAGCCACTACGCGCGGCTGCGGCAGCAGGCGCACGATGCGCAGGCCAAGACTTTCAGCGGCGGCGGCGCGGTGCGCGGCTTGGTGGCCGGGCAGTGGTTCCGCCTCGACGGCCACCCGGCACACGACGGCGACGGCGCCGAGCAGCGCGAATTCGTGCTCACCCGCCAGACGCTGACCGTACGCAACAACCTGCCGGCCGAGCTGGCGCGCAGCCTGCCCACCGCCTTGCGGCCAACGTTGGCCGCCAGCGGCGATGACAGCGACGCGCCGTTCCGCAGCGAGTTCGACGCCCAGCGCCGCGGCCTGCCGCTCACCCCGGCCTACGCCGACAGCGCCCACGCCAAACCCAGCGCCCGCGGTGCGCAGACCGCCACCGTGGTCGGCCCCGCCAACGAGGAAGTGCACACCGACGCCCACGGCCGCATCAAGGTGCAGTTCCACTGGCAGCGCCCAGATGAGCATCCGGAGATCGGCGCCAACCTCGACGACCGTTCCAGTTGCTGGCTGCGCGTCGCCATGCCCAGTGCCGGTGCCGCCTGGGGCCACCAGTTCATCCCGCGTATCGGCCAGGAAGTGCTGGTCGACTTCATCGAAGGCGACATCGACCGCCCGGTGATTACCGGCGTGCTGTACAACGGCAGCCACCCGCCGCCGGCGTTCAGCGGCGCCGGCAGCCTGCCAGGCAACAAGACGCTGTCCGGCATCAAATCCAAAGAACACCACGGCGGGCAGTACAACGAGCTGCTGTTCGACGACAGCCCGGGCGAAGTGCGGGCGAAACTCAGCAGCGAACACGGCCACACCCAGCTCAACCAGGGCTACCTCGCCTACCCGCGGCAGGACGGCAAAGCCACACCACGCGGCGACGGCTTCGAGCTGCGCACCGACCGGCACGGGGCGATCCGCGCCGCGCACGGCCTGCTGCTCAGCACCGAAGCGCAAGCCGGCGCCGGCGGCAAACAACTGGCACGCGACGGCGCGCAAAGCCAGCTCGACGCCGCGCTGGCCCTCGCGCAATCCCTCGCCGACACCGCCACGGCGCAGCTGGCTGACACCCTGGAAACCGGGCCGGAGGAAATCAAACCCGACAACGGCAAAGGGGCAAAGAAAACCGACGGCCACCTGCAACACCACGCCGCCGCCCTCAAGGCCTGGGAAGCCGGCAGCAATACCGATAAAGACGGCAAGACCGCCACCAAAGGCGAGGGATTGGCTCAAGCCGGCCAGCAGCCGCTAATGATCCTCAGCGCCCCGGCCGGCCTGGCCGCGACGACTGACAACGCCCTGACGTTGGCCGCAGGCACGAATATCGACCAAGTGGCGCAGCGCGATCTCAACCAGACCAGTGGCCGACGCTGGCTGCACAACGTCGGCCAGCACATCAGCCTGTTCGTGGCCGGGGTGAAAGACCGGGTCACGCTGAAGCTGATCGCCGCCAAGGGCAAGGTGCAGCTGCAGGCGCAGAGCGACGCGATGGAACTGACGGCGGATAAGGACGTAGCCATCAGCAGCCTGAGCGCCAGCCAGCTGTTCAACGGCAAGAAAGAGGTGCTGCTGACCTGCGGCGGCGCCTACATCCGCATCAAGGACGGCAAGATCGAACTGCACGCGCCGGGCAAGGTGAGCTTCAAAGGGGCGAGCCACGACTGGAGCGGGCCGGCGAGCACTAGTGTGCCATTCCCCTCTTTCAAACCACCGCAGCCTTGCAGCTTCCAGGCGGCTGATGCTGCTCATGCCGGGGCGGCCAGTACGCCGTACCCATTCTGATGGAGCCGCGAATGGACATGAGCCTGTCTGCGCTTCCGGCAGAGGTGTTTTCCTCTGGTGCTCAAGGCTGGTACTTGCTGCTGGATCGTACCCAGGGCAACCCGCTGGCGGCAGAGGAGGACGTGGTCGTACCGACTGCGGCGGCCATCGTGCTTGAGGATGCTTTTTTTGCCCATGAGCCGGAGCGCGCACCCCTGCTGATCGACTTGTCTATTTTGCCTGGCATGACGGCAGAGCAGAAGCACTTCTGGGCGCAGTTGGGGACGGATGGCATCCGCCAGTCCCTAAGCAAGGGGGGCAATGCCATGGTGGGGGGCTGGCTGTATTCGGCACAGCCTGCGGAGCAGGTGCAGCGTCACCTGCGCCGCCTGTTTGCGCAGCCTCACCCGGATGGCCAGATGCATCACCTGCGCTACTACGACCCACGGATAACCCGACTGCTGGATGACGGCCTGCCGGCGGGGCAGCGCAACCAGTTGCTAGGTCCGATTGACGCCTGGTGGTACGCGACCTTCCCTGGCGAGTACCGCTGCATGAGCGCCGACAGCCAATGGCCGCGGAGTAGTCATTTCGTGCTGACAGCCGAAGACTGGCAAGCGCTGGATCTGGCCGCGGCATATCACCAGCTAGTGCGATGCCTGGCTGGCCTGCATGAGCTGTATCCGGAGGCCGTGACATTGGATGGCTTGCCCGGTTTTGCCACGGTATGTGAACAGCTTCGTCAGGCCGCTGCGCAACCTTGGGTTGCCAGCCAGGACGACATGGTTGGGTGTGCCTTGCTCTGGCTGCTGTTGGGGCGGGATTGCAGTGAACGCTACCCGGAGGTGGCTGCAGAACTGCAGCAGTACCAGCAAGAGCGTTCCCCAACCCTGACCGAATGGCTGCTGTTTGCAGGGGCGGCGTTTTGGACCAAACCCATCCACTGGCCAGCTGCAGACAAGACAAGAGGAGTCATCGCGTGAGCGAGCCAACGCAGTGCAAAAACAAGTTCTGTGGCAAGAAGGGCCTACTGCTGCTGCCCTTGCGCTATGCCGTGGCCGCCAGCGATGCGGGGCACTCAGAGTTTGCTGAATTGAGCGGCAACCTGGGTAAGGGCGTGGCCGACAAGAAGCTGGGTACGGCCGCCTACACCGTGCGCATGCTGCGGTATGGCTACCTTTATGTCATGGCCAAGCGTAAAGGCAAGCTGAAGTGGGATAGCGCCTGGGCGGTGAACAGCCAGGGCTATATCGCCAGGATACCGCTGGGCGAAGTGGTGCCTCCGCCGGCGTTCAGCTGCAATCCGGAAACCCATGGTGTCAACGCATCGCTGATCAGCGTCGAAAAGGCGGAGGATGTTGCAGAGCTGAAAGTGCTGTTCCTGCCTGACCCGTTGACCAAGGCTGCTCTACTCAAAATCGAATCCGACAGCAAGCTGCACGGCATGCTGCAAAGCTTTCAGGCCAAGGCGGTAGCGCAGCCCCATGCCGTGACGCCGGCCGAGCTGGCGGGCACAGTGGCGGAATTTCGCTCGCTGCAAGGGGATGGCCGCAAGCTGGCGCCGCGCTTCAATGACCACTTGCATCCGTTCTTTGGGCAGGACGTCGACCTGGTAAAGAACCAGCCCTACCCCTACACCGGGCGCCTGAAAAACCTGCAAACGGAGTTGGTCAACAAGAAAGGGCTGGCCATTGTCCTGCACGACCCCTTGGGTATCGTCCAGGAGCTGAACAACTGGCGTAATGCTTCCATCAACCGGCTGAGCAAGCAGATGCAAGCTACAACGCCGTTTTATGGTACGTACCGCAACGAACAGCTGATGGCCGTCATTACCGGGGTGGACAAGGCCGAAGAGCAGATCAGGCAGGGGGCCATCAGCCAGCGCGAACCCAAGCTTGGTGTATCGCTAGATGATCTGGCCGCTGAGGCCAAAAAACACCCGTACAGCATGCCGGACCTGCGTGGCACGCCGCCGGATGCCATCTATAAAAACCGTGCCGAGTATGAGCGCAAGCGGGAAGAGTGGCGCAAACAGAACGGCAAACGCATTGGCGACGCCGCCTGGGCCAAATACGCCAAACGCCTGCTGCCCAAAACCATGTATCAGGGGGTGCAGCAGGGCTTCCAGCAGACGACGCAAGCCTGCGATGTGCTCAACGAGCAGCGTGCCCATGATCAGCTGCTATGGCTGCACGACGCGCTGCTGCACAACACGCTGGAACTCTATGACGACAATCACCTGGAAAGCGGTGTCGCCGGCTCTGGCCAGATCGGGATGTGCATCCATGGCATCAACAGCTGCCTGAGCGGGCAGGCGTGGCTTAGCCAACAGATGGATGCAACAAGCCTCAAGCCCGCTACCTTGCTGCTCAATAGCCTGCTGCTGAGCCAGAAAAAGGCCAAAGAAGAGTTTGTCGCGGCAGGCGGGTTGTCTGGCGGCATCGCGGATGCTGCCGGCAAATGGCAGGAAGCTTTGAAAGGGGTGAGCGACCTGTGGGCCAAAGTAAATGATCTGGCCAATGCCATCACCCTGAGTGGTCAGAATAATGGGGTGGTCAGTGTTTCTCATCTAGGCGGGATCAGCCTGCTCATGGTGCAGGGCGGGCATGCCCTGCTGGCCAATCTGCCGGGGGGCAAGTTTATCGACCGGCAAATAGCGCGCTCCAACGTGCTGCATGCACTGCTCAAATTGTCGCTGGGCAAGATTGTGAGCAAGGAGCTGGAGGCAGCCTACCCCTCGCCGCAGGCTTTCAACAGTAAAACATATGCAGTCAGCAAAGCCACGCGCAATCAGATCAACAAGCTGCTTACCGATGCCAGCAAGGGTAATGACTTTAATGGGCTGCGTTTTGGCGCTGTGGTGGCGGTACTGGAAATGGCCAACGTGCTCTTGAAAAGCAACTCCCTGAAAGACTCGCCCGGTCAGAAAGCCGCATGGGAGCTCACAGCCGCCAGTCTCGGCATGGGGGCGGTGCTGCTGGAGTTGACCGGTGGGGTTTGCGAGCGGATGGCAAAAAGCGGCAATAACACGCTGGTCAGCGGCAGCCATGTCGGGCTCGGGGCACTCAAGCTCAGTGCCGGGGCACTGGGGGCGGTTGGGGGGATTATTGGTGCCGTGGTGGACTTTGATAGTGCGGCGGATGATATGGCAAAGGCAGGTGGGCGAAGGACTACCTTATCCCGCGCTTATCAACTGAGAGGGATCGTTTCTATCTCCGGCGCTCTGGTCGGTGCGGGCATTGCCATCGGGGCGGCGGGGCCATTTTTTGAATGGTTACTGGTCAGAAGTAAGGGTGAATTTGCAAAGGTCATTCTGACTGGGGCAACCGAGGTAAGTGCATTTTTAGCTACAGAGCGTATTGCATTGTTGCTATTGCGTGGCGCTCGTTTATTCACTGTTGCCGGTATTGGATTGACGATTGCCATTTGGATGTTCAGTGATGATGCGTTGGAAAGCTGGTGCGACAAATCTTGTTTGCGCAAGGATCGAAGCACTGCCGGGTTTGGCATAGGCAAAGAAGAAATGGCAGCCTTGGATGCTGCAGTGCTGGAGGTAAGCTGAAATGTACTATTTGGAATGGACGGTGGCTTTGAATCGTATGCGCCATAAGCCAGGCTCATGGCAGGATAAATTTCAGAAAAATGTTGCTGATAAGCTTGCTGCTAATAAAAAGAAAAGCCTTGCTAGCAGAGTCAGTTCCGGCGGTGATGTCAAGGATGTGGATATCCACGAGAGCCGAGCAGAAAAGGTGGACGACAATTACGCTATCTACTGTAAGACAGTGAGTTATCTGGATATCTGTACTTACAATGATGACAAGCGCGGTCTATTGACGATGGTGATGGGGGCATTGTTGTATGGCTTGATCCCTTGGTGGTATGGCGATATTTTGCAATGGCACTCCATTCTCACTACTGGGCAAGCACCGAATGGTGATCCACTAGATGTGGAATATGCTTTCGTGATGATGATTGGTCTCGTCATCTTATTACCACTCACCTATGTTTTTTTTCGCTATCTAGCCAAAATCTGGCGCCTTGAAGCTTTCACCATGCGCCGGCTTGTGGTGCGTTTCAATCGCGAGACCCGGCAAATGTATTTCCTGCGGCCAACCTTTCTGGGGGGCGTGACTGCGTATAACTGGGACGAGATCGATGCGGCACTGCCAAAGGACATGCCCAACCACGAAGGCGTGGGAGGGATGTTGGTTATCGGGGCTATCACCAGAGATGGCGTGAACCCGCATAGCCAAATTACTGCGGATGGCGCTTTCGTCGGCAACGCCTGCCGTGACTACCAGCATCTGCTGTCGTTCTGGGAGTACATCCGCCGCTTCATGGAAGATGGCCCGGATGCGGTGCCGGAGCCCCGCCGCCGGCGTAGCAAGTGGCCCAACCCGCTGGCCAGCATGTGGACGGTGTCGCGGCTTAGTCTACCCGGCGGTTTCGATTTGGGGCGCAGCTTCCTGTGGCTGCGACTGGTGCTGACCCCGGTGTTTGTCATCTGGGGGCTGGGTCACTACGCCTCCTTGCTGCTGTGCTACGAGCCGCGTTTCCCCAAGGCCATTCGTGCCGCCAGTCATGAATCCGAAGCCCGTTCCCTGCTGGCGCTGCTGGGCTACAACCTGCTGCCGCCGCTGTATACCGCGGCAGGGCTGTGGCTGTACTACGCCTGGCAGCATGGCCTGGACTGGCGCCTGCCGTTGCAACAGTTGGGGCGGCTGTCAGCATGACCAGGCGAGTCACTTCTTTGTTTCTGCAATAAATAAATTGAATATTCAAGGAGGGGAAATTGGCTGAGAGTATTGGTTTTCTTGAATGGTTATTGAGTTCCGGGCTCATCTCCCAGGATGATTTTGAACGGGTAAAAGAGGCGCTGCAGTCTCCAGATAGTGAAAATATTGTTTTTAGAAATGATGGGGAAATGCTGTATTGGATGCGGCAAAAAGGGTTGCTTGATGAGAAAATTTTGGCGTCAATCAATGAGCAGTCAAGGGAACCTACGAAGCAAGGGGAGCATGCTCGCTGTATTGTGCAAGATTATGATAAGGCGAAGAGTGAAGCTGATCGGTTCATCATTTTTTGGATAAAGTTGGGGCTTAGTATTGGTTTGGGAGTGCCGCTAATTCTGGTTGCAGTTGGATTTTCCTGGAGCTATTGGAAGGATTCTCGGCCGCTGACATGTGATGATACTCGTGTGGTGGATTTGATTTCCGGTAGCATGAAAATGAAATATATCTCACAACAAATTTTGAGATCCGGAAGTGAAAATATAAATACTGCAAATAATTTCGGTGTGAAGGTTGTCAAAGAACTTGGCTATGTAAAAAATGAGCGAGCCACGGGGTGTATTGGAAAATTGGTAACGAATGATGGAGCAATAGATGTTGCATATGAAGTTAGCCGAGATGATGCGAATTTTTATGTGCACCCAGCTAGCGAAGAATATCTAATTGAGAAATATAAAAGATTGAATGAAGATGGGGTTCTGCCTGTTTATGTCTCGCCGGCGGGAGTGGCGGACATCAAGGCTGTAATTTTGAAGGAAGTTGATAATTTTGAAGTGCCAGTTATTCAGGCTCTGGTTGGAAATACTAATGATGATGTCTCTGCAGTTCGCGATATCCTTTTGAAGAAGGATTGTTCTCGGCAGGGAGATCAATGGACTTGTGATGTGCTGTTTGACTACCGTGACCCCATGCTGGCTTTGGTAAAAGGAGGCGGGTGGAATGTGGTGCACGCTAAACTCGATTTTGTTCGGCAGGGAAAGAGCTTGATTGCTGCTGCTGCTTTCCGGGAACAGCTGATAAAAGCGGTTGCTGTCGCTAGAATTGCTGCGATGAAAAGCAAATTGTAATTAATGGGTGAGTTATTTAATGGACGCCATTTTGAGAATTCATGCTTTCATCGCAATGAGGCGAATGCGCTACTTACGAAAAAATCCTCAACGTGTAGTGCCGGGTTTTTTATCAGCGCCCAGTTTTGCTGGGGAGCCGTGGATTTTCTAGGCATTCTAGTGTGCCGCAAGTTATTTGATTATGCGGCTTGTATTGGCACTTACATTGTGCGGCCAGATAAGGCTGATTGACATGCTCGAATCCCTCCTCCCCTATTACGAACGCGAGCTCGGCCATCTGCGCGAGCTGTCGGGCGAGTTCGCCCGCCGTTACCACAAGATCGCCGGCCGCTTGCAGCTGGAAGGCGATCAGTGTGAAGACCCGCATACCGAGCGGCTGATCGAGGCGTTCACCTTTCTGACGGCGCGGGTGCACAAGAAGCTGGATGACGACTTCATCGAGGTGGCCACCAGCTTTCTGGACGTGATGTACCCGCACTGCCTGCAGCCGATGCTGGAGGCCACCGTGGTGCAGTTCGAGTGTGATGCGCAGCGGCTAGAGGTCGGCAAGTGCTACCGCAGCAGGTTGCGTACGCAGATTAGCTTTTTAGATACTCGTGAAGGAAATAAAAATGAATAGATGGTTAGCTTGGCTATGTTTTGCCTTGAATATACTCATTATAAATCTGGCAATTGCAGATGACGTGACGCTTAGTCAACTCGCGGGTAGATATGTAATGTCTGACCGTAGTTGGGTGCCAAGTAGTTTGATTTTGTCGCCGGCTGGTAAATTTACGTGGTATATGCAGAGTGATGGTGACCATTGGGTGAATGGTGCCTGGAGCGTGAAAGAGGGAAATGTTCTTTTACGAGCGGATGAGTATAAGGGAAAGGCTGTTTATAAAAATATTGCACCTAACCGCGTTCCAGCAACTCCTCGGCAAGATGGTGGGCATACTCTTGCTGTGTATGTTGTGGGTGTTGGTAGTGAAGGTATAGAGAATAGCGAAGTTTTATTTGAGAGCGATAAGGGGCTGCGGCAGACGTCAAAAAAAACCAAGCTGCCTGGTTTTTTTGTGGCGGAGCTGCCTGAAGATTGGGGGGTATGGCATCGCGTTGGATTGCGCCAGGGAGGGTCTGAGCAGACCTGGCAGTGGTTTACGGTCAGTGATGTGGGTCGGACTATCAATATTATGAGTTTCAGATTGGTAAATGCAAACTTGGTAGCCCCGGTTTTTCGTGAATCCAAGTTGAAGCTAGTAGAGGGCGGCAATCTGGAAATGTTGCAACCGAATATGGATTTGCCGATTTCTAGATATGAGACGCTGACATATCGCAGAGAGAGTAAACATCTAAGTGAGCAGCAGCTTGTTGGGCGCTATAAGGCGGTGGATTTTTCCTATGAGCCAGAATTGGTATTGAATGAGGATCATACAGCCACGTGGAAAACCATGAATCGGGACAAGTACATCCTAGAGGGGGTGTGGAGTGTTGATAATGGTTTCTTGCGAATGAAGAATCACATGCCTAGTGAAGTGCCTGTTTATCATGTAATGGCTAAAGAAGAGCTTAATGTTGTAAAGCAGGCGCTACCTGACGAGTTGATAGCGGTTGTCGGTATTCCAGGGATTGGCGGGGCGGATGGTATAGAGACCAAGTTTGAAGTAAATGGAAAGGTTGTAGGTAGTGCAGTAAGCGATAGAACCGGTGATGCCATCCTGAAATGGAAAGGAAATACCGCCAAGTGGTCACGGGTGGCGGTGCGACGTGCAAAGAGTCGCGATCCTTGGGTTTGGTTGGAGGTGCCCATCGAGCGGCGGCAGGATCGTATCATGGGTATTGCCATTAATGACAGGGGACTGACTAAACCAATGGTGCCTGAGCTGATTTTTGGGCAGGCAGAAGATGGTACATTAATAGCTCGGGAGCCACTAACAATGGAAGTGGTGCAATATGAAAAAGTGGCTAATTGAACCTAATAATGTGATTTTGTAATGAGATGCGAACACTAATTTAGTGGCCGGTTATTTGGTTAAGAATTGATAAGATATTATTTGTTGGGCGATTAGATGCTCGAATTCCTCCTCCCCTATTACGAACGCGAGCTCGGCCATCTGCGCGAGCTGTCGGGCGAGTTCGCCCGCCGTTACCCCAAGATCGCCGGCCAGCTTGCAGCTGGAAGGCGACCAGTGTGAAGACCCGCATACCGAGCGGCTGATCTAAGCGTTTGGCTTTCTGACGGTGCGCAGGCACTAGTACTGGCTATCCAGGAGGAACTGCAAGTTTCGTAGCGTCTACCAATGCAGCCACCATATGCGTAGAGAATATCTGTTTGTGGTGCAGGTGCTGGGGTATGGCTCTTGGGTTGGAAACGAAATGCTTTGTTGAGATATAGGTCAGATATGGGAAAGTCATTCTTGTATTATTTTTCTTTGGCTTTATCGCTGCTTTGGTGGGTTGCAAATTCTAGTGCAGCTGAAGTAGACGATCAGTTTTTAACGGGAGTGTATTTTGGGATTGACAATACATTTCCAGCGCGACTTGAGTTGACGCCAGATCATAAATTTGCATGGAGTTTATATAGGGATGGAGAGTATCAGGCAAAAGGGACTTGGGCATGGGATGGGGCCAAGATAACTTTATTAACAGTCCCGGAAGGCAAGGAATTAAATATGGAAAAATTGCCTCCTGGAGTGAATAATATTGGTGCGCACTGGGATGGAATAGATGTGTGCCTGCATTCTCAAGGGCGTAGATACTATGACTATGGACCAGGTGGTGTAGAAATTGCCTTGGAAAATAAGCGTAAAGAAAAAATTGCGCCATCAAAATATAAAGAATTCTCTGATCTTATTTGCGTGCAGTTCTCTTTTGGTGGAAATAGAAAAACAGAGGGTGGTGAAGAGGGTAGTGAGGAAGATGGTGTTCCGACTGCGATTCTTAAAGAATGGTCTTATGTTGCTGTGAGACCACGTGGCGAGAGTAACTGGAAAAGATACCCTGTTAGCTATACGGAGAGAAAAAAACGGGTGGTAAGTTTCCAGGTAATAGATTCGAGTTCAACTCCGGCTCCATTCGAAAAAGCCGACTTGACTATTTCTGGCGATGTACTGGCTATGGATGTAGGAATGCTTTCAGGTAAATATCGCAAGATTACAGGCGGTAGTTTTGTAACAAAAATTGATGGGAAATATGAAAATGAATGGGGTCGACTAGATATCCATGGCAATGGAAAGTATGAATGGTATTGGAATGTGCCATGTTGTTTTACTAAAACCATTAAAGGGCGATGGAGCGAAGAGGCCGGCTTCTTAATTTTGCAAGGCGATAGGGATTTTTATAGTGGGGGATACAAGCTGCTAAATTCAATGGGGCTAAAGAAAATTGGAGTTTATCCAAGGGAGCTTGAGGCAGAGAGTAGCAGGAAAAAGACGTACACCGCCATGGTTGCTAGTGTCGTGAAAAACGGTAATATAAAAAAAACTTTCCTAGTAGATATGTCAGGGTATGAAGTAAATTTTCTTGATGTAAACGGAAAAAGTTTAGGGGTTGCTGTCTCGGAGATTATGGATGGGGCAAGCATATACAGAAAAAATTATGCGGGGAAATTGTATAAAATTGCCGTGCGTCAATTTGATGTAGGGGCGCCCTGGAGGTTTGTGGAAATTCCCCGAAATCTAAGAAATAGTTCTTTGATTATTGTCTCTCCAGACGGAAATGCTATGACGCCTGTGCCATGGTTTAATAGAAATATTGCGAATATTAATCCTGATGGAGGTGTTACGATACGTAATCCAATCGGCAGTCAAGGACTTATTACCTATAAGAAGATAGAGTGATCTATTCATGTGTTGCAATAGTGAGTGACAGCTGTGCTGCGGTGGCTGCCGCTGTGCTGAATATAATTGAAATTTTGGAAGATAAAATGGTTGGTAAAATATTGGTGAGAATGGTGATGTGGTCATAACGTGAAGGGCGTGCTGCCGGATGTTGGTAGCGATAGTTTTAGTGAAAGTAATTTTTGATGCTTTGGTGAGTTAGTGCTCTGTAAGGTTTTATGTCGGGAGGCCTCGGTTGTTAGTGTTAATAATGGCGGCGGTTTATTTGTGAAAGTGCGATTCTTTATGGTTGCCATCGATGCTTAAAAATAGGGCGTTCAAAAATAATGAATAGAAATGGATTACTTGGCATTGTTGCTGGCTGGAGTGATTCTGGGCGAAGTTCGGAAAGTATGTGATGCTCGAATCCCTCCTCCCCTATTACGAACGCGAGCTCGGCCATCTGCGCGAGCTGTCGGGCGAGTTCGCCCGCCGTTACCCCAAGATCGCCGGCCGCTTGCAGCTGGAAGGCGATCAGTGTGAAGACCCGCATACCGAGCGGCTGATCGAGGCATTCGCCTTTCTGACGGCGCGGGTGCACAAGAAGCTGGATGACGACTACCCCGAGGTGGCCACCAGCTTCCTGGACGTGATGTACCCGCACTACCTGCAGCCGATGCCGGCGGCCACCGTGGTGCAGTTCGAGTGCGATGCGCAGCGGCCGGAGATCGGCAAGCGCTACCGTATCGAGCGCGGGCAGCAGGTGCTGGCGCCGGCCATCCAGGGGGTGAACTGCAAGTTCCGCAGCGTCTACCCGGTGGACCTGTACCCACTGCAGCTGCAGGAAGCCAAGCTGGAGCTGACCAGCGGCTCGCCCTACCTGCGCGGCCTGGCACCGGATGCGGCGGCGGTGCTGACGCTGAAGCTGCAGACCCAGGGCGGGGTGGCGCTGAACAGCATCGATCTGCAGTCGCTGCGCTTTTTCCTGGATGGCGAGCCGGCGCTGATGCACCTGCTGTACGAGCTGCTGCTGTCCGACGTGCTGCGGGTGCAGGCAGGCGACGGCAGCGAGGACCCGGCGCGCACCCGCATGTTGGCCGCAGACAGCCTGCAGGCGGTGGGCTTCGGCGCCGACGAGGGCATGCTGGAGTATGACGAGCGTTCTTTCCTGGGCTACCGGCTGCTGTCGGAGTACTTCAGCTACCCGGACAAATTCCTGTTCATCGACCTGCTGAACCTGGCGCCGCTGGTGGCGCGGCTGCAGGGCGACACGCTGCTGCTGCGCATCCAGCTGCGCGACTACCCGGACAGCGAGCGCCATCACCGCCTGCAAAGCCAGCTGCAGCCTGCGCACCTCAAACTGGGCTGCACGCCGCTGATCAACCTGTTCACCCAGCCGGGCGAACCCATTCGCGTTACGCACCAGAAAAGCAGCTACCCGGTGCTGACCGACGCGCGCAAGCAGCTGGCCTACGAGGTGGTGCAGATCCGCCGCGTGGTAAGGGTGGAAAAATCCGGCGAGGGCGACAGCAGCGAGGAGGTGCCGCCGTTCTACGCCACCCGCCACGGCAGCGTACAGGCGCCGCGCTTCTACTGGCATGCCACGCGCGAGCCTTCGGTGCGCCAGGGCGACCGCGGCACCGACATGGCGCTGCACCTGGTGGATCTGCAGTTCGACGCGGTGCGTCCGGCGGGCGAGGTGCTGAGCCTGGAGCTGCTGTGCAGCAACCGCGACCTGCCGGAGCAGATTCCGTTTGGCGGCAGCCAGGCCAGCCAGCGTACCGATCTGCAGCTGCCGGGGCACTCGGTGGTGAAGCGCGTGCGCCTGCTGCGCAAGCCGGGCGCCAGCCAGCGCAGCCCGCTGGGGCGGGCGCTGCAGTGGCGGCTGATCTCGCATCTGTCGCTCAACTACATGTCCATCGTCGATGCCGGGCGCGAGGCGCTGCAGGAGATGCTCACCCTGTACAACCTGGGCGATGCTGCGGCCAACGTGCGGCAGATCCAGGGCATTGTCGGCATCGGCAGCCAGCCGGCGGTGCAGCGCGTCAACGGCCGGCACTTCGCCGGCTTCGTGCGCGGCACCGAGATTACGCTGACGCTGGACGCCGACTACTACGTGGGCGGCAGCGTCTACCTGTTCGCCTCGGTGCTGGAACGCTTCTTTGCGCTGTACTGCGCACCCAACAGCTTCACCCGCCTGCGGGTGCATACCGTGCAGCGCGACGAGGCGGTGGTGGTATGGCCGGCGCGTGCCGGCGAAGCGCTGGTGATCTGAGGAGCCGCCATGCAAGCCCTGATTCTGCTGGCGCCATGCCTGATCCAGCTCTGGTTTTTCCTGCATACCGCGGATGTCCCCGCCGGCCGCGCGCGCCTTGCCGCGCCGCTGTTGTACGTCGGCCTGCCGCTGGCGGTGCTGCTGTACGGCCGCTACGGCATGGCTGCCGCCGCCGGCATGCTGCCGCGGCTGGTGAACTTTGCCGGCCTGGCTGCCCTGGCCTGCGGCGCCCTGCTGTGGCTGTTGCCGCCACTGCTGCGGCGCAGGAGGAAAAACGCCCATGTCTGAGCACCTTGCCACGTTGGCCGCACGGCCGCTGTCGCGCCGCCAGCCGCGCGATTTGCGCCAGGCGCTGGCGCAGGACGCCAGCCAGTTCAGCTTCTTCCAGGCGGTGCGCATCCTCGGCCTGTGCGAAGGCACGCGCCGCGCACGCCGCACCCTGCCGCCGCAGCTGCGTTTCCGCACCCTGGCCAGCCTGTCGTTTCCTGCCAGCGAGTTGGTGCAGTACCGCCCGCAGGCGGAGGAGGGCGCGGCGCCAGCCGAGATGACGGTGAGCTTCATGGGCCTCACCGGCCCCAGCGGCGCGCTGCCCACCGCCTACACCGAGCTGTTGCTGGAGCGGCGGCAGCAATACCGCGACGACACCCTGCACGCCTTCCTGGACCTGTTCAGCCACCGTGCGGTGGCGCTGTTCTACCAGGCCTGGCGCAAGTACCGCTTCTGGCTGGCCGAGGAGGCCGGTGAGCAGGACGGCTTCGGCCGCAACCTGCTCGACCTGGCCGGGCTGGGCCTGGGGCGGCTGCGCGGCCAGGCGGCGCAGGACGGCCTGCTGGACGAGCGGCTGTTCATCTATTTCTCCGGCCTGCTGAGCCAGAAACCACTGTCGGCGCTGACATTGCAGACGCTGGTGTCCGGCCTGTTCGGCGTGCGCGCGCAGCTGCTGCAGTTCGCCGGCCAGTGGCTGGCGGTGCCGCTGGCGGAGCAGAGCCAGCTGGGCGGCAGCAACAGCGAGCTGGGGCTGTCGCTGTTTGCCGGCGACCGGCAGTGGGATCGCCAGACCCGGCTGCAGCTGAAGCTGTGTGGCCTGCGCCGCGCGCAGTTCGATGCACTGCTGCCGGGCGGCAGCGGCGCACAGGCGCTGCAGGCGCTGCTGCAGTACGCAGTGGGGCACCAGCTGGCGGTGGACGTGTGCCTGGAGCTGGACAAACGCGACGTGCCGCCGGCGCGTCTGGACGCTGAGCAGCCGCTACGGCTGGGCGCCAGCAGCTGGCTGGGGCCGCAGCAGCAGGACCCGGACGATGTGCGCTACGCATTGCTGCATTAGCAGCGCTTCCTTTTTCCTTACCCGGATGGACTCATTATGTCGGTACCTTTGAAATCCCTGATCGAGCGCCTGACTCCGCCGGCGCGCCACTGCGTCGAGCAGGCGGCCAGCCGGGCGCTGGCGCGCACCCATTTCGACATCGAGATCGAGCATGTGCTGCTGACCATGCTGGACCAGAGCGACAACGCCGCCATCGCCGCGCTGCTGGCCGCCGGCGCCGATCTGCCCACGCTGCAGCAGGGGCTGGAGCGGGTGCTGGATGGTTTCCGTAGCGGCAACAGCCGCAACCCGGTGCTGTCTGCCTGGCTGCCCAAGTGGCTGGAAAAGGCCTGGCTGCTGGCCAGCGCGGAGTTCGGCCAGGACAGCGTTTCCACCCTGGACCTGCTGCTGGCGCTGCTGCGTGACGACAGCCTGCGCCCGGCGGTGCAGAGTGGTTGCCCGGCGCTGCTGCAGCTGGATGCCGGCCGCTTGCTGCCGGCCTATGCCGCGCTGCGCCAGCATGGCGGCGAAGGCGCCACCGCAGCGCCTGCGGCCAACCCAGCAGCCGCCGAGGCGCCCCGGGCGGCGCGCGGCGGCGCCGCGCTGGACAAATACACCATCGACCTCACCGCCCAGGCGCGCGCCGGCAAGATCGACCCGGTGCTGGGCCGCGATGTCGAAATCCGCCAGATGATAGACATCCTGATGCGCCGCCGGCAGAACAACCCCATCCTCACCGGCGAGCCCGGCGTGGGCAAGACCGCGGTGGTGGAAGGGCTGGCGCGCAAGATCGTGCATGGCGAGGTGCCGCCGGTGCTTGCCGGCGTCACGCTGCGCACGCTGGACCTGGGCCTGCTGCAGGCCGGTGCCAGCGTGAAGGGCGAGTTCGAGAACCGCCTGCGCCAGGTCATCGACGAGGTGAAGGCCAGCCCGGTGCCCATCATCCTGTTCATCGATGAGGCGCACACCCTGATCGGCGCCGGCGGCGCGGCGGGGCAGAACGATGCGGCCAACCTGCTCAAGCCGGCACTGGCGCGCGGCGAGCTGCGCACCATCGCCGCCACCACCTGGGCGGAGTACAAGAAATACTTCGAGAAGGACGCCGCGCTGGCGCGCCGCTTCCAGGTGGTGAAGGTGGAGGAGCCGGCACCGGAGATCGCGGTGCAGATGGTGCGCGGCCTGGCGCAGGCCATGGCCGAGCATCACCAGGTGGAAATCCTGGAAGAAGCGGTAGCGGCGGCGGTGCACCTGTCCAGCCGCTACATCACCGGCCGCCAGCTGCCGGACAAGGCCATCAGCGTGCTGGACACCGCCTGCGCCCGCGTGGCGCTGTCGCGCGCCGGCAAGCCGGGGCCGATCGAAGACGTGGCGGTGCTGATCGCCAACGTGGAGCGCGAGATCGCCGCACTGCAGCGCGAGGAAGGCCACGCCGAGCGCATCGGCGAGCTGGAAACCCGCCGCGTGCAGCTGCAGGACGACCTGGCGCAGCTGAATACCGCTTGGCAGGCGCAGCAGCAGCTGGTGGCCGAGATCGACGCCACCCGCCAGCAGCCGGCCGAAACCCGCGCCGGCAAGGGCCGTAAGCCCGGTCCGCTGCAGAGCAAGCGCCGCGCGCTGCGCGATCTGCAGCAGACGCAGCCGCTGGCGTTCGAGTGCGTGGACGAAAGCGTGATCGCCGACGTGATTTCCGGCTGGACCGGCATTCCGCTGGGGCGCATGGTCAGCAACGAGCTGGCGCAGGTACAGCAGCTGGCGCGCCTGCTGGGAGAACGGGTGATCGGCCAGGATCACGCGCTACGGCAGATTGCCGAGCGGGTGCAGATTGCCAAGGCCGGGCTGGAAGACCCGGGCAAACCCAAAGGCGTGTTCCTGCTGGTGGGGCCGTCCGGCGTGGGCAAGACCGAAACCGCGCTGGCGCTGGCTGAGGCGCTGTATGGCGGCGAGCGTAATCTGGTCACCGTCAATATGTCGGAATACCAGGAGGCGCACAGCGTCTCCGGGCTGAAGGGCTCGCCGCCGGGCTATGTCGGCTACGGCGAGGGTGGCGTGCTGACCGAGGCGGTGCGGCGCAAGCCTTACTCCGTGGTGCTGCTGGACGAAGTGGAAAAAGCGCATCCGGACGTGCTGGAGCTGTTCTTCCAGGTATTCGACAAGGGTGTGCTGGAGGACAGCGAAGGCCGCGAGGTGGACTTCAAGAACACCATCATCCTGCTCACCTCCAACGCCGGCACCGAGCTGGTGATGCGCGCCTGCGAGCATGGCGTGACGGTGGAAGGCGAAACCCGCGACCCCGATGCGGAAGACCTGGTGGAAGTGTTGCGGCCAACCCTGCAGCAGGTGTTCAAGCCGGCCTTCCTCGGCCGCCTGAGCATCGTGCCCTATTTCCCCATCAACGACGACGTGCTGCATGCCATCGTGCAGCAGAAGCTGGAGCGCATCCGCCAGCGCATCGCCAGCAATCACGGCGCGCAGGTGGAGTTCCCGGACGAGCTGGCCGCGGCCATGGCTGCGCGTTGCCTGGACGTGGACAGCGGCGCGCGCAACGCCGACGCCATCCTCACCCGCACCCTGCTGGCGCAGATCTCCAGCGACCTGCTGGCGCGCATGGCCAGCGGCAAGCCGGTGAAGAAGATTGCCGTGGCGCTGAAGGGCGAGGCACTCAAGGTGCGCGTGAGCTAAGGGGGCGGGCACCATGTTGAAACTGCTGGCCCTGCTGGGCCTGTCCACCACGCTGTGGTGGGCGGCGTTGTGGCTGCTGATCCCGGTGCACTGGCAACAGCTCAGCCCCACCGTGATGCTGCTGCTGCATCTGCTGCCGCCACTGCTGCTCACCGCGCTGGTGCAACTGTGGCGCCAGCGCCAGGCGCGGCGGGAACAGGCCGCCGCCCAGGCGCAGGCCGATGCCGAAGCTGCCGAGCAGCAGACCCGTCGCGACGAGGCGCGTGAGCGCCACCATAGCGAGCTGCGTGAACGGCAGCAGGTGCTGCACTGCCGCTGGCTGTGGGTGCAGGCGCTGCCGCAGCGCGACGAGCTGGCCTGGCTGGACGAGCTGCCGGAGGCCTGTGCCTGGCAAGCACTGACTGAAGATGAACTGGAGGCCGGTTCGCCGCTGGATAGCCTGCATCAGGTGGCCGAGGAGGGATTGGCGGCGCTGTACGAGGAACTGCCGGGTGCCGCCGCACTGCCGCTGTTGCTGGAAGTGCTGCCGGGTACCGGCGGCATGGAGCAGGTTGGCCGCATCAAGCAATGGCAGCAGCAAGCCTGGCAACAGCAGCAGGGCGATGCGCCGCAACCGGCCAGCGACTGCCGCTTCCTGCCCGGTAGCGGCACGGTGGCCGATCGCGTGCAGCAGTTCCTGGCGCAGGACCCGGAGCTGCCGGGTGCGGTGCTGCTGGCGCTGGATGCGCCGCACGCGGCATGGAGCCCGGACGACGAAGCCGATGACGCTACCCGCCAGCAATGGCGCGAACAGGGCCGCCCGGGGGCGGCGGTGGTGCTGCTGCTGTTCCTGCGCGCCGGCCTTGCCGCGCCGGCCAGTGATGCCCAGGCCGCCGCCGACCCTTATCAACCGTACTGGGAACGTGACCCGGCCAGCGTCAACGCCGGCTGGGGCCGGGTGCCGGCCGGTGCGCAGCAAGGGTTGGCCGCATTGCCGCTGCTGGCCTGCCTGGCGCAGTCCGGGCAGGGCACGCTGGGCCGGCCGGGCACGCTGCAACTCACCCGCCAGCTGCAGCCGCTGCTGGACAACGCGCTGGTGAACGCCTCGCTGCTGGACTACCCGTTCAGCGCCGAAGACGCCGACCCGCAGCGCAACCAGGCCGACAGCGTGGCCTGGCTGGTGCACAACGGCGGCGACGTCGACGCGGGCGGCGTGCGCATGGCGGCCATCGGCAGTAACCTCACCCGCCACCAGATCGGGCTGGATCCGGTGGACGAGGCCAGCAACCTGGTACGCGAGTGGGGCCATGTCGGCGCCGCCACGCCGGCGCTGCTTACCGCGCTGACGGTTACCCACTGCGCCAGGCTGGCCGCGCCGGCGGTACTGGCGCAGTTCCAGCAAGATCACGCCGCGCTGTCCCTGGCGCGGCCGGCCTGAAGGAGCACGACATGAAACGAGTGATTCGACTGGGCGACCCCACCAGCCACGGCGGCCAGGTGGTCAGCGCCGCATCCACCACCACGCTGTTCGGCAAACAGGTGGCGCTGCTGGGCGACAAGGTGACCTGCCCGCAGCAGGGCCACGTCAACTGCACCATCGTCGAAGGCGACGGCAGCTGGCTGGTAGGCGGCAAGCCGGTGGCGCTGGAGGGGCACAAGGTCAGCTGCGGCGCAGTATTGATTTCTACTATGCCGGAGGTTTTACGTAGTTAGTTATGAGAGTAGTGCAGCACAGACCACGATACCCCCTGCTCTTAAGAAAAATAGTAATCTAGCCGCAGGAGAAATTGATTCTTACGATATGCATTGGCTTTTGAAGGGAGATAAGTCAGGTAAGCCGATGCCTAATACACCATACAAAATCACGATGGAAGATGGCTTTGAAATTGTTGGTAAAACAGATGAACATGGTTTGACAAAGAAAGCGACTGCGTCTTCCGCTCTTATCGCAACCATTACGGTTCCATACTATGACGACCACACCGATCAAGATGCAAACGAAGTTGACTCCGATTGCGGATGTTGCTCCTGCTGAGATTAAAGTACCAGAGCCTGAGCTTTCGGGAGGAAGGTGGGCCAACCGCTGATTGGGTAGCAAAAATCTTGAAGATTTAGAACCTGAGTTTCAAAAGTCATTGCGCAATTTTATTGAGGCTCTGAAAGAGGCGGGGGCTGTCGTAAGAGTTGCAGCAACGTACCGTCCCCCAGAACGTGCATGGCTGATGCATTGGTCTCACCTTTTGTCGAGAGGGGAGGTAAACGCCTCCAAGATTCCTGCGAAGTTGGGGGTTGGTATTCAATGGGGTCATGGTGAGGAAAGTAAATCAATTGCTGCAGCTAAAGAGATGGCGGAAATTTTCGAAATCTCCCATTTGGGTACCTCTCCCGCAATTATTAGTAGGCATACGCAGCGTAAAGCTGTGGATATGAATGTTTCCTGGAGTGGAAGCTTGGTTGTTTGTGATGCAACTGGAAATTCTATCACTATCGATACTGAGCCAAAAACTGGGATGAGTGAAAAATTACATGCGGTGGGGAAATCATATGGGGTGATAAAATTCTGGAAAGGTGCTAAAGATAAGCCACATTGGAGTGTAGACAGACGATGAAAAAAAACCTGCTAGTAGTGCTTTTGTTTTTTTATGCGATTTCCAATGCGGATGGAATTGCGGGAAATGAAATTGCAGAGTTCAAGGAGAACGCGGAGGTTTGCAATCATTTGTCTGGAGAGTGGGGCTCAGAGTTACCTGAGGAGAATAAGCGTGAAATAAAAATTAATATGAATTCATCTTGTGGTAAAGCGAAGGTGCTATATTGGAAATTAAAGAAAAAATACAATGGCAACAAGAGGGTTTCGATTGTTCTAAAAAAATATGAAGATGTGAAAAATTTTCAGCGATGGGATTAATTGGTTGGGTTTTTATTGGGCGTGATGGTGTTTTCTCCGCAGCGGTGTAGGCCTTGCTGGCTAATGGTTGCCAAAAATTGCTGGTTTGCAGACGGAGCTAAATGATGCGAGTTTTGATTTTCATCGTGCTTATGATGTCGATGCCAGTATATGCTGAAAATTATCTTCAAAAAGATATGCCACTACTTAAAGTAAAAGATATTGTGATAAGGCATGGTTGGAAACCTCTCGTGACGCAACATGAGTATGTTGCAGAGGGTGAGGATGGTTTTCCTTATAGTGAAATAGAGAGAAAGCTAATTCTTGGTGGGTTTGTTGAGGTGTCGAGCTGCTCGCTTGGAAAGGAGCTGTGCAATTTTTATTATCGGAAAAATGGAAAATGCATTTTGCTGGAAACTGAAGGGGAAGTGGTAAATGAGATGAAGTTGTTTTATTGGGCAAGGGTGAAATGTCCAGGTAGTTGATTCTTGATGGATGGTGGATTTTTTTGATGGTTGTGATTTTGTTTTTGATTTTATTGTTGCCACCTGTGGCATGGGCGGGCGATGTTTTTCATGGTTATAATGCATATTACAGATACATCGGCTTGCCTTATTTTGACCCTGCGTATTTGATGAAGGCTAATGTCCTGGATGAATATCAGCATGGTTTAAGGGTTCGCTGGAGAGGTGTGGTGCATGGAAGAAATAGGGAGGTAGTTGTCAAGAGTGGTAGGTTCTTTGTGGATGGCAAGGCGCTTGCAGACTCTGCCATAAGTTCATTTGCAGGGGAGGCGGTGAACGCAGGAGATCTTGGTCGAAATACTGAAGTCGTTTCTGCTGGTAACCTTGTTTGCTTTCAAGATACAGCGTCTAGTGCCAGTGGGTCGGCAGTCCGGCACAAGGCGGTTTACCTTGTGATAGTTGGCGCGCGTGTGAAGGTTTTTAAGCTGCCAAGTTTGTTTGCTTCATGTCTTGGTGTATTGCGGAAAAATAATGAACTGAAATTTTTGAAGGCAAAATATAGATTCCAGAGTGGCAGCGACATAGCGGTTGGGGTGGTTTTTGAATCATATTTACTTGCTCATGATCTTACATATAGTAAGGATGGTATTCAGTATTATGTGAAGTTTATTGATCCGGAAGATGTATATAAGTTCGTTGATATGTCAAGCGGGAATGATGGTTTGTCGAATTGATTGTTAAGAGCAATCTATTGGGCTGAACTTAGTCAGATGAACAACGCTTTCGTGAAGTGGCGTCATGGCAAGAGGGGCCGCTGTCGTGGAGGCAACAGGTAGACACGATGACACTGGAACAACTTCTGGCCCCGATTGCGGGGCCGCAGGCGGCTGGCGAGGACATGAGCTATTCGGCGCTGTTCGACCAGATCCGCGAGGCGCGCCGCAGCGATGACCCGTCGCTGGCGCAGGGCGACTGGGAGCAGACTCTGAAACTGGCCGAATGGCCCAGGGTGGTCAGGCTGAGCGAACAGGCGCTGATCGAACACAGCAAGGATCTGCAGCTGCTGGTGTGGTACGCCGAGGCGCAGGTGAAAGTAGGGGGCCTGGCCGGCCTGCAGCTGGCGCTGGCGGCGCTGGGTGGCTGGCTGCAGCAGTACTGGGACAGCGGCTACCCGGAGCTGGACCCACACGACCTGGACGAGCGGCTGGGCAAGCTGGAATGGCTCAATCTACAGCTGGGGCAGGCGATACGCGAATTGCCGCTGACGCGGCCGGAGTTCGGCGGCTACAGCTGGCTGCAGTGGCAGCAGTCGCGCGAAGTGGAGAACCTGGGGCTGAAGAACCCGGAAGCGCGCGAGGCCGCCATTGCCGAAGGCAAGCTGGCCGGCGATACCTTCGACAAGGCTGCGCAGCAGTCGGGGGCAAGCTGGTTCCAGCAATGCATGGAACAACTGGTGGCGGTGCTGCAAGCCTACGAGGCGCTGGATGAGGCCATTGTGCAGCGCTTTGGCGATCAGGCCCCCAGCCTGGCCGAGCTGCGCAATGCCATCTATGCCTGCCAGGATCTGGTGCTGCGCTACCGTCAGCAACTGGGCGGCGGCCCGGCCGGCAGTACGCCGCCTGCCACTACCGTAACCGAGGAGAAGCCCGTGAATCAGCCCGCTCCCAGCCCCGCCCCCGTGGCCGCTCCGGCCGTGGTGTTCAACGGCAGCATCGCCAACCGCCAGCAGGCGGTGCAGATGCTCACCGAGGTGGCGCGCTACTTCCGCCACAACGAGCCGCACAGCCCGGTATCTCTGTTGGCGGAGCGTGCCGCGCGCTGGGCGGAAATGAGCCTGGAAGAATGGCTGCAGCACGTGGTGAAGGACGACTCCACCCTGCGCCAGCTGCAGGAGCTGTTGGACGTGCGCGCGGAGTAAGGCCGGCAGTGCCGCCAGATAGGCCGTGGCGGTTGCGGTAGATCGGCGCCGACTTGTTGATCGAGATTTCCACTTCCATCGCCGTCGGCTGGCCACCGGGGCCGACTCCCATCAGCTTGTTGTAACGGCCGTTCTTGGCCCAGCCCTGTTCCTGTTTCATCGTGGCCAGCAGCACCTTGGGATTCAACTTGTAGTTCTGCTCCGCTTGGTAGACCAGTTCGTCGGCCTTGTTGGTATCGACCAGCACCGGATTGTTGGCCTTGAGGATAGTGGTGATCTGCTCCTGGCTAAGCGCATTGCAGTCCTCGAACTCGTCGTCCGGAATTGGTTTTTCCAACGGATTGCGATCTTTGAGTACTTCTATCTTGGAGACCGACTTGCGTTCCTTGTTGTGGTGCTTGTGTTGTGGGTCTTTGACTGGGTCTTGTCGATGTTGGGTGCTTTATGATCCGCGTCAGGCCGCGACATACCATCGCACAACACTTTGGGACTGAGCACGCACAGGTATTTGTGAAAGACGCTTTCCTCCGTCTGCACCGGCGGCAGTTCCTTGGCATTGCCCGCTGGTCCCTTCACTTTTACGCTGATCTTGTCATTGGGGTCGTGGCCGAACAGCGCTCCGGTATCGCAGTCTTACCCGTGATGCTCTGATTGCCATGGCGAATCTCATACCAGACATCAACCATCGGTTGCAGGATGCGGTCCAGGAACTTGACCTGGATCTTGGTCTCTTTAGCGATCTGATGGCCGTCCAGCAGCGCATAGACTACAGCGCGATTGCCGTCTTTTGCCGGTTTGGCACCCAACTCGTTATTGATGGTGCCGGCTAGGCTGTAGTCTTGCTCCAGGATTCTCAACAGGCGGATGTAAATGTCCAGGCCCTTGACTGTCTGACAGCCCTCACTCCAGTTGCGGGTACTACTGTTCGGACCTTCGCCACCGTAGTGGATGTTGTGCTCGTTGGCCGTCGACGGAGCATCCGGTTTATCCGGGCTGAATTCGTATTCCGGGGCCTTGGCACTGCCGGTGTTCTGTGCGCGGAAGGCCAAGCCCTTGACGATTCTCAATGCGCGGTAGTTGTGGCGCTGGGCGAAGCGGTGAGTTCTTTCCATTTCTACCAGGCTGACATGGCTGTGGTAGGACGATATCTTGTGGTTGCTCAGCCAGTACTGGTACAGGCCATTGATGAGCACCCGGCCGGCCAGCTGGCCGTTCTGCTTGCTGTATGGTTCGGTGTTGAACTCGAACTCCGACACCTTCTTTTGGCCGGACGCATCTTTAGTAGATGACGAACAGGGTGTCGTCGAACACCTTGTTGCTGTCTTTCATCACCTTACCTTTGGCGAAGCCGCGCGCGCCGATCAGGGTGACCCGGCCATTGGCGGTCTCGAATGCGAAGCCAGCGATATTGTTCTTGCCGTTGGCAGCAGCGTGATGCTCGAATAGTTTCTTCAGGATGTCGTACTTCTGTTCCTCGCTGTATTTGCCGAAATCGAAGTCCTTGTATTTCTCTACCTAGTTACCCATTGCACCTCCTGGCTGCCAGCGGGGCCATAGACGCCCAGTTGATAGCCGCCGTTGGTCGGAATGAACTGCAAGCGAGAGTAGGAGAAGAAGTAGTAGGGGTTATCCTGAGGCTGTAGGTAGGCCTTGTTGAAACCCGAGGCTCGATTGGCTTGAAAGGCTTGGGTCAAGGTCAGGCCGGATAGTGCTCGTAGTTGGCCACTGCTATCTTTGCTGAGGATCAGTTCGTGGCTTGCTACTTCGGTGCTGGACACGTGCAGGTTCTTCTTGCCAGCGGAGACGCTGGACAGGGCATCGCGCAGCGCGATGACAAAGGGAACCTGATACTGCTGGGTAGCGGTGTCTTTGCGGGTGAGGATGACATCATCTATGCCCTGGTCAGCCTGACCCTGTTGTAACTGCGGGGAGGGGCCAGCGCAAGAGTGGTTACTCAGCAGCGGCCAGGGGTTTTTATCGGTGTAGGTAATGCAACGAGGCGTGTCGTTCAATTTGCGTGCTGCGTTGTTCAGATCGCCTGAGATGAACTGGGCCAGCCGGTACTCCGCGGTATTCTGATCAGCTTGTCGGTCAAGTAGCCTGAGCTTACTGATAGCGAGATCGGAGAACTTGGCTCCGCGCTCCATAATGGCGATTCCCAGCTCGACTTTGGCGATTTGAGCGCTGCCAGGATTGATCAGCAGCATACGCTCGGCTGAATTCAGCAGGTTGTCTGACTTGCCGGTGATTCGCTCACCGGTCTGATCAGTGAATGCTACGTTCTTCAGCTCTTTTTTTAGCTGTGGCAACGAGTATTCGCGTGCATGGTAGCTGAAAGTAAAACGGTGCGTTTCGAAAGGCCTATCGTCATTAGATCGGTACAGGCTGACAGTGACACTTTTTGGTGAAGCGTTCTGGAACTGGGTTGTCGTTGATTTGGCGTATCCGGGTGACAGAGCGATGGCAAATAGCGCACTCGGTCTGGCCAGCATCAATGTCAATGTGGCGGGGTTCTTGATTTCTTCTGCTTGGTGGTACTGCTCTTCTACGTGGAACACCCAGGCTTTGGCTGGGTCTGGGTCGAAAAGGTTCTTCACAGAATATTGGCCGGGTACCGAACTGGCCAGAGTCTGGTTGGCGTGAATTCTCAGCGTATTCCAACTCAGCTCCACGGAAGTATCTTCTGGCTGGTTGGCTGCGCTGGCCCGGGTGGTGGCCAGCGAAAATATGGTGATGAGAATAATAGTGTACCGATGGTTCATACGTTGGGAAGTATTTTGGTTACATATAGTGTTAGCAATTTTCCGATAGTGGGTTTGCCGAGGCTAGTTCTAATCCGGGCACTTCTGATTAATCAATAATTCCGTATTGACTCCCTTGCTGTTCAAATAGCTAAGTTTTAGCTGCCCATTTATTAGGAACTTTCCTTTTATGGTCGAAAATATCACTGCTGATTGAGTGTAGAAACCAAACTTAGGATCGTTATAGTTGGCTTGCCAGTAATATTTTTCGCCATTCTTGTAGAATATTTTTTCTACTGCAATTCCCTTGCCGTCGAGTGTCGGTTTTAATATGCAGACTCTCTTTTTGTCCAGCGCCATCATGTCACGGATAGGTTTTGATGCGCCATATTCTTTCTGGTAAAAGAAACTGACATTGCATGAGCTGCCGCAGGAGAAAGATATGCGAGCCAGTTCTGGGGTGTGCCATTGAGCATTGATAGTGCTGGTTGGTAAATCATTGAATAGGCTGATTTTAGTTGTTTTCGATTCGATCCACGCTGAGCAATTGTCATCAGCACAAGTGTAATTGATGCTTTCCTCCTTGCTTGGGGAGTAGATTTTTTCTATATCCGCAAAACATTGGGTAGATATGATTAAAAATGTAAGTGCCAAAATTTTCATCATGGAATTCATGGCTCCTCATTCCCCTCTCGATGTATCTGTACATCGCTGCCCAGCGCCTCGGCGCTGCTGACCACGCCGCAGTGGAGGCTCTCGCTGCTGTCGGCGCCGGCCATGCCGAGCCGCACCGGCAGACCCTGCAGCGTTTTCAGTTCGATGCCGTCATCCGGCGACAGGCACTCGACGCGGAAGCGGTAGTCGCCGGCCAGCGCCTCCTCGCCGTTGAGAGTCAGCGGCAGCAGTGTCTGGCCCCAGCGTTTGCCGTCGCCCAGTTGCTGGGTGAGCAGGCGCTGGTCCTGGTTGAAGGCGGACGCGAAGCTGGCGAGCAGGCCGGGGAGGTTCATGACGAGGACGAGGCTTTAAATGACAAGTGGTTATTGTATGTCTTTGGCTTTTTTATGTCGATTGGATTGCAGTTGTTGAGAAGTTGCTTGCAGACGGTAGCGTGGGACCGGATGAAAGGACTTGAGGTAGTGCATCGAGAAGGGAGGGCGGTATGGTCTGGCTGGTTTGCAGGCTATCAGGCGGACAGACTATGCCTTGACCCGGGCAGGTAGGGGACGGGATAATTACAGGGTTTTCAATCGCTTAGTCAGTTAACCGTGTTGCGCAATAAAGGTAATTCGTTGTGTAGCACCGGCACGGCATCAATGGTCAAGAATCGGCCTGAATGAACAGAAACGAAACAGCAGCTAACGGAGCAGATGGCTCCATCCCTCTCATGAATCAAGCTACACGCCCCGCCAGACGGTTGTCGGTTGCACCTATGCTGGATGGGCGCTACTGATCGGGAAATCCATTACATATCAAAATCTTGCCATTGTTGTTTTTGTGCTGTAGCACTTTGCGATGCACCAAAGAAAAAGCCACCTAGAGATGCCGGGTGGCTTTTTCTTTTCGTTTTCTTGCGACCCCAAGGGGCAATGGCTAGTCATGAGTTTGCTTCGACGCCTGTGGTGCTTCACCACCGCACTGCTGTTTGTGGCGGTACGGATAAATCTGCTTGTGACTGATTCTTGGTTGGCTGTGAGGTAGCTGATCGAGGCATCAAAGCTACGATCGCCACTGGCCTGCCGCTCTAGTCCATACTTTATCAATGCACCTCCTTGAAGTGGCTGATATATCGGAAATATTGGCAATAAAATTAATAAATTCGTGTATTTTATGCTGCAATATTGCTCAGATATTGAAGGTGCAGTTCAAGTATTTTTACAGTTTATATTTGATTGTCATCAATATGTGTTGCCAAGAAAAAAGTTGAAATGAACTGAGCACGCGCTTTTGTGTTTACTCAACTCACTTTGGGTGATTTCTTGGGAGAGACACATTATGGAAAAGCTGATTCATAAAAAATCAACGACTTACTCACGGTTATGTTTGCCATTCCCGAGGATAGACTCTCGGCGATCCAACCTGATCAAAACCTGTTTCAGGAGGCCGGTATCGACTCCTTGGAAGCATTTGAGGCCGTTATTGCCATCCATGAGCTGCTCGGTGTCGAAATCCCCAAGGAAATTGATCCGTCGCGTCTGGGCACGCTGGACAGCATCAGCACCTATCTGCAAGAACAGTATCCACCGGAAGTACTGGACAGCTTCTTTCACTGGCTTTTCCATCCATTACGAGCAGAACTACTCGCAAGGCGTATTCCTGCTTGAGCGCCCGGCTCGATCATGAGAACCATCCCCATTCTGCCGCTTGTCAGAAGCTGCGCCATGTTCGCCTTTGTGTTGGCTGTCGGTGGCTGCAGTAATGGTGTCGACCAGGCTGTAGCGCCTCTTAGCGGCTACATCGAAGTCAACCTGATCGACATCGCGTCCGAATACAGCGGACAGTTGGCCGCAATTCAGGTCAAGGAGGGACAGCGCGTCAATGCAGGGGAGCGGCTGTTCGATGTCGACGATACTTCCGCCCGGTTTCATGCCGCACAGGCGAGGGAGAGTGCCAGGGCTTCGGAGGCTCAGGCTCTCGATCTGGCCAATGGGAGCCGCGTGACCGAAATCAGCGCTCAAGAGGCAAAAGTGCATCAACTGGAGGCGGAGTTGGCATTGGCCATCTCCAATCTTGCTCGCAACGAGCAACTGGCCAGTAAGGGTTTCATTTCGCCGGCAGCGCTGACCGACCTGCGAACCCGGCGCGACAGTGCGACGGCCAGCCTGAACGCGGCCCAGGCCCAGCTTTCACAATTGCACGAAGGCAGTCGTCCGGCCCTGCTGGCGTCGGCCCGGGCCCAGGCGCTGGCTGCCGAGGCTTCCGCCAATCAGGCTCGGCACACGCTTACCCAGTACCAGGTACGAGCTCCGGTGACCGGCATTGTGCATGAGCAGTACTATCATGCCGGCGAAGTGGTGACGCAGGGCAGGCCGGTACTGGCGCTGCTGGATGAGAGCTCATGGCGGGTACGGTTTTATGCCGGACCCGCTCGTCTCTCCCGCCTGTCTGCCAGTAGCCCGGTTAGCGTGCAGGTGGACGGCTGTTCGAGTGAATTGCCCGCCCGTGTGCTGCGTATTGCTGCCAAACCCGAATACACGCCGCCCGTACTGTTCAACAACGCGATGCGGGACAAACTGAGCTTCATGGTCGAGGCTGAGTTACGCCCGACAGGGCAATGTCAGTTGCAGCCAGGCCTGCCGGTTACGGTAAAAACATGATGGCGCATACCATGACGAGCCTTGAGCTGGAAAGTGGCGATGCCATCGCCGTTCAGGGATTGTGCAAGTCTTTCGACGGCCGGCAGGTGGTTCGCGATTTATCTTTGCGTATAGGTCGGGGCCAGATCTGCGGTTTTCTGGGGCCCAACGGTAGCGGCAAGACTACTGCGATCCGGATGATGTGCGGGCTTCTGCGGCCGGATGCCGGCAGTGGCCAATGTTTGGGTTATGACCTGCGCCGCGATGTCGCGCGAATCAAGCCACGTATTGGCTACATGACCCAGAAATTCACCTTGTACGATGACCTGAGCATTCAGGAGAACCTGGCCTTCTTCTGCCGGATGCATCATTTGCCCGATCGGGCCCAGGCGCTGGAGTGCGCCTTGGCCCGCTTTCATCTCATGGAGCGTCGTAAGCAGCTGGCCGGTACCTTGTCCGGTGGCTGGAAACAGCGGCTTGCGCTGGCGGCCTGCACCATTCATGAGCCTGGCTTGCTGCTGCTGGACGAACCTACCGCTGGTGTCGATCCCAAGTCCCGGCAGGAGTTCTGGGAACATATCAGGCAGATCGCCGAAGGCGGGGTTTCCATCCTGGTCAGCACACATTACATGGATGAAGCGGAACGCTGTAACCGGATAGCCTATCTGTCATACGGGAATTTGCTGGCTTTTGACACACCGGAAGCGCTGCTAGCCGGCAGCGGTCTGAATGTGTACAGCAGGCCGCTGGCAGCCGGTAATCTGTCAGCGCGTGAAACTGCTCACCCTGGTGTGGTTCGCATTACGCAAAGCGGCAATCAGTTGCGCGTGGTGCTGCGAGCAACGCACGTTCCGGATTCGCCACAGCTGACTGCCGATCAAGGCTGGCTGGTTCAACAGCCTTCGCTGGAGGATGTGTTTTTCCAGAGGCTGCAACAGAGTGACGCCTCTCCCGCTGCAAACTGACCCACTACAGGATGTTCTCGCCCATGCTGCAAAGAATTGCCGCCATCAGTTACAAGGAGTTTGTCCAGATACGACGAGACAAAATGACGTTCACGATGCTGATCGGCATCACCGTGATGTACCTGATGCTCTTTGGCTTTGCGATCAATCCCGATCCCAAGCATCTTCCTACCCTGCTGGTGGCGGAGCGGCCGGATGAGTTCTCACGCCTGTTGTCCGCCGGGCTGATCCAAAGTGGCTACTTTGATATCCGTGCAACCACGCTGACACCACGGCAGGCCTCCCTTGCCCTGCAGACTAGTCAGGCAATGATGGTGATCCAGATCCCAGAGTCGGCCAGCCGTGACATCATGCATGGCTTGCCGCCAATCTTGCTCCTGGAGGTGGATGCCACCGATCCTGTCTCAGTCAATAACGCTGTCAATGTCTTCGAGCATGTCAGCAGGCAAACGCTGGCCCGCTTTCGCCGACTACACCACCTTGATACCGCGGATGATGCTGCCGTTAGCCCGGACAGCCGTATTCTCAGGCGCTATAACCCGGAGGCCAGTACCCAGCACAATGTCGTGCCGGGTCTGCTGGGCGTGATTCTGACCATGACCATGGTGCTGATGACAGCATTGTCAGTTACCCGCGAAAAAGAAAGAGGCACGATAGAGGCGCTGTTGATCACACCGGTCAAGCCGTGGGAGGTGATCTGCGGCAAGATTCTGCCGTACTTGGCGATCGGCCTGGTGCAGACCGGGATTATCCTGACGCTTGCCCTGCGCATCTTCCACGTACCGCTTCAGGGCAGCCCGCTGTTGTTGGCAGCCTGTTTGTTGCTGTTCATTACGGCCAACCTGACGCAGGGCATTACCTTTTCCATTCTGGCTCGCAGTCAGATGCAGGCGATGCAGATGACGTTTTTCTTTTTCCTGCCGTCCATCCTGCTGTCCGGTTTTATGTTCCCGTTCTCGGGTATGCCGGGCTGGGCCAAGCTTTTGGCCCTGCTGCTGCCACTCACGCATTTCCAGCGCATCGCACGAGGCATTATGTTGAAAGGGAATACAGCGCTGGAAATCTGGCCGCATATCTGGCCCATCCTGCTATTCATGCTGCTGGTTTGTTCCCTGGGCTTGCTGCGGTATCGCAAAACACTGGATTGACTGATTCGATACAGAATGGCCGTGGTGCATCATGGTGTGACGTGGGCGGGGGAGAGCAAGGAAGTGCAATGGGCTTGCTTGCGGGGCAGCAGGAGGTCGGTGCATTCCTTGACCCATGCCGGTTAGTGACAGGATAATTGCAAAATTATCAACTGCTTAGCCTGTTGGTTGTGCTGCAGGGTGATGGGCACTCATTATGCTGCACTGGCAAGATCCAAATGGTAACAAATCGGCCTGAATGAACAGAAACGAAACACCCGCTAACGGAGCAGATCGCTCCTCCCGTCTTATGAATCAAGCAAGACTCCCCGCCAGACGGTTGTCCGTTGCACCTATGCTGGATGGGCGCCACTGTTTGTAAAATATTTTACTTATCAATATATTGGTGATTTTGTTTTTATGCTGTAGCACTTTGGAATGCACCAAATAAAAAAGCCGCCTGGGGATGCCCGGCGGCTTTCTTAATTATCGATACCCCCATTTATTGGGGCAACTTAGAGCGTGGCCAAGCGTCAGAATCTCGGCCGACGCAGTCAACTGGTAGGAGCCAAATAATGACCGCTTTGTGCGGTATATCGGGCATGCCACTACCGAAATTTTGTATTACGGCTGGCTGGATACTGCCATCGTTGGGCGCAGACGAATGGAAGAGGTCAGTTTGTTCCACAGCGCCACGGCTTCGTCATTGCTCAGGCTGGGGTGGGTCGCACCTACCGTGTCATCAACCACCCCGGTTTCCATCCGGATATCCACCACCGGATGCTGGAAGTCGAATGTGGGCTTGCCCGCGTAATTGAACTTGAACTGGTGATGGGACGGCGTGTCTCCATCTTCCGGCATGCGTGCCAGCGCTTCATCGCCCTGCCAGCCTGCAATGGTGCGCGGCCCCTTTTGCAGCATGTCGATACGGTGCCATAGCGTGCCCTTATCAAGTACGTCGGCAAACTGCTTGCCTTCATTCAGCGACCATTCCAAGGTGTTGCTCTTGTCGTAGTGCTTGGTCTTGAACGAGGAGAACGAGAAACTCACATCAGGGAATTCTGGGAAGCGAAAACCGATGGCGACGCGCTCCTGATATTGCGGAGTCATACCGGAGAAAAAGCCAGCCTCGATGCAAATGCCGGGTTCAGTTGGCACTGCTTCATCGGTGCGTTCGCGCAGGCGGCTTGCGACATCTTGAAGGATGGCGACATCCTTTTTGTAGAGGGTCTTGTCGTACTTCAAGCCCATGGGGGCGGCATCGTCCCGTGTTGCAAGAGTAGTACCACGTGCTGATTGTACGTAAGCATTGTTCCCTAAACGGATATAAGAATAGAGATTAGCACCGTACGTATCATCACTGCGCTCATACCCCACCACTATTTTGCTACTTGGGTTGGGGCCATCAAAGACACCAATAAACAGCGATGGCTCCGTTCGATGCTTTTCCTCTTTCAGCTCCTTGATTTTGTCACTGATTTCAGCAGATATTTTCCTTCCCTCGCCTGGATAGGAAACAATTTCGTAGTCAATATCACTCGGCCCCCACATCACCTCCGCCCGCTTGGGCACGTCGATCAGATAGCGCCCAAAGCAGACGGGCTTGGTATCACGGAATAGTGCTTCGATTTTCTTGGGTGTGGCATCCATGGTGTAAGTCCGGTTACGGAGCGGGTCCGAGTAAACATAGTAGGCAATGGCAAGCGCGGCACAGCTCAGGCCGCCGCGCAGCAGCCACTTCCAGGGGTGGTCGATTCGCCTCATGCTTCCTTCCATTTCATTTGCTTGGCAATCTGGATAATGCTGTACAGCGTGGAGGCGATTGCCTTGTCGTTTTGGTAACTGGCCTGGTGTTCATAGCCGGTCTGGCGGAATACACCCTTGAATATGCCGCTGCGCAGCTGATCGTCGGCCGACAGCATGGGCACGGTCTGGTCGCCGGGGTCGGTTGGGCGGCGGATAAAGGCACTGATGCCTTCCGGATAAGAACCGGCGGCTGGCTTGGCCTGCGGGTTCATCAGCTGCAGATTGCCTTGCTCCGAGTCATCCACAATCTGAAGCACATCAAGATTTGCTACGGCCTGCCGTGCCTTGACTTCCCACATCACGTTCTGGAACGCCTTGCGGTTGTTATCGCAGCCGTAGTGGGCATAGCTACAGGGATGGTAATAATGGGCGATGTCTTGGTGAAAATCTCGTGAAACACTGAGAAGCTTTCGTGTTCTTTCAACCCCGGCAATTTTATCTCCCGCTGGATTAATCCACCCTTCCCGGAGTAACCCCCACCACACATCGGCGCGCTTGTAGATCTCATCGTAGGGGTCTCTTGCAGGTAACTGCTTCAACACTTTGCCGCCGCTATCGATGATCCGCAGCCAGTTCGGGCCATAGGCGGTACTGGGCAGCAGTTGCAGCCCTCCCGGCGCATTGGCCAGCACTGGCATCACCTTGGGCCCCGTATTGCCGACTACCCAGTCGGCAATGCCTCCGCCCTCGAAACCAGCCAGCATGCGCCGGTAGGCGGCAGCAGCGCCGATGGCCGGCATCACGCCATGCACGATGCCCAGCACCTTGTCCTGCAGGTTGCCATAGGAGGGATGACAGATCGCGCGGCCAACCAGCCCGCCCATGGAGTGGGTCACCAGGATGACCTTTTCGCACTTGGCTGTTTTCTGGTAGCGCGCAATCACGGCATCGATACGTTTGGCCAGCAACTTGGCCGCTTCGCCGTTGGATTGCAGCCAGTTATAGCCGAAGGCATGTACCGGGAACCAGCAACCATTCGTGGTCTGCTTGAGATCGGCCTCGCTCAGTTTTGGCAATGCGCTAGCCGCCTGCCAGTCCTTGGGATCGACGCCAACGACTTTCTTCCAGTCGGGCTGCAACTTGCCATTGCTGAACATCCGGTTCAGCAATGTTTCGAAGGTGTTGAGTACTTGCCCATAGCTGCCAAAAAACACCTCGCCCCAGCCTCGCTGCCGGGCTTCTTCCTTGCTCAGCCCCGTACTTTTGTCCGGATCGGCGTTGTCATGTCGATCGGCGGCGCTTTCTTTCTTATCGCCAGTGGGGTTGCTCTTCGGGTCGTACAAGTCGACCATGGTGGCAGAGGGGTCAAGCTGGAGCTGGCGCTCCGCGGGTGATGCGTTGCCGAGCTTGATTGCCTCCATCTTGGAGTCCGGTCGCCATGCGATGTTGTTTTTCTTTTTCAGTCGCTGTTGGCGTTCCGGAGACATGCGCAGGTTACTGCCCATGATGCCGGGGATGAAAATGACAGGGATGACCCGCTCCGGCGCCATGTAATGGTTTTGCACCGTGTTGGCCGACTTTGGGGTCAGGTAGCCTTCGCTGTATTGCTGGCCTTGTTTGTTGGTCTTGGCCGAGTAAGACTGTTGAATTGCCATGATGAAATTCCGGACTCAGGACTGTTCGGGGAGCAGCTCTACCTTATAACGGGCAAAACCGATGGCAGACTGCAGTTGTTCGGCTTGGCCGCTGGCATTGGTCTTGCCTTCCAGCACCCGGCCATCTTCCAGACGCAGGCGATAATGGCGGTTGGCGATGGGGTCACCACTACCGTGCCAAGACAACTGTATCTTCTGATCGAAGTCGGCTTTACCTGCGTGCAGCGCATTCTGGGGAGATACCGAGGCTGGGCCATCCATGGCATGACTGGCGGCATGTTGGGTGTGGGCACCACTGGTACGGGTAGTAATTCCCCCGCCGTATTCCGCGCCAGCGTTTTGTGCCCGCAGGGTGATTTTGGGCGCATCCAGCACGATCTCTTCCAGGGCATACAGGTGCAGTTTTTTGGCCGCACCTATTTCGATGTCACCGCTTTGCGCCAGAATGCGAATCTTGCCTGCCGCTGCGATCAGTTTCATGCCCAGCTGCTGTACGAAGATGGAAAGCGATTGACCAACCCGCATGCGCAAGTGCTGGCCGACACTGAGATTGTTGTCTTTAGCAATCGCCTGATCATGGTTGCTACCAGCTGTCACCGTGATGTTGGCTTCGCTGGCCAGTGCAATGCCCTGGGGGGCAGCTATGGCCAACAGGGCTTTGCTGCCGGACTGCCGGTTTTCGCTGTATTGCTTCCGCCTTCCCACTGCTGCATGTCTTCCAGCAGCTGTTGTTGTGGTTTGGTGTCTGTACTGTCGGCCTCGTGCTGCTCGGCCTGTGCTGCCAGCGACTGGGCAATGGACAGCGCCATTTGCAGCTGCGACAACAGCTCCTCGCGATCCAGTTGTTTGCCTGCTGCGGCATTCCTGCCATGCGCGGTCAATAACAGCCCCTGGGTGGCGCGCAGGGCACCGCTCAAATCCGTACGGAGTTCAAACCCTTCCCCGCGTGGCTCGGCTTTGCCGTCCTGCCGCGGGTGGGCGAGGTAGCCCTGGTTCAGCTGGGTGTGGCCGTGTTCGGATGACAGCTTGGCGCGCACCTCGCCAGGGGTGTCGTCGAACAGCAGTTCGTTGTACTGGCCGCCGTGGTGTTCCTTGGATTTGATGCCTGACAGTGTGCGGTTGGCGGGCAGGCTGCCGGCACCGCTGAACGCCGGCGGCGGGTGGCTGCCGTTGTACAGCACGCCGGTAATCACCGGCCTGTCGATGTCGCCTTCGATGAAGTCGACCAGCACTTCCTGGCCGATGCGCGGGATGAACTGGTGGCCCCAGGCGGCGCCGGCGGAGGGCATGGCGACGCGCAGCCAGCAGCTGGAGCGCTCATCGAGGTTGGCGCCGCTGTCCGGGTGCTCGTCCGGCCGCTGCCAGTGGAACTGCACCTTGATGCGGCCGTGGGCGTCGGTGTGCACTTCTTCATTGGCCGGGCCGACTACCGTGGCGGTTTGTGCGCCGCGGGCGGTGGGTTTGGCGTGGCTGGAAGCGGCGTAGGGCGGGGTGAGCGGCAGGCCGCGGCGCTGGGCGTCGAACTCGCTGCGGAACGGCGCCTCATCCTCTGCGGCCAACGTTGGCCGCAAGGCCGCTGGCAGGTTGCGGGCCAGCTCGGTCGGCAGGTTGTTGCGTACGGTAAAGCGCTGGCGGGTGACCACGAATTCGCGCTGCTCGGCGCTGTCGCCGTCGTGCGCCGGGTGCTCGTCGAGGCGGAACCACTGCCCGGCGCCGAGGCCGCGCACCGAGCCGCCGCCGGTAAAGGTCTTGGCCTGTGCATCGTGTGCCTGCTGCCGCAGCCGCGCGTAGTGGCTGAGCTGCTCGGCGTCGCTGGCGTAGTAGGCGCCGGGGGCATCGTAGTGTTGCAGGCTGCTCTGCAAGCGGCTGCCATCCAGGCCTTGCTCGATGGCTGTGTCATCGCCACTGTGACCGGTGGCCACCGGCTGGTAGTCGAAGCTGGCCAGCGCCATGCTGCCGGGCACGATCCGCCGCACGCCGTCCCAACGCGTTAAACCATCTTCGTCCTCGGTGGCATCGCTGCGGTGGAAGCGCACCCGCGCAAGGTTGGCCGCAGGCAAGGAATACGGGTCGTCGAAGGCGATCAGCTTGACCTGCGGCGTGTCGCCATCCAGGTGTTCGTAACGCCAGCTGAGGCCCTCTTCGCGCAGCAGGCGGCAGACGAAATCGTGGTCCGATTCGCGGTATTGCAGGCAGTAGCTGCGCGCTGGCAACGGCGCGGACAACACGAAGTCCAGGCTCTGCAGCGCGGCGAACACCGGGTTGGCGGCGGCGTGCTCGGCAAAGATCTGCCGCACGATGGCATCCACCGACAAATCCTGGAACACCCGCGAAGTCTGGCGCAGGCGCAGCAGTGCGAACGGAGGCTCCACCGTCAGCGCGTATTTGGCAAAACCGCCATCGCTGCCCAGCGCCTCGGCAGCGCTGACCACGCCACAGCGCAGGCTCTCGCTGCCATCGGCGCCAGCGATGCCGAGCCGCACCGGCAGGCCGAGCAGCGTCTTCAGCTCGATGCTGTCACTGGAGGATAGGCACTCGACGCGGAAGCGGTAATCGCCGGCCAGTGCTTCGTCGCCTGTCAGGCTCAACGGCAACAGCGCCTCGCCCCAGCGGCTGCCGTCGCCCAGTTGCAGGCTGAGCAGGCGCTGCTCCTGGCTGAAGGCGGAGGCGAAGCTGGCGAGCAGGTCGGGGAGGTTCATGGGGGGATGGGGCTTAAATGACAACGGGTTATTGTATGTCTTTGGCCTTTTTATGTCGATTGCATTGCGGTTGTCGGGAAGTTGGGCGCAGCGGTTGCGTGAGGCCGGAGGAAAAGCCTTGAGATGGTGTAACGACGGGGAAGCGCGATATGACCGAACTGGCTTGCAGGCCGCCCAACGGACAGACTATTCCTTGACCCGGGCAGATAGGGGGCGGGATAATTACAAGGTTTTCAATCGCTTAGTCAGTTAACCGTGCTGCGCAATCAAGGTAATTCGTTGTGTAGCACCGGCATGGCATCAATGGTCAAGAATCGGCCTGAATGAACAGAAACGAAACAGCAGCTAACGGAGCGGATTGCTCCACCCCTTTCATGAATCAAGCTACACGCCCCGCCAGACGGTTGTCCGTTGCACCTATGCTGGACTGGACCGACCGCCACTACCGCTACTTCGCCCGCCTGATCACCCGCCATACCTGGCTGTACACCGAGATGGTGACCACCGGCGCGCTGCTGCACGGCGATGTGCCGCGGCATCTGCGTTACCACGAGGCGGAGCACCCGATTGCACTGCAGCTGGGCGGCAGCGAGCCGGCGGAGCTGGCGCAGTGCGCGCAACTGGCGCAGCAGTGGGGCTATGACGAGGTGAACCTGAATGTGGGTTGCCCGTCGGAGCGGGTGCAGAAGGGCGCGTTCGGCGCCTGCCTGATGGCCGAGCCGCAGCTGGTGGCCGACTGCGTGAGGGCGATGCGCGATGTGGTGGATATCGACGTGACGGTGAAGCATCGCATCGGCATCGATCACATCGACAGCTACGACTACATGCGCGAGTTCGTCGATACCGTGGCCGAGGCCGGCTGCCGCACTTTCATCGTGCATGCGCGCAATGCCATCCTGAAGGGCCTGAGCCCGAAGGAAAACCGCGAGATTCCGCCGCTGAAGTACGACTATGTCTACCGCCTGAAGCAGGAGCGGCCGGAGCTGGAGATCATCATCAACGGCGGCATCAAGAGCAATGCCGAGATCGCCGGCCACCTGCAGCACGTGGATGGCGTGATGGTTGGCCGCGAGGCGTATCACAACCCCTATTTGATGGCGGGCTGGGATGCCGACTTCTACGGCGATGCCAGCCCGGTGCACTCGCGCGGCAAGGTGGTGGAGGCGCTGCTGCCCTACGTGGCCGAGCGCTTGCAGGATGGCAGCAGCGTGCGCCACATCGCGCGCCACGTGCTGGGGCTGTTCCATGGCGAGCCGGGCGGCCGCCAGTGGCGGCGCCTGCTGTCCGACGCCAAAGAGCTGAAGGACGCCGACGAGGGCCTGTTCATCCGCGCGCTGCTGGCGACTCAGGGCCAGCCGGTGTGCTGATTGAGCACTTCGAAAAACGCCCGCTTTCGTTGCGATACTGCGTTACTCACTATTGTTCCTGCTTGCATATCAAGCATATGCAGCGTCGGTAGTTTCATGCGCGCCTTGTCTCGCTTGGAAACCGGGGCTTTTCGAGCTACCCATTTGTTAACATGATGCCTTTCCCGCCCGGCATGCCCGGGCGTTTTCACTGCCGGGGCGCCTGAAGGCGGCCGGTGGGTTTGGAGCAAGCATGATTGAAAAACTGGTGCTGGCCAGCAATAACGCCGGCAAGTTGAAGGAGTTCTCGGCGCTGCTGGCGCCGCTGGGCGTGCAGGTGATTCCACAGGGGCAGTTGAACGTGCCGGAGTGCCCGGAGCCGCACGCCACCTTCCTGGAAAACGCGCTGGAGAAGGCGCGCCATGCCTGCCGCGTTACCGGCCTGCCGGCGCTGGCCGATGATTCCGGCATCTGCGTGGCCGCGCTGGGCGGCAAGCCCGGCGTGCTGTCGGCGCGCTATGCCGGCGAGCCGAAATCGGATGCGCGCAACAATGCACAGCTGATCGCCGACCTGCAGGGCCAGGCCAATCGCCGCGCCTACTACTACTGCGTGCTGGTGCTGCTGCGCCATGCCGACGACCCGCAGCCGCTGGTGGCGGACGGCGCCTGGTATGGCGAGGTGGTGGACAGCCCGTCCGGCAACGGCGGCTTCGGCTACGACCCGCACTTCTGGCTGGCGGAACACGGCTGTACCGTGGCCGATCTGCCGGCCGGGGTGAAGAACGGCATCAGCCACCGCGGCCAGGCCATGCAGGCGCTGCTGGCCAAACTGCAGGCGCAGCTGGCATGAGCGTGATCGATCTGTCGGCGCTGAAAGGCGGTTTACGCGAGTTGCCGCCGCTGTCGCTGTACATCCATTTCCCGTGGTGTGTGAAGAAGTGCCCGTACTGCGACTTCAACTCGCATGAGTTCCGCGCCGGCAGCATCCCGATTGCCGCTGCGGCCAACGTTGGCCGCAGCCGGGTGGGCGAGGGCTTCGACGAGATGGCCTATGTCGAGGCGCTGCTGCGTGATTTCGAATACAGCCTGCCGTCGATCTGGGGCCGGGCGATCAGCACCATCTTCATGGGCGGCGGTACGCCCAGCCTGTTCAGCCCGGAGGCGATGGACGCGCTGCTGGCCGGCATCCGCGCCCGCGTGCGGCTGCAGCCGGATGCCGAGATCACCATGGAGGCCAACCCCGGTACTTTCGAGCTGGAGCGCTTTCGCGGCTACCGCGATGCCGGCATCAACCGGCTGTCCATCGGCATCCAGAGCTTCAACCCGCGCCACCTGCAGGCGCTGGGCCGCATCCACGACGACGCCGAGGCGCGCCGCGCGGTGGAAACCGCGCTGACGCACTTCGACAACGTCAACCTCGACCTGATGTACGCGCTGCCGCAGCAGACGCTGGCCGAGGCGCTGGCGGATATCGACACCGCGCTGTCGTATGGCGTCAGCCATATTTCCGCCTACCACCTCACCATCGAGCCGAACACGCTGTTCGCGGTGCAGCTGCCGCAGAACCTGCCGGACGACGAGCTGTCCGCCGACATGCAGGAGGCGATCGAGGCGCGGCTGGAAGGCGCCGGCTTCGTGCACTACGAAACCTCCGCCTTTGCCAGACCGGGCCGCTTTGCGCGCCACAACGTCAACTACTGGCAATTTGGCGACTATGTCGGCATCGGCGCCGGTGCGCACGGCAAGATCAGCTCGCACGAGGGCATCGTGCGCGAGATGCGCTACAAGCAGCCGGCCGCCTATATGCAGGCAGTGGCCGACGGCAAGCCGGTGCAGAGCAGCCACAAGGTTGGCCGCAAGGACCTGCCGTTCGAATTCATGATGAACCTGCTGCGTCTCACCGGCGGCTTCGAGCTGCGACTGTTCAGCGAGCGCACCGGTTTGCCGGTATCCTGCATCCAGTCGCAATTGCAGCAAGCGCGGGCGGAAGGGCTGATCGAGCACGATCTCACCCATCTGCGGCCAACCCTGAAGGGCCAGCGCTTCCTGAATGACCTGTTAACCCTGTTCCTGCACGAAGAAGGAGAAAACTGAAATGGCTAAAGAGATCATCCACACCGACAAGGCCCCGGCAGCAATCGGCGCTTACTCCCAGGCAGTAAAAGCCGGCGACACCGTGTACCTGTCCGGCCAGATTCCGCTGGACCCGGCTACCATGACCGTGGTTGAAGGCGGTTTTGCTGCCGAGGCGCATCAGGTATTCAAGAACCTGAAAGCCGTGTGCGAGGCCGCCGGTGGCAGCCTGGACCAGATCGTGAAGCTGAATGCCTTCCTGACCGACCTGTCCAACTTCGCCACCTTCAACGAAGTGATGAGCCAGTACATGAGCCAGCCGTTCCCGGCCCGCGCCGCTATCGGCGTGGCCAGCCTGCCCAAGGGCGTGCAGGTGGAAGCCGATGCGGTAATGGTGCTGGGCAACTGATCGCCTGCCAGCCCGGCTCTGCCCGGTAGTGAAAAGCGGCCTGCGGGCCGCTTTTTTTGTGCCCGGATTTTTTCATGCCGGATGAAAACAGAGTGTTCGGCGGCTGACCAGGCCCTGCGGCGGGCCTGCGGTTACACTGGCAGACATTGCCAAGGAGCCCGCCATGATTGCCGAATCCACGCTGCTGCTGTTCCTGATGACCGTGCTGATGCTGTTCCTGTCGCCGGGGCCGAACATGGCCTTCCTGCTGTCGCACAGTGCTGCGATGGGGCCGAGCGGCGGTTATGCGGTAGCGCTGGGCATTGCGCTGGCCGATGTGGTGCTGACCGTGCTCACCGCCAGCGGCGTTACCGCCATGTTGGCCGCATGGCCGCCGATGTTCGACCTGCTGCGGCTGGCCGGTGCCGTGTACCTGGGCTGGCTGGCGTGGCAAGCCTGGCGCAGCGGTGGCATGGCGGCGCTGACGCAGGCGCCGCGGCGCAGCCATCGCCAGGTGGTGCGCATGGCCATGTTCAACAGCCTGCTCAACCCCAAGGCGCTGCTGTTCTTCATGGTGTTCCTGCCGCAGTTCGTCGAGGCCTCGCGTGGCGATGTGGCGCAGCAGGTGCTGCTGCTGGGGGTGATCCTGTCGCTGGTAGGCTTGCTGTTCAATATCACGCTGGCGCATGGCAGCGGGCTGATCGGGCGCAAGCTGGCTGCGGCGCCGCAGTTCGCCCTCTGGCAGGGGCGGGTACTGGCACTGGTGCTGCTGGGCCTGGCGCTGCGCCTGCTGCTGTTGCAGCGCCCCAGCGCGCAGTAAGGGTTTGCGGCCAACCTTTGCATTATCACGCCGGCGGCGCGCTGTTGCGGCCGGCAAAACAATCTGTTTGGCTGCGGCCCCTTTCTTGCTTGCCGATGGCATGGCCTAATGCCGGCATCACCCGCCTACCATGGAGCCACGCATGCCTGCGAGCTATCCCTACCAGATCGTCAACGTGTTCGCCGAAAGCCGCTTCGGCGGCAACCCGCTGGCGGTATTCACCGCTGCAGAAGGGCTGTCCGATGACGACATGCAGCTGATCGCGCGCCAGTTCAACCTGTCGGAAACCGTGTTCCTGCTGCTGGGCGATGCCGAAGCGGTGGCCAGCCTGCGCATCTTCACCCCCAGTTACGAGCTGCCCTTCGCCGGCCATCCCACCATCGGCAGTGCCGCGGTGCTGCATGCGCTGCAGGGGCTGGGCGATAGCTTCACGCTGCGTACCAGGGCCGGGCTGATTCCGATCCGGCGCCAGGATGGCGTGTTCCGCCTTACCGCGGTGCCGGCCACGCAGCGTGCGGCCAACCTTGCCGCCGACGATGCCGCCGCCATGCTGGGCATCGCCGCTGTCGACATCGCCGCCGAGCCGATGTGGGTGAACGCCGGCAGCGAGCAGCTGCTGATCCGCCTTGCCAGCCGCGAGGCGGTGCTGGCGGCGCGGCCGCAGCACGAGCTGTTTGTGCGCCATGCCACCCTGCGCCCGGGGCGCAGCGTCGCCTACCTGTGGCACGCGGCGGGCAACGTGGCCACCGTGCGGCTATTCTTCGAGCAGCAGGGCGCCGTCATCGAGGACCCGGGCACCGGCAGCGCCTGTGCCAACCTGGGCGGCTGGTGCGCGCTGAACGGCCTGGCGCCGCTGTCGTGGCGCATCGAGCAGGGCGAGGCGATCCGCCGCCCCAATGTGCTGTACCTGAACGTGGCCGCCGACGGCACGGTGCAGGTAGGCGGCAAGGTGCAGCCGCTGGGCGAGGGCATCTTCCGCTTGCCCTGAGCGGCGGCGTTTTCCACAATCATCAAGCGGCCGGACGGCCGCTTTTTCCATGAAGGAACCCGCATGCTACCCGATCGTTTCGCCGTCGTTTCCGACATCCACGGCAACCTGCCGGCGTTGCAGGCGGTGCTGGCCGACATGCACGGCCGCGGCGTGAGCCAGGCGGTGAACCTGGGTGACATCCTGTCCGGCCCGTTGTGGCCGGCAGAAACCGCCGACCTCCTGATGGGCTTGAACCTGCCCACCATCGCCGGCAACCACGAGCGCCAGCTGCTGGCCTGCCAGCAACAACCCGGCGGGCCATCCGACCAGTACGCCTACGAGCAGACCTCGCCGCTGCAGCGCGCCTGGCTGGCCGTGCTGCCCGGCGCCTTGCGCATCGGCGATGTGCAATTCACCCACGGTACGCCGTCCAGCGATCTGCAATACCTGCTGGACGACATCGCTGCGGCCAACCTGGTGCCGGCCGGCCTGGACACCGTGGCGCAGCGGCTGGGTTCTACTACTGCCACGCTGGTGTTGTGCGGCCACAGCCACATGCCGCGCATCCTGCAGCTGCCGGGCGGGCCGCTGGTGCTCAACCCGGGCAGCGTGGGCCTGCCGGCCTACGACGATACCGACGGCGGCTACCACCGCGCGCAGACCGGCGCGCCGCATGCCAGCTACGCCATTGCCGAACGGGTAGCCGCCGGCTGGCAGGTGCAGCTGCTGCGCGTGGCCTACGACTGGAATGCCGCTGCGGCGCAGGCGGCACACAACGGCAGGGATGACTGGGCGGCCTGGCTGCAAAGCGGCATGGTCACCCGCCGTGGTCTGGACATTGACGCTGACACAAGTGCCTGATAATTTTGCGATTGCGGCTAGAGCTGCAACACCAAACCGGCGTTTGAATGGCATGAGGGGTGCCTGCGCCGCACACAATACGAGGAAAAACACAGATGAACACAATCGGCAAACTGGCTGCCATCGGCGCGCTGCTGCTGGCGACCCAGGCGGCATCGGCCGCTACCGCCGCCGGCACCTGGAAAACCATCGACGACGAGAGCAAGCAGCCCAAGTCGCTGGTGGAAATCAGCGAAGCCGGCAACGGCGAGCTTACCGGCAAGGTGGTGAAGCTGTTCAACAACCCGGACGCGGTGTGCGACAAGTGCGACGGCGGCCTCAAGGGCAAGCCCATTGTCGGCATGACCATCATGACCGGCCTGAAGAAGGACGGCGAAAACTGGGATAACGGCAAGATCGTCGACCCGAAATCCGGCAAGGTGTACAGCGTGAAGGCCAAGCTGGTCGACGGCGGCAAGAAGCTGGAAGTGCATGGCTACATCGGCTTCTCGCTGCTGGGCCGTACCCAGGTGTGGGAACGCCAGTAAGGCGGCAGCTGGTTGGCTGCGGCCAACCTTGCACGGCAAACGGGATGGCGCCAGCCATCCCGTTTGCTTTTGGCTTAGGTACAATCGCTGGCATGAACCATCCCGTCGACATCGCCAGCCTGCCGCCCGCGGCGCCGGCCGCCACCGCCAAGAAACTGGAGAAGCTGGGCATCCGCCGCCGCTTCGACCTGGTGCTGCACCTGCCGCTGCGCTACGAGGACGAAACCCACCTCTATCCGATTGCGCAGGCGCCGTATGGCCAGGCCGTGCTGGTGGAGGGCGAGGTGACGCAGTGCGAGGTGCAGTTCCGCCCGCGCCGCCAGCTGGTGGCGCAGATCGAGGACAAATCCGGCAAGCTGGTGCTGCGCTTCATCCATTTCTACCCCAACACCCAGCAGGCGCTGGCCAAGGGCAGCCGGGTGCGCGCACTGGGCGAGATCCGCCGCGGCTTCTTTGGCGACGAGATGGTGCACCCCAAGCTGCGCAGCGTGCGCGAAGGCGAGGCGCTGGCCGACAGCCTCACCCCGGTGTACCCGACGGTGAACGGACTGACCCAGCCGGTGCTGCGCCGGCTGATCCACGCCGAACTCAAGGCGCTGCCGCTGCCGGAAACGCTGCCGGACGAGGTGCGGCGCAGCCTGGGGCTGATGCCGTTTGCCGACGCGGTGCAGTTGCTGCATCGGCCCGGCCCGGAATACTCCGCCACCCAGCTCACCGACGGCAACCTGCCGGCCTGGCAGCGGCTCAAGTTCGACGAGCTGCTGGCACAGCAGCTGTCGATGCGGCTGGCCTACCGTGCGCGGCGCGAAGGCACCGCACCGGTAATCAGTGGTGATGGCAGCCTGCGCAGCCGGCTTGCGGCCAACCTTCCTTTCGCGCTGACCGGCGCGCAGCAGAAAGTCCTGGCCGAGATCACCGCCGACCTGGCGCTGCCGCATCCGATGAACCGCCTGCTGCAGGGCGACGTGGGCAGCGGCAAGACCATCGTGGCGGCCATGAGCGCGCTGGCAGCCATCGAAGCCGGCTTCCAGGTGGCGCTGATGGCGCCTACCGAGATTCTGGCCGAGCAGCACTACCTCAAGCTGTCCGCCTGGCTGGCACCGCTGGGCATTGAAGTGGCCTGGCTGTCCGGCAGCCTGCGCAAGAAGGCGCGCGGCGAGATGGCGGCCAATATTGCCAGCGGCAGCGCGCGGCTGGCAGTGGGTACCCACGCGCTGTTCCAGGACGATGTGTCGTTCGAGCGCCTGGGGCTGGTGATCGTCGATGAGCAGCACCGCTTCGGCGTCGGCCAGCGGCTGGCGCTGCAGCAGAAGGGCGCCGAGCCGCACCAGCTGATGATGTCGGCCACGCCGATTCCGCGCACGCTGGCGATGAGCTTCTATGCCGACCTGGACGTGTCGGTGATAGATGAACTGCCGCCGGGACGCACCCCCATCGTCACCAAGCTGATCAGCGCCGAGCGCCGCGACGCGGTGGTGGGCTATGTCAACAAGACCTGCGGCGAGGGCAACCAGGTGTACTGGGTGTGCCCGCTGATCGAGGAATCGGAGGCGCTGCAGCTGCAGACCGCAGTGGATACCCACGTGGTGCTGCAGCAGGACTTGCCGCAGTGGCGCATCGGCCTGGTGCACGGCCGCATGAAGGCGGCGGAAAAGGCGGCGGTGATGGCACAGTTCGCCGCCGGCGAGCTGCACATCCTGGTGGCCACCACGGTGATCGAAGTCGGCGTGGACGTGCCCAATGCCAGCCTGATGGTGATAGAGCACGCCGAGCGCATGGGCCTGGCGCAGCTGCACCAGCTGCGTGGACGGGTAGGGCGCGGCGCCGCCAAATCCACCTGCGTGCTGCTGTTCGAAACGCCGCTGTCGGAGCTGGCCAAGGCGCGGCTGAAAGTGATCTACGAGAACACCGACGGCTTCGAGATTGCGCGCCAGGATCTGAACATCCGCGGCCCTGGCGAATTTCTCGGCGCGCGGCAGAGCGGCCTGCCGATGCTGCGCTTTGCCGACCTGGAAGCCGATATCGAACTCTTGGAAGCTGCCCGCCAGCTGGCGCCGCAACTGCTGCAACGTTGGCCGCAGCAGGCGCACGCCCACCTGGTGCGCTGGCTGGCCGGGCGCGAGCACTTCCTCAAAGCATAAGGTTGGCCGCATGCGGCCAACCTTGGGGTAATAAAAAAGGGCTGCCAGTGGCAGCCCTTGTCATGTGCGGCGTGGCGATCAGCTCACCAGCTTGATACCGCAGTAGTACATGCCCAGTGCCAGGCACAGGCTGGCCGGCAGGGTCAGAATCCAGGTCAGCGCGATGGTTTTCACCGTGGAGAAGTGGATGCCGGCGCGGTTCACCAGCATGGTGCCGGCCACGGCGCTGGACAGGATCTGGGTGGTGGATACCGGGGCGCCGATCAGGCTGGCCAGGCCAATAGAGGCGGCCGACATGATCTGCGCCGCCATGCCCTGGGCGTAGGTCATGTCCTGCTTGCCGATCTTCTCGCCAATGGTGTGTACCACGCGCTTCCAGCCCACCATGGTACCCATGCCGATGGCCAGCGCCACGGCGATGATCACCCAGGTCGGTGCGTATTCGGTGATGGTGGCCAGATCTTTCTGCATGCCCTTGAGCTGCTTCTGGTCCACTTCGCTGATGCCCGGCACCTTGCCGATTTTCTTCGCCGCGTCGGCCAGGCAGATCAGCTGGGTGCGGGTGGCGCTGCGGGAGGCTTCCGGCAGCTGCTGCAGGGTTCTGGCATCGCCGATGGCGGACAGCAGCGCGGCGCTTTCAGCCACGACCTTGTTCACTTCGCAGGTGTGGTTGCCGCCGGCCGGGTACTTGGCATCGATGATGGCCTGGTTGCGCTGGTACATCTCCTTCAGCTGCACCACGGCGATCTTGGTGTGTTCGATCTGGATCGGCTCGGCGTCCAGGTTCACCACGAACTGAGCCGGTGCCAGGGCGATCAGCACCAGCATGACCATGCCCACGCCCTTCTGGCCGTCGTTGGAGCCGTGGGTGAAGCTCATGCCCATCGAGGACACGATCAGCATGAAACGCGCCCAGAACGGCGGATGCTTGCGGCCTTCGATCTGCTGACGCTGGAACGGCGACTTGTGGATGTTGCTCAGCGGGCGGATCTTCAGCAGCGCGAACAGCAGCAGGCCGGCGAGGCCGGCGCCGAAGATCGGCGAAACCAGCAGCGAGGTGAATACCTCGATGGCCTTGTTCCAGTTCACGCCGTTGGCGATGGAGTCACCGGTGATCAGCGAGTTGCCGATGCCCACGCCCAGGATGGAGCCGATCAGGGTGTGCGAGCTGGAGGCGGGGATGCCGAAGTACCAGGTGCCCAGGTTCCAGATGATGGCGGAGGCGAACAGCGAGAACACCATCACCATGCCCTGCTTGGACTGGATGTGCAGCAGCAGCTCGGTGGGGATCAGGTTCACGATGGCGTAGGCCACGGCCAGGCCGCCGAAGAATACGCCGAGGAAGTTGAAGCAGCCGGACAGGATTACCGCGGTCTGCGGCTTCATCGACTGAGTGTAGATAACGGTAGCCACCGCGTTGGCAGTGTCATGAAAACCGTTGATGAATTCGAAAGCCAGCACGAAGACAACGGAAAGAACGAGGGCAACTGCCAGGGACGTGTCGAGTCCCGAGAACAATTCCAGCATGATTTGGGCTGTAGTGATTTGGAAAGCCGGGATTCTTGGGGCTGCAACATGACACGTCAAGTGCTTGTAATAAACTTTTTGTCCGCGGTCGGAAACTTGCCGGAAAGCGGCCTGTCCGCCTTGACAAAAGGGTATTTGGAGTCGTTGCAGGTATTTGATGCAAAAAGAAAAAAGCCCTTGCGGCGCAAACCGTAAGGGCTTTGTAACATTGCTGTAATATTAACCGAATTTACCGGTGATGTAGTCTTCGGTTTCCTTGCGCTTGGGTGCGGTAAAGATGTTGTCGGTATCGCCGAATTCCATCAGCTCGCCCAGGTACATGTAGGCGGTGTAGTCGGACACCCGTGCCGCCTGCTGCATATTGTGGGTCACGATGGCGATGGTGTAGTCCTCTTTCAGCTCGTGGATCAGCTCTTCGATGTGGCCGGTGGAGATCGGGTCCAGTGCCGAGGTCGGTTCGTCCAGCAGCAGCACTTCCGGGCGGGTGGCCACGGCGCGGGCAATGCACAGACGCTGCTGCTGGCCACCGGACAGCGAGTGGCCGGACTGCTTGAGCTTGTCCTTCACTTCGCCCCACAGCGCCGCCTTGCGCAGCGCCCATTCCACGCGGTCGTCCATTTCCGCACGGCTCAGGTTCTCGTACAGCTTCACGCCGAAGGTGATGTTGTCGTAGATGGACATCGGGAACGGGGTGGGCTTCTGGAACACCATGCCTACCTTGGCGCGCAGCATGTTCACGTCCACGTTTTTCGCCAGCAGGTTCTGGCCATCCAGGCGGATTTCACCCTCGGCGCGCATGCCAGGGTACAGCTCGAACATGCGGTTGAAGGTACGCAGCAGGGTGGACTTGCCGCAACCGGACGGGCCGATGAAGGCGGTGACCTTGCCGGCGGGAATATCCAGGTTGATGTGTTTCAGCGCGTGAAACTTGCCGTAGTAGAAGTTCAGGTCTTTGACCTGCAGCTTGATGTCGTTGGTGGTCATGAGTCGTCAAGCCTCAGTGGGATTGGGATTTCTGGCTGCCAAGCCAGCGGGCGATGATGTTGAGTGCCAGTACGCTGAAGGTGATCAGGATGGAACCTGCCCACGCCAGGTTGTGCCAGTCTTCGTACGGGCTCATGGCGAACTGGAAGATCACGATCGGCAGGTTGGCCATCGGCTGGTTCATGTTGCTCCAGAACTGGTTGTTCAGCGCGGTGAACAGCAGCGGTGCGGTTTCGCCGGAAATGCGTGCCACCGCCAGCAGGATGCCGGTGATCACGCCGGACTTGGCGGCACGCAGCGTCACGTACATCGTTACCTTCCATTGCGGGGCGCCCAGTGCGTAGGCCGCCTCGCGCAGGCTGCCCGGTACCAGGCGCAGCATGTTCTCGGTGGTGCGCACTACTACCGGAATCACCAGCAGCGCCAGCGCCAGGGCACCGGCCCAGCCGGAGAAGTGGCCAACCGACACCACGTACACCTCGTAGATGAACAGGCCGATCACGATGGACGGTGCCGACAGCAGGATGTCGTTGATGAAGCGGGTGGCCGGTGCCAGCCAGCCGCGGTCGCCGAACTCGGCCAGGTAGATGCCGGCCATGATGCCGATCGGGGTGCCGATCAGGGTGCCGAAGAAGGTCATCTGCAGCGAACCGGCAATGGCGTTGGCCAGGCCACCGGCGGAGCCGGGCGGCGGGGTGATCTTGGTGAACACCGCCGGGGACAGGCCGGACAGGCCGTGCTGCACCAGCGTCCACAGGATCCACAGCAGCCAGAACAGGCCGAACGCCATGGCCAGGATGGAGGCCAGCATATTGAACTTGTTTACCAGGCGGCGGCGCGCATAGATGGCGCGGCTGCGGTGCGTCGAATTAGCCATGGGCTTTTTCGCTTTGTCGTTTTGCGCAACAGTCATGGTCATGTGGCCCCCTCAGGATGCGCGGCCTTCCTGCTTCTTCAAGCGCAGCAACAGCAGCTTGGAGCAGGCCAGCACAACGAAAGTAATAAAGAACAGGATCAGACCCAGTTCAATCAGCGACGCCATGTACAGGTCGCCGTTGGCTTCGGCGAACTCGTTGGCCAGGGTGGAGGCGATGGAGTTGCCGGCATCGAACAGGCCGGTGGAGAAGGTGGAGGAGTTACCGATCACGAAGGTTACCGCCATGGTCTCGCCCAGCGCGCGGCCAAGGCCCAGCATGATGCCGCCGACTACGCCGGTCTTGGTGAACGGCAGTACCACGTAGCGCACGACTTCCCAGGTGGTGCCACCCAGGCCGTAGGCGGATTCTTTCAGCATCGGCGGAACCACTTCGAATACGTCGCGCATTACCGAGGCAATGAAGGGAATCACCATGATGGCCAGGATCAGGCCGGCGGTGAAGATGCCGATGCCCATCGGCGCACCCTGGAACAGGAAGCCGACCAGCGGCAGGCCGCCCATGTGCTCCAGTACCCACGGCTGCACGTGTTCGCTGAACAGCGGGGCGAACACGAACAGGCCCCACATGCCATAGATGATGGAAGGAATGCCGGCCAGCAGTTCTACCGCGATACCCAGCGGGCGCTTGAGCACCGGCGGACACAGTTCGGTCAGGAACAGGGCGATGCCGAAGCTGACCGGTACGCCGATCAAGAGGGCAATAATGGAGGTGACCAGGGTGCCGAAGATGGGCACCACGGCGCCGAATTTTTGCGCTACCGGATCCCAGGCGGTGCTGGCCAGGAAGCCGAAGCCGAAATGCTTGATGCTGGGCAGGGCGCCTACCAGCAGGGACAGCAGGATACCAAGCAGCAGGGCCAGTACCAGGAAGGCGAAGCTTCGGGTCAACAGGCGGAACAGGGCGTCGAGCAGCATCTGCCGTTTGAGGTGCGCTGCGTTCTGGGTATTTTCCATGTTGCTCACAATCGCGGTTTGATTTAGAGCCGGTTTACGATCTCGCCAGCCAGGGTGAAGCAAGGCCTTTAAACGCCGTATCGCCAAAGCGCAGCAGATCGTAATCAGGTTCTCAGATAAAAAGCCGGGAGCGGGGCTCCCGGCTTCATCTGGCTGTCAGCTGGGACAGCTTATTTCCATACCGGGGTGCCGGAGGCGTTGGTGATCTGCTTCCAGCTGGTGTGGATCAGAGACTTGACATTAGTCGGCATCGGCACGTAGTCAAGCTGGTTGGCAGTGGCATCGCCGTTGGCGTAGGCCCAGTCGAAGAACTTCAGTGCTTCGGTAGCCTGTTCCGGCTTGTCCTGCTTCTTGTGCATCAGGATGAAGGTGGCACTGGCGATCGGCCAGCTGTCCTTGCCCGGCTGGTTGGTCAGGATCAGGTAGAAGTCCTTGGTCTTGGCCCAGTCGGCGCCGGAAGCAGCTGCCTTGAAGGTGCTGTCGCTCGGCTGAACGAAGGTGCCGGCAGCGTTCTGTACTGCAGCGTGCGCGATCTTGTTCTGCTTGGCGTAAGCGTATTCCACGTAGCCGATGGCACCCTTGATGCGGGTTACATAGTTGGCCACGCCTTCGTTACCCTTGCCGCCCACGCCGGTCTTCCAGTTCACGGCGGTGTTGGAGCCGATGGCGCTGCTCCATTCCGGCGATACCTTGGACAGGTAGTTGGTGAATACGAAGGTGGTGCCGGAGCCGTCGGAACGACGTACCACGGTGATTTTCTGGTCCGGCAGCTTCACGCCCGGGTTCAGCTTGGCGATGGCGGCATCATTCCAGTTGCTGATCTTGCCCAGGTAGATGTCGGCGATCAGGGCGCCGGTCAGCTTCAGCTGGCCAGCGGTAACGCCCGGCAGGTTGACTACCGGTACCACGCCGCCGATCACGGTCGGGAATTGGGTCAGGCCGGACTTGTCCAGCTCTTCCGGCTTCAGCGGCATGTCGGAGGCGCCGAAGTCAACGGTCTTGGCCTGGATCTGCTTGATACCGCCGCCGGAACCGATGGACTGGTAGTTCAGGTTGTTGTTGGTCTTGGCCTTGTAGGCTTCGGCCCACTTGGCGTACAGCGGGTACGGGAAAGTAGCACCAGCGCCGGTGATGTCGGCGGCAGCCGCGGTACCAACAACAAAAGTGGACAGTGCCAGGGTAACAGCCCAACGAGTAGCGAGTTTCATGTGTGCTCCAGGGTGAAGGACGCGTTTCGATGGAGCGGATGCTAGTGGCTTCAGATTTCAGAAATATTACAGTTCGTCACATTGCGGGGGCGGGTGACGCTTGCTGATATACTGGCGGCAAATCGAATAACGCCATAACGGAGACAGGACAATGCAAGCCAAGCTGGTGCTGGGTAACTGGAAGATGAACGGCCGCCATGCGGCCAACGTATCGCTGCTGCAGAGCATGCTGGACGATGCGGATATCAACCGCGAAGGCGTGGGCATCGCCGCGCCGTACCCTTACCTGGCACAGCTGGCCGCCATGTTCGCCGGCAGCAAGCTGGCCGTTGCGGCGCAGGATGTCAGCCGCTATGCGCTGGATGGCGCCTTTACCGGTGAAGTCTGCGCCAGCATGCTGGCCGACATGGGCTGCCGCTACGTGCTGGTCGGCCATTCCGAGCGCCGCCAGTATTTCGGCGAGAACGACGCCTGCCTGCGCGAGAAACTGCAGGCCGCGGTGGCGGCCGGCATGGTGCCGGTGTACTGCGTGGGCGAGACACTGGAAGAGCGCGAGGCAGGCCGTTTTGCCGAGGTGGTGGGCGAGCAGCTCAAGACACTGGATGCCATCGCCGGGCAGGAATACGTGGTGGCCTACGAGCCGGTATGGGCCATCGGCACCGGCCGCGTGGCCAGCATCGAACAGATTGATGCGGCGCATCAACTGATTCTGGAGCGCGTGTTGCAATGCCATGGGGCGTCTGCTAGTATTCGCGTCCTCTATGGCGGAAGCGTCAAGGCTGACAACGCCGACGCAATCCTGTCTCTGGCAAGCGTAGGTGGCGCACTGGTTGGCGGTGCCTCGCTTGAAATCAAAGGCTTCGGCAAGATTTGTCAGTCCGCTAAAAAGACTTTATAATATGGAACTTCTGAATACTATTGCACTCGTCATGCTGATCGTTTCGGCATTGACCATTATCGTTCTTGTTCTGATGCAGCATGGCAAGGGCGCAGACATGGGGGCCGCTTTCGGTAGTGGTGCTTCCGGCAGTCTGTTTGGTGCAACTGGTTCCGCAAATTTCCTGAGTAGGGCTACCGCATTGTCGGCAGTCGTATTCTTTTCGATGTTGATGCTGATCAGTTATTTGCATGTTGCTTCTACCAGCAAGCTTGGCGTGATGGGTTCGGCAGTCGAAAAAGTTGCTCCGCAAATCCCGGGCGGTGCAGCTAAGGACAAAAACTCTGGCAAAGTAATTCCAGAGTAACAATCTAAAGTATTGCCGACATGGTGAAATTGGTAGACACGCTATCTTGAGGGGGTAGTGGCCGTAGGCTGTGTGAGTTCGAGTCTCACTGTCGGCACCACATTCAAAAGACAGGCCACCGGGATTCCGGTGGCCTGTTTTGTTTGGAGTCTAAGGAGGTCTGTGGCCTCCTTTCTTTTAGGGGTGTGCGGGAAATGCTGCAAAATTACTTTCCCATTCTGTTGTTTGTCGTCGTCGGCCTGCTGGTCGGGGTAGGTCCGCTGGTACTGGGCTGGCTTGTAGCGCCCAATCGGCCTGATCCCGAAAAGCTGTCTCCCTACGAATGCGGCTTCGAAGCATTCGAAGACGCGCGGATGAAGTTTGACGTTCGTTACTACCTGATCGCCATTCTGTTCATCCTGTTCGATCTGGAGATCGCCTTTCTGTTCCCATGGGCAGTAGTGTTCAAGGAACTGGGGGTTTACGGCTTTGGCGTGATGCTGGAGTTCCTCATCGTCCTGACGCTCGGCTTCGTATACATGTGGAAAAAAGGAGCTCTGGAATGGGAGTAGAGGGCGTTCTCGAAAAGGGTTTTGTCACCACTACGGCTGACAAACTCATCAACTGGACCCGTACCGGTTCCCTGTGGCCGATGACTTTCGGCCTGGCCTGCTGTGCCGTCGAAATGATGCACGCAGGCGCTGCACGTTATGACCTGGACCGTTTCGGCATCGTGTTCCGTCCGAGTCCGCGTCAGTCCGACCTGATGATCGTGGCTGGTACCCTGTGCAACAAGATGGCTCCGGCCTTGCGCAAGGTATACGACCAGATGGCTGAGCCCCGCTGGGTAATTTCCATGGGTTCCTGTGCCAACGGCGGCGGCTACTATCACTATTCCTATTCCGTCGTGCGCGGCTGCGACCGCATCGTGCCGGTGGATGTCTATGTTCCGGGCTGTCCTCCGACTGCCGAGGCGCTGCTGTACGGCATCATCCAGCTGCAGAACAAGATCAAGCGAACCAATACCATCGCCCGTTGAGGTAAAACCATGTCCGTGAAAATGGAAAAGCTCAAGACGGCGGTTGAAGAGGTGCTGGGCGACAAGCTCGTCAGCGCCAAGATCGCACTGGATGAGCTGACCGTGGTGTGCAAGGCTGCCGACACTCTGGCAGTGATGACCGCCCTGCGCGACCACGACACCCTGTCGTTCGAACAATGCATCGACGTCTGTGGCATGGACTACAGCGCATACAAGGACCAACCCTGGGATGGTCTGCGTTTCGCCGTGGTCTACCACCTGCTGTCGCTCAAGCACAATTTCCGCATCCGCGTACGCATCTTCGCCGAGGATGACAGCTTCCCGGTCGTGCCGTCGGTTTCGGACATCTGGTCTGCGGCCAACTGGTTCGAGCGCGAAGCCTTCGACCTGTACGGCATCGTGTTCGACGGCCACCCCGACCTGCGTCGCCTGCTGACCGATTACGGTTTCGTCGGTCACCCGTTCCGCAAGGACTTCCCGCTGTCCGGCCACGTGGAAATGCGTTACGACGCTGCCCAGCAGCGCGTCATCTACCAGCCGGTAACCATCGAGCCGCGCGAAATCACGCCGCGCATCATCCGCGAGGAGAACTACGGTGGCTGAAATCCGTAACTACACGCTGAACTTCGGTCCGCAACACCCGGCCGCGCACGGTGTGCTGCGTCTGGTGCTGGAACTGGACGGTGAAGTGGTACAGCGTGCCGACCCGCACATCGGTCTGCTGCATCGCGGCACCGAGAAGCTGGCCGAAAGCAAGACCTTCATCCAGTCGCTGCCGTACATGGATCGTCTGGACTACGTGTCCATGATGTGTAACGAGCACGCCTACTGTCTGGCCATCGAAAAGCTGGCCGGCATCGACGTGCCGCTGCGTGCGCAGTACATCCGCGTGATGTTCTCCGAGATCACCCGTGTCCTGAACCACCTGCTGTGGATCGGTGCGCACGCGCTGGATATCGGTGCGATGACCATGTTCCTGTACGCCTTCCGCGAACGCGAAGACCTGATGGACTGCTACGAGGCCGTTTCCGGCGCCCGTATGCATGCTGCCTACTTCCGTCCGGGCGGTGTGTACCGTGATCTGCCGGACTCCATGCCGCAGTACACCGTATCCAAGATCAAGAACGCACGTGAACTGGCCAAGCTGAACGAAGGCCGTCAGGGCACCATGCTGGACTTCATCGAAGACTTCACCAACCGCTTCCCGGAAAAGATCGACGAGTATGAAACCCTGCTCACCGACAACCGTATCTGGAAGCAGCGTACCGTGGGCATCGGCGTGGTATCGCCGGAGCGCGCCAAGAACCTGGGTCTGACCGGCGCCATGCTGCGCGGTTCGGGTATTGCCTGGGATCTGCGCAAGACCCAGCCGTACGACGTTTACGACCGCGTCGATTTCGACGTGCCGGTAGGCGTGACCGGTGACTGCTACGACCGCTACCTGGTTCGCATGGAAGAAATGCGCCAGTCCAACCGCATCATCAAGCAATGCGTGGCCTGGCTGAAAGCCAACCCGGGTCCGGTGATCACCGACAACCACAAGTTTGCTCCGCCGAGCCGTGAAGACATGAAGTCGAACATGGAGGAGCTGATCCACCACTTCAAACTGTTTACCGAAGGCATGCACGTGCCGGAAGGCGAAGCTTACGCCGCGGTGGAACATCCGAAGGGTGAGTTCGGCATCTACCTCGTGTCCGATGGCGCCAACAAGCCGTACCGCCTGAAGATCCGCGCACCTGGCTATGCCCACCTGGCAGCCCTGGATGAAATGTCGCGCGGCCACATGATTGCCGACGTGGTGGCAATCATCGGTACCCAGGATATCGTATTTGGGGAGATCGACCGCTGATGCTATCCGCTGAATCCCTGGCAAAAATTGATCGCGAACTGGCGAAATACCCGGCCGATCAAGCTCGTTCTGCCGTGATGGGTGCCCTGCGCATCGCACTGACCGAGCGCCGTGAAAAAGCTGCAACGCCGGAAGAGCGTTGCCTGAATTCGGAAGTGATCGAATTCGTGGCCAACTATATCGGCATTGCGCCGGTGGCCGCGTACGAAGTCGCCACTTTCTACAACATGTACGACATGAAGCCGGTGGGCAAGTACAAGATCACCGTCTGCACCAACCTGCCCTGTGCACTGCGTGGCGGCGTGAACGCTGCCCAGTACATCGGCCAGAAACTCGGCATCCACCTGGGAGAAACCACTGCCGACGGCAAGTTCACCCTGCTGGAAGGCGAGTGCATGGGTGCTTGCGGCGATGCGCCGGTACTGCTGGTGAACAACCACTCGATGTGCAGCTTCATGACTGCAGAAGCCATCGATAAGAAACTGGCGGAGTTGGAATAATGGCTATCTTCGTCAAAGGCGTGATTTTCGAAGGTGTGGACATGTCCGCACCGGATTGCTGGCACATCGATGCCTACATGGCGCGCGGCGGCTACCAGGCTCTGAAGAAGATCCTGGAGGGCAAGATTCCGCAGGAAGACGTGATCGCGGAAGTGAAGAACTCCGGCCTGCGTGGTCGTGGCGGTGCGGGCTTCCCCACCGGCCTGAAGTGGAGCTTCATGCCGCGTTCCTTCCCGGGCGACAAGTACGTGGTGTGCAACACCGACGAGGGCGAACCGGGTACCTTCAAGGACCGCGACATCCTGGTCTACAACCCGCATGCGCTGATCGAAGGCATGATCATCGCTGGCTACGCCATGGGCTGTAAGGCTGGCTACAACTACATCCACGGCGAAATCTTCGAAGCCTACGAGCTGTTCGAAGCCGCACTGGAAGAGGCACGCAAGGCCGGTTTCCTGGGGCAGAACATCCTGGGCACCGACTTCAGCTTCGAGCTGTACGCCCACCATGGTTACGGCGCCTACATCTGTGGCGAGGAAACCGCGCTGCTGGAATCGCTGGAAGGCAAAAAAGGCCAGCCGCGCTTCAAGCCGCCGTTCCCGGCCAGCTTCGGCCTGTATGGCAAGCCGACCACCATCAACAACACCGAATCGTTTGCCTCGGTACCGTTCATCATCCGTGATGGCGGCCAGAAATTCCTGGAAGCCGGCAAGCCGAACAACGGTGGCACCAAGCTGTTCTCTGTTTCCGGCCACGTCAACCGTCCAGGCAACTACGAGATTCCGCTGGGCACCCCGTTCAAGGACCTGCTGGAAATGGCCGGCGGCATGAAGGACGGCAAGAAGCTCAAGGCCGTGATTCCTGGTGGTTCCTCCGCCCCGGTACTGCCGGGCGACGTGATGATGGAACTGACCATGGATTACGACAGCATCGCCAAGGCCGGCTCCATGCTGGGTTCCGGCGCGGTGATCGTGATGAACGAAGACGTGTGCATGGTGACCGCTCTGGAGCGCCTGGCCTACTTCTATCACGAGGAATCCTGCGGTCAGTGCACCCCGTGCCGTGAAGGCACCGGCTGGCTGTATCGCGTGATTCACCGCATTGCCAACGGCGAAGGCCGTCAGGGCGATCTGGAATTGCTGGAGTCCGTCGGCAACAACATGGCTGGCCGCACCATCTGTGCGCTGGCCGATGCTGCCGTGTTCCCGGTTCGAAGCTTTACCAAACACTTCCGTCACGAGTTCGAGCATCTGATCGAGCACAAGAAGTCTTTGGTAGATCACAAATGGTGTTGAGCGATGCTTGAAATCGAAATCGACGGTAAAAAACTGACAGTAAACCAGGGCAGCACCGTAATGGATGCCGCCCATGCTGCCGGTACTTACATCCCGCACTTCTGCTACCACAAGAAACTGTCGATTGCGGCCAACTGCCGCATGTGTCTGGTAGAAGTCGAGAAGGCGCCGAAGCCGCTGCCGGCCTGCGCCACCCCGGTTACCGACGGCATGAAAGTGCATACCGCCTCGCCGATGGCCAAGAAGGCCCAGGCTGGCGTGATGGAATTCCTGCTGATCAACCACCCGCTGGACTGCCCGATCTGCGATCAGGGCGGAGAATGCCAGCTGCAGGATCTGGCAGTGGGCTACGGCAACTCCGCTTCCCGCTACCAGGAAGAAAAGCGCGTCGTGGTGGGCAAGGATATGGGTCCGCTGGTTTCCGCCGAGGAAATGAGCCGCTGCATCCATTGCACCCGCTGCGTACGCTTCACCGAGGAAATCGGTGGCTTCCAGGAAATCGGCATGGCGAACCGCAGCGAGTTCTCCGAGATCATGCCGTTCCTCGGCAAGACCATCGACTCGGAAATCTCCGGCAACGTGATCGACCTGTGCCCGGTAGGCGCGCTGACTTCCAAGCCGTTCCGCTACAGCACCCGTGCCTGGGAACTGTCGCGCCGCAAGTCGGTAAGCCCGCACGACGGCCTGGGTGCCAACCTGGTCGTACAGGTGAAGCAGAACGAAGTAATGCGCGTGCTGCCGCTGGAAAACGAAGCCATCAACGAATGCTGGCTGTCCGACCGTGATCGTTTCTCCTACGAAGGCCTGAACAGCGCCGAACGTCTGCAGAAGCCGATGATCAAGTTCGACGGCAAGTGGCACGAGACCGACTGGCAGACCGCGCTGGAATACGTGGTGAAAGGCCTGAACGGCGTATCCGCCGATCACGGCAAGGATGCCATCGGCTTCCTGCTGTCGCCGCACAGCAGCACCGAAGAACTGTACCTGGCGCAGAAACTGGCCCGTGCCTTCGGCGTGAACAACATCGACGCCGGCCTGCGCCGCAGCGACGCCCGCGTGGCCAAGCAGCAGCAGGGTGCACTGTGGCTGGGTTCCTCCATCGTGGAACTGGCTGCCAGCAAGTCCATCCTGGTCGTGGGCGCCACCCAGCGTAGCGAACAGCCGCTGCTGGCTTCCCGCCTGCGTCAGGCGGTGAAGAAGGGTAGCCAGCTGAACGTGCTGCACGTGGCTGACGACCAGCTGTTCACCAGCCTGAACGCCAAGCTGATCGTGGCACCGCAACAGCTGGTAAACGGTCTGGCTCAAGTGCTGAAGGCCGTGGTAGCTGCCAAAGGTGGCGAAACCGCCATCGATCTGGCTGCGGCCAACGTTTCCGCCGAGGCCCAGGCGATTGCCGACAGCCTGTGCGGTGCGGAAAGCGCATCCATCGTGCTGGGTAACGTAGCCCAGTACCACCCGGCGTTCTCCGAACTGCTGGCACTGGCGCAGGAAATCGCCCGTCTGACCGGTGCGCGCTTCGGCATCACCGCCGCTGCCGCCAACACCGTGGGTGCCGATGTAGCGGGTGCCAACCCGGCTCGCGGCGCCTTCGGCCAGAGCGTAACCGCCGGCCTGTCGGCCCGCGAGATGCTGGCTGCACCGCGCAAGGCCTACGTGCTGCTGAACAACGAAGTGGAAGCCGACAGCTACGACGGCCAGCAAGCCGTTGCCGCCATGAAGCAGGCTGCCACCGTGATCGCGCTGAGCTCGTACAAGGGCGCCGGTCTGCTGGACTACGCCGACGTGCTGCTGCCGATCGCGCCGTTCTCCGAGACCGCCGGCTCCTTCATCAACATGGAAGGCAAGCTGCAGTCCTTCAACGGCGTGGTACGTCCGCTGGGCGAAACCCGTCCGGGCTGGAAGGTGCTGCGCGTGCTGGGCAACATGCTGAACCTGAACGGCTTCGAGCAGAACTCCTGCGAAGAAGTGCGCAGCGAGCTGCTGGCGCTGGGCGATCTGGCCGCACAGCTGAACAATGGCCAGAGCGTGCTTGCGGCCAACGTTGCAGCTGCCAACGGCGAGCTGGTACGTGTTGGCGATGTGCCGCTGTACCATGCCGACCCGATCTGCCGTCGTGCCGATTCGCTGCAACAGACCGCCGCCGCTGCCGTACCGCAGCTGCAGCTGAACCCGGCTGATGCCGAGCGTCTGGGTCTGCAGGATGGCCAGGCCGTGATCGTGGCGCAGGGCGCTGCCGAAGTCAGCCTGACGCTGAGCACCGACAAGGCGCTGGCGCAGGGTGCGGCTCGCGTGGCAGGCGCTCATCCGGCGACCCAGGTTCTGGGCGGCCTGTTCGAACCGATTCAGATCAAGCGAGGTTAATCCATGGAACTGCTGCAAAGCTTGTTGGGTGCCGATGCCGGTCTCGCAGTGTGGACACTGCTGAAGATCCTGGTCATCGTTGCCCCGATGATGGGTGCGGTGGCCTACCTGACGCTCGCCGAGCGCAAGGTGATCGGCTACATGCAGATTCGTATCGGTCCGAACCGCGTGGGCCCGAAAGGTCTGCTGCAGCCGCTGGCTGACGGTATCAAGCTGCTGCTGAAGGAAATCATCCTGCCGACCAAGTCGAGCAAGGGTCTTTTCCTGCTGGCGCCGGTGCTGGCGATCATGCCGGCGCTGGCCGCCTGGGCGGTGATTCCGTTCGGTGAAAACCTGTACGTGACCAACATCGACGCCTCGCTGCTGTACATCATGGCCATCACCTCGATGGGCGTGTACGGCGTGATCGTGGCCGGTTGGGCCGGTAACTCCAAGTACTCCTTCCTGGGCGCGCTGCGTTCCTCGGCACAGATCGTGTCCTACGAACTGGCCATGGGCTTCGCACTGGTAGGTGTACTGATGGTATCCAGCAGCCTGAACCTGGTCGACATCGTGAAACAGCAGGGCCACGGCATTGCCGGCGGTTCCATTTTCTCCTGGAACTGGCTGCCGCTGTTCCCGCTGTTCATCGTGTACCTGATCTCCGGCGTGGCCGAAACCAACCGTGCACCGTTTGACGTGGCGGAAGGCGAATCCGAAATCGTGGCCGGTTTCCACGTGGAATACTCCGGCATGGCGTTCGCGATCTTCTTCCTGGCCGAATACGCCAACATGATCCTGATCGCGGCACTGACCTCCATCATGTTCCTGGGTGGCTGGCTGTCGCCGTTCCCGGCATCGTGGGGCGCGCTCGGCGCGGGCAGCATCCTGTGGCTGTTCGCCAAGATGTCGTTCGTGCTGTTCCTGTTCCTGTGGTTCCGCGCCACCTTCCCGCGTTACCGCTACGACCAGATCATGCGTCTGGGCTGGAAAGTGTTCATTCCGGTGACGCTGGTTTCGGTGTTGGTACTCGGCGTGTGGATGTTGTCTCCGCTGTCGCTGTGGAAGTGATGGAGCTTGGGTGAATTAGCATGGAAATGATCCGCAACTTTTTCAAAACCTTCCTGCTGGTAGAACTGGTGCAGGGCCTGATGGTGACTGGTCGTCACTTCTTCGCCCGCAAGATCACCGTACAGTTCCCGGAAGAGAAGACCCCGATCTCGCCGCGCTTCCGTGGCCTGCACGCCCAACGCCGTTATGCCAACGGTGAAGAGCGCTGCATCGCCTGTAAGCTGTGCGAGGCCGTGTGCCCGGCAATGGCCATCACCATCGAGTCGGAGCAGCGTGATGACGGCACCCGCCGCACCTCGCGCTACGACATCGATCTGACCAAGTGCATCTTCTGCGGTTTCTGCGAAGAAGCCTGTCCGGTGGATGCCATTGTCGAGACCCACATTTTTGAATACCACGGCGAAAAACGTGGCGACCTCTACTACACCAAGCCGATGCTGCTGGCGGTGGGTGACAAGTACGAGGCTGAAATCGCGGCCAACAAGGCTGCGGACGCCAAGTACCGCTAAGGGGGACCCATGAGCTTTCAGGCTGTCGTTTTCTATATTCTGTCGGCGATCCTGATTTTCGCGGGTCTCCGCGTGGTCACGGCGAAAAACCCGGTACACGCTGCGCTGTACCTGGTGCTGGCTTTCTTTACCGCTTCCGGCCACTGGCTGCTGCTGCAGGCCGAGTTCCTGGCCATTGCACTGGTACTGGTGTACGTGGGGGCGGTAACCGTGCTGTTCCTGTTCGTGGTGATGATGCTCGACATCAACGTGGAGAAGTTGCGCGCCGGTTTCTGGTCCAACTTCCCGCAGGCTGCCACTGTGGCGCTGATCATGCTGGCCGAGATCATCCTGGTGCTGTCCAGCCCGGAAGCAGGCCTGTCCAAGGTACAGCCGGCGGTTGATGCCATGGCCAAGATCAGCAACGTCCGCCTGCTGGGCGGCCAGCTGTACACCACCTACCTGCTGCCGTTCGAAGCGGCTGCCGTGATCCTGCTGGTTGCCATGGTGGCTGCCATCGGTATCACCCAGCGTCAGCGCAAGGACAGCAAGGCGATTGATCCGGGGGTGCAGGTGCGTGTCCGTCGTGACGATCGCGTTCGCATCGTCAAGATGGATGCCGTGAAGCCGGAAGTGGCTACCGCATCCGAGTCCAATAACGAGCAACAGGCCTGACGGCCGTAACGGGAGTAAATGTGCTTACACTGACTCACTTCCTGGTGCTGGCCGGCATCCTGTTCGCCATCAGCGTGCTGGGTATTTTCCTGAACCGGAAAAACCTCATCGTGCTGTTGATGGCGCTCGAATTGATGCTGCTCGCGGTGAACTACAACTTCATCGCCTTCTCGCACTACCTGTCCGATTCGGCAGGGCAGATTTTCGTCTTCTTCATCCTCACCGTGGCGGCCGCCGAATCGGCGATCGGCCTGGCGATCCTGGTGGTTCTGTTCCGTAACCTGAACAGCATCAACGTGGAAGACTTGGGCAGCCTCAAAGGCTAACAAAACCGGATTTCAATTCTAAAAAGCACGACAAACATGGATATGAAGAGCTTATACCTGCTGATCGCGCTCTCACCGCTGGTGGGGTCGCTTATTGCAGGCCTGTTTGGCTGGGCGATTGGTCGCCGTGCTGCCCACGTTGTGACGATTCTCGGCGTGGCGGTATCGGCGGTACTGTCGATCGGAGTACTGAAGGGCTTCCTTGATGGCAGCGCTCATGTATTCAACGGCCCTGTGTACACCTGGCTGACGGTAGGGGGGTATGAATTCTCCGTCGGCTTCCTGGTGGATTCGCTGACCGCGATGATGCTGGTCGTGGTGACCTTCGTGTCGCTGATGGTGCATATCTACACCATCGGCTACATGCAGGAAGATCCGGGCTACCAGCGCTTCTTCAGCTACATCTCGCTGTTCACCTTCTCCATGCTGATGCTGGTGATGTCCAACAACTTCATCCAGCTGTTCTTCGGCTGGGAAGCGGTTGGTCTGGTGTCCTACCTGCTGATCGGCTTCTGGTTCAAGCGTCCGACCGCGATCTTCGCCAACCTGAAGGCGTTCCTGGTGAACCGCGTGGGTGACTTCGGTTTCCTGCTGGGTATCGGCCTGGTGCTGGCCTACTTCGGCGGTTCGCTGAACTACGCCGACGTGTTCGCTGCGGCTCCGGCCCTGGCAAACAAGACCATCAGCCTGATCCCGGGCACCCAGTGGTCGCTGCTGTCGGTAACCTGCATCCTGCTGTTCATCGGCGCGATGGGTAAATCGGCACAGTTCCCGCTGCACGTGTGGCTGCCGGACTCCATGGAAGGCCCGACCCCGATCTCGGCACTGATTCACGCCGCGACCATGGTGACCGCCGGTATCTTCATGGTGTCGCGCATGAGCCCGCTGTTCGAGATGTCCGATACTGCGCTGAACGTGGTCATGACTGCCGGTGCCATCACCGCGCTGTTCATGGGCTTCCTCGGTGTGGTGCAGAACGACATCAAGCGCGTGGTGGCTTACTCCACCCTGTCGCAGCTGGGTTACATGACCGTGGCGCTGGGCGCTTCCGCCTACTCGGTGGCCATGTTCCACGTGATGACCCACGCTTTCTTCAAGGCCCTGCTGTTCCTCGGCGCCGGTTCCGTGATCATGGGCATGCACCATGATCAGGACATGCGCAATATGGGCGGCTTGCGCAAGTACATGCCGATTACCTGGATCACTTCGCTGCTGGGTTCGCTGGCGCTGATCGGTACCCCGTTCTTCTCCGGCTTCTACTCGAAGGACTCCATCATCGAGGCGGTGCATGCTTCGCACCTGTCGGCTGCCGGTTTTGCCTACTTCGCCGTTATCGCCGGCGTGTTCGTGACCGCGTTCTACTCCTTCCGCATGTACTTCCTGGTTTTCCATGGCAAGGAACGCTGGATGCAGAACCATGGCGAGCATGCTCACCACGGTGACCACGACGATGAAGAGCCGTCCGATGACCATCATCACGGTCTGGGCCCGAACGACAAACCGCACGAAAGCCCGTGGGTGGTAACCCTGCCGCTGGTGCTGCTGGCGATTCCGTCGGTACTGATCGGCTTCTTCGCCATCGATCCGCTGCTGTACGGTGACTTCTTCAAGGGTGTGATTCACATCAATCACGAACTGCACCCGGCACTGGAAGAAATGGGTCACGAGTTCCACGGCCCGGTGGCCATGGCCATGCACGCGCTGTCCAGCCTGCCGTTCTGGTTGGCCGCAGCCGGCGTTGCCGTTGCCTGGTTCTTCTACATGAAGGCGCCGCAGATTCCGGCCGCCATCAAGCAGAAGTTCGCCCCGGTGCACACCCTGCTGGAAAACAAGTACTACCTGGACGAGATCTACTTCGCCGTATTCGCCAAGGGTTCGCGCCTGTTGGGTACCTTCTTCTGGAAGGTGGGCGACATGCTGCTGATCGACGGCCTGCTGGTTAACGGCAGCGCCCGCCTGGTGGCTTTCTTCTCCAGCGTGGTTCGCAAGCTGCAGACCGGTTTCATCTACAGCTACGCCGCCATCATGATCGTTGGCGTGCTGGTGCTGATGACCTACTGGTTGAAGCCGCTGATCCTGCGCTAAGGGTCGGTTACCGGAATCGTAAAAAGAATAGGTTATCGATATGTTTGCTAATACCTTGAGTCTGGTGATCTGGACTCCTATCGTGGCCGGCCTGCTGGTGCTGGCCACCGGGGGGGACCAGCGGGCGTCCATCGCGCGCTGGCTGGCCCTGGCTGGCGCACTGGCCGGCTTCCTGGTATCGCTGCCCTTGTTCACCGACTTCAACACGCTGCATGGCGGCATGCAGTATGTCGAGAACAAGCCGTGGATCGAATCGCTGGGTATCAACTACCACCTGGGCGTGGACGGCATCTCGATGCTGTTCATCGTGCTCAACAGTTTCACCACCCTGATGGTGGTGCTGGCTGGCTGGGAAGTGATCCAGAAACGCACTGCGCAGTACATGGCGGCGTTCCTGATCATGTCCGGCCTGATCAACGGTGCGTTCGCCGCGCTGGATGCCATCCTGTTCTACGTGTTCTTCGAGGGCATGCTGATCCCGATGTACCTGATCATCGGTGTCTGGGGTGGCCCGCGCCGCGTGTACGCGTCGGTGAAGTTCTTCCTGTACACCCTGCTGGGTTCCCTGCTGATGCTGGTAGCGTTCATCTACCTGTATTTCCAGGCTGGCAAGACCTTCGAGATCGCTGCCTTCCAGGCGCTGGCGAAGATCCCGCGTGACGTGCAGATCCTGCTGTTCGTGGCCTTCTTCCTGTCGTTCGCGGTGAAGGTGCCGATGTGGCCGGTGCACACCTGGTTGCCGGATGCCCACGTGGAAGCGCCGACCGGCGGTTCCATGGTACTGGCTGCCATCACCCTGAAGATCGGTGCCTACGGCTTCCTGCGGTTCGCGCTGCCCATCGTGCCGGATGCCGCGCTGCAGCTGTCCCCGGTGATTATTACCCTGTCGCTGATCGCGGTGGTGTACATCGGCCTGGTGGCTCTGGTGCAGAGCGACATGAAGAAACTGGTGGCTTACTCCTCCATTTCGCACATGGGCTTCGTGACCCTGGGCATGTTCCTGTTCTCCGGCAGCCAGCTCAACAACTGGGCGGTTGAAGGTGCACTGGTACAGATGGTGTCGCACGGTTTCGTTTCCGCCGCCATGTTCTTCTGTATCGGCGTGATGTATGACCGCGTGCACAGCCGCAACATCGCCGACTACGGTGGTGTGGCCAACAAGATGCCGATCTTCGCTGCTTTCATGATGCTGTTCGCCATGGCCAACTCCGGTCTGCCGGCTACCTCCGGCTTCGTGGGTGAATTCATGGTGATCATGGGTGCGGTGCAGGTGAACTTCTGGGTTGCCGGCCTGGCTGCCACCACCCTGATCTTCGGCGCCGCCTACACCCTGTGGATGTACAAGCGCGTGATCTTCGGTGATGTCGGCAACGCCCACGTGGCCGAGCTGTCCGACGTCAACAAGCGCGAATTCCTGGTACTGGCCATCCTGGCGCTTGCCGTACTGGGCATGGGTCTGTACCCGCAGGCTTTTGTCGAGAAGATGCACCTCTCCGTCAACGACCTGATCGCGCACGTTGCGATCAGCAAGCTCTAAGCCAACAAGGACAACGCAATGAATTGGGCTGATCTCAACCTGATGCCGGCATTGCCCGAGATGTTTCTGCTCGGAGCATTGCTGGTCATCCTGATGCTGGATCTGTTTGTAACGGACGAGAAGCGCGCCATCACCTACGGCCTGTCCCTGGTGACCCTGGCGGTGACTGCCTTCCTGCAGATCAAGATTTTCGAACCGACAGTTGTCTACACCTTCAGCGGCATGTTCGTTGAAGACCCGCTGGCAGGCATCGTCAAGATCGCCATGTACGGCGTCACCGCTTCGGTACTGGTGTATACCCGCCAGTACGTGGCCGACCGCGGCATGTTCAAGGGCGAATACTTCACCCTGAGCCTGTTTGCACTGCTGGGCATGAACTTCATGGTGTCCGCCAGCAACTTCGTCAGCCTGTACCTGGGCCTGGAGCTGCTGTCGCTGTCGCTGTACTCGCTGATCGCGCTGCAGCGTGACTCCGCGCGTGCCACCGAATCGGCGATGAAGTACTTCGTGCTGGGCGCGCTGGCTTCCGGCCTGCTGCTGTATGGCATGTCCATGCTGTACGGTGCTACCGGTACCCTGGATCTGGCGCAGATTGCCAAGGTGATTGCCAGCGGCAAGGCCAACGAGACACTGCTGGTATTCGGCCTGGTGTTCGTGGTGGCGGGTCTGGCGTTCAAACTGGGTGCCGTTCCGTTCCACATGTGGATTCCGGACGTGTACCACGGTGCACCGACCGCGCTGACACTGATGATCGGTGCCGCGCCGAAGCTGGCCGCTTTCGTGTTCGTGCTGCGCATCCTGGTGCAGGGCCTGGGCGCGATGGTTGCCGACTGGCAGAGCATGCTGATCATCCTGTCGGTACTGTCGATGGCTATCGGTAACATCACCGCCATTGCCCAGACCAACCTCAAGCGCATGCTGGCGTACTCCACCATCTCGCACATGGGCTTCCTGCTGCTGGGCCTGATCGCCGGCAACCCGGAAGGCTATTCCGCGTCGATGTTCTACGCCATCGTGTACGTGCTGACCTCCATGGTGGGCTTCGGCATCCTGCTGGGCCTGTCCCGTGCCGGCTTCGAGTGCGAAACCCTGGACGATCTGAAGGGCCTGAACAGCCGCAACAGCTGGTACGCGCTGCTGATGCTGCTGGCACTGTTCTCCATGGCCGGTATTCCGCCGCTGGCTGGCTTCTACGCCAAGTTCGCGGTGATCCAGGCTATCGTCGACGTGAAGCTGGTATGGCTGGCCGTGGTTGCGGTGATGATGTCGCTGATCGGTGCCTTCTACTATCTGCGTGCGGTTAAGGTGATGTACTTCGACGAAGTGCAGGACAACAGCCCGATCGGCATGGCAGGCGACATGAAACTGGTGCTGTCCGTCAACGCCGTGGCACTGCTGGTGCTGGGCGTGATGCCGGAACGCCTGGTGGCCATGTGCATCGAAGCGATGAAGCAGTCGCTCACCAGCCTGTAAGGATAGAAGTGTGGAAACCAGCGTTACCGTTCTGCTGATCGTGGCCTTTGTTGCGGCCAACCTGCCTTTCGTCAGCAACCGCGTTGCCGGCATCAAGCAGGTAGCCCACAAGCACTTTGGCTGGCATCTGCTGGAACTGGTGGCGCTGTTCCTGCTGCTGGGCGGCCTGGCCCGCCTGCTGGAAGGGCGCCTGGCACCGGTGCACGAGCAACACTGGCAGTTTTACGTGACTGCCGTTGCCCTGTTCCTGGTGTTTGCCTTCCCCGGCTTCGTGGCACGCTACTTCTGGCGCAAGCGCGGCAGCTGAGGTTTTCCGCCGCACACAAAACAGCCCGCACATGCGGGCTGTTTTGCTTTGTGGCTAGCCGGGATGCTGGTCAAGCCGCGGCCGGGTAGTGTGAGCGGCCTGGCGGGTTGGTCGCCAGCCGCCATACTGCTTCCTGGCGCTGCTGTGTGTCTGGCTTGGGGAGCAAGCTGAGCAGCCGCAGGGGGCTAGCGATAACCCGCAACGGCGTGGCCTGCCGTGGTCTGCTGCAGGCAATAAAAAAGGCCAACCCGTTGAGGGTTGGCCGCATGCATTTGTTGCCGGCTCAGTACAGCTTGGGCTGGCCGGGCGGGCGGGTCTTGAAGCGCTTGTGCAGCCAGAAATACTGCTCCGGTGCTTCCAGGATGCGCTGCTCCAGGAAAGCGTTCATGGCGCGGGTGTCGGCGGTCAGGTCGTCGCTGGGAAAGTTTTCCAGCGGCGGGTGGATGTCCAGCACGAATTTGCTGCCTTCGCGGCGGGCAATGGCCGGTACCACTTTGGCGCGGGCCAGCGAAGCAATGCGCGACAGGCCGGTAATGGTGGCGGCGTCGGTGGCGAAGAACTTCACGAATACCGAATCACGCGGGCCGAAGTCCTGGTCCGGCAGGTACAGGAAGGGCGTGTGCTCCTTGCGCATCGCCTTGATGATGCTGCGCAGGCTTTCCTGGCGCGACACGATGTAGGCGTTGTCGAAGCGGTTGCGGCCCTGGTAGAACTGTGCGTCCAGCGTCTTGTTCTTCTGATGCGAGTAGACGCTGACCAGCGGCACCTCCAGGTTCAGGCGCAGTGCGCAGATTTCGAAGGAGACGAAGTGCGGGTAGAACAGGATCACATCCTCGCCGGCTTCGCGCAGGCGGGTCAGGTTGTCCAGGCCGCGAATCTCCACCAGCCGGCGCAGGCGCTCTGGCGACGACCACCACACCACGCCGTACTCCAGCATCAACTTCATCATTTCCACGCAGTGGCGGCGGATCAGCTGGCGGTGTGCCTGCGGGCTCATATCCGGAAAGCACAGCCGCAGGTTGATCAGGCCGACGCGGCGGCGCTCCTTGGCCAACAGGTAGACCAGCTGGCCAAGCAGCCAGGCCAGGGCGTGGATGATGGGCAGGGGCAACAGGCGCAGCAGCCACAAAAAGGCCAGTGCTAGTTTCATGCAGGGTTCTTTCAGACGGATTCGGGAGCGGGCGGGGCGCCGGCGGGGCGCTTGTAGCGGTTGTAGCTCCACAGATATTGGGACGGGAAGCGGGCGATCAGGTGCTGCACTTCGGCGTTGAGAATGGCGGCGTCCTGCTCACGTTGGCCGCAGAACGGCTGGCTTTGCGGCGTGATGTGCACCACGAAGCCCTGGCCGCGCGGCAGGCGCTCACCGGTAAACCACAGCACGGCGATGTTGTCCATCTGCGCCAGGCGCGGCAGCAGGCTCATGGTGAAGGCCGGCTTGCCGAAGAACGGTGCCCACACGCCTTCACCGCTGCCCGGCACCTGGTCGGGCAGGATGATGGTGGCTTCGCCGGATTTCAGTGCCTTCATCAGCAGCCGTACCCCGGCTGGGGTGGCCGGCGCAGTGCGGGTGCCGCCTTGCTGGCGGCCGTCGTTCATGATCGGCTCCAGCCAGGCCTGCTTGGGCGGACGGTACATGGCGGTAAGCGGGAACGGCAGCCGCGAACAGATGTAGCGGCCGGCAATATCGTAGCTGCCCAGGTGCGGGGTGACGAAGATCAGGCCCTGGCCAGCGGCCAGCGCGGCTTCCACGTGTTCCCAGCCCCGGCAGTCCTTGATCAGGCTGTCGATGTAGGCGGGTGGACGGCACCAGGCAATGGCCAACTCCAGCGCGCCCTTGCCGGTCTCGGCGGCGCTCTGTTTGACGAGGCGTTCCGAAACCTGATAACTTCCAGCGATTTTACTGTTCGCAATGTTTGCGCGCATGAGTGCGCGAAACTTGGGCGACAACCAGTACATGGTGCCCCCCATCAGGCTGCCGAGCCAGTGTAGCAACGGCAGCGGCAAGGCGGCGAGCGCCTGCAGAACAACACGTGCGAGTCGAGTCATGGACTTGGACGGACAAAAAAACGCGCTATTTTATCACCAACTTACTGGCCATTTTCTGGAACCTAGACAATGAGCGAATATCTTTTTACCTCGGAATCGGTATCGGAAGGACATCCGGACAAAGTCGCCGACCAGATTTCGGACGCCATCCTGGATGCCATCCTGCGCGAGGACAAATACGCCCGCGTCGCTGCCGAGACACTGGTGAATACCGGTCTGGCCGTTCTGGCCGGCGAAATCACCACCACCGCCAATGTCGATTACATCAAGGTGGCACGTGACACCATCAAGCGCATCGGCTACGACAGCTCCGAGCTGGGCTTCGATTACCACGGCTGCGCCGTGCTGGTGGGCTACGACAAGCAGTCGCCGGACATCGCCCAGGGCGTGAACGAAGGCCAGGGCCTGGACCTGGAGCAGGGCGCCGGTGACCAGGGCCTGATGTTCGGCTACGCCTGCGACGAAACCCCGACGCTGATGCCGTTCCCGATCTACTACGCGCACCGCCTGGTGCAGCGTCAGGCCGAACTGCGCAAGGACGGCCGCCTGCCGTGGCTACGCCCGGATGCCAAGAGCCAGATCACCTGCGTGTACGATAGCGCCACCGGCCTGCCCAAGCGCATCGACACCGTGGTGCTGTCCACCCAGCACAGCCCGGACATCGATCACAAGATCTTGACCGAAGCCGTGATCGAGGACATCGTGAAGCCGGTGCTGCCGCCGGAAATGCTGACTGCCGAAACCAAGTTCCTGATCAACCCGACCGGCCGTTTCGTGATTGGCGGCCCGATGGGCGATTGCGGTCTGACCGGCCGCAAGATCATCGTGGATACCTACGGTGGTGCCGCACCGCACGGCGGTGGCGCCTTCTCCGGCAAGGACCCGTCCAAGGTTGACCGCTCCGCTGCCTACGCTGGCCGCTACGTGGCCAAGAACATCGTGGCCGCCGGCCTGGCGCGTCAGTGCCAGATCCAGGTTTCCTACGCCATCGGCGTGGCCCAGCCGACCTCGATTTCGGTGGATACCTTCGGCACCAACGTGGTGCCGAACGAGCTGATCGTGGAACTGGTGAAGCGTCACTTCGACCTGCGCCCGAAAGGCATCGTGCAGATGCTGGACCTGCTGCGTCCGATCTACGCCAAGACTGCCGCCTACGGCCACTTCGGCCGCGAAGAGCCGGAATTCACCTGGGAGCGTACCGACAAGGTAGAAGCGCTGCGCGCCGACGCCGGTCTGTAAGAACCGGCTACGATCTGCTGCGCGTCGGCGCTACTGCGTTGAAAACGGCTTCGGAATGCTCATTGGCTCCATGTCAATTCCGCTTCCTCAGCCGTTTTCGCCTTGTCTCGCCTTAGCTCGCAAGATCGTAAACAGGTTCTCCGCTGCAAACCAAACCGCCAGCCCGTGCTGGCGGTTTTTGTTTTTCCGGCGGCAAAAGGTTGGCCGCAAGCTGCGGTAAAGCCCGGAAAAAACACGTATAATCGCCGGCTTCCGGGGAGCGCTGCGAGGCTAGTCCCCAGGCCCGGAACCTTCAAAACGGCGCTCACCTGCTGATACGCTTGCCACCTTCCGACCGGAGGTGGCCAGAAACCCCGTGCCGGGCACGGGATGCGCGGGTGAGCCATCCCTCCCGGCCTTCGTGAAAAGGATTGCACGATGGCTGACTTCAACGACTACGTTGTTGCCGATATCAACCTGGCCGACTGGGGCCGCAAAGAACTCAATATCGCCGAAACCGAAATGCCGGGCCTGATGGCGACCCGCAAGGAATACCAGCACGCACAGCCGCTGCGTGGCGCCCGCATCGCCGGCTCGCTGCACATGACCGTGCAGACCGCCGTGCTGATCGAGACTCTGACCGCGCTGGGCGCCGAAGTGCGCTGGGCGTCGTGCAACATCTTCTCCACCCAGGACCACGCTGCCGCTGCCATCGCTGCGGCCAACATCCCGGTATTCGCCTTCAAGGGCGAGAGCCTGGACGAGTACTGGGAATTCAGCCACAAGATCTTCGAATGGCCGGAAGGTCAGCCGGCGAACATGATCCTGGACGACGGCGGCGACGCCACCCTGCTGCTGATGCTGGGCAGCAAGGCCGAAAAGGATCTGGGCGTGATCAGCCACCCGAGCAACGAGGAAGAAACCGCGCTGTTCGCCGCCATCAAGCGCTACCTCGCCATCGATCCGCAGTGGTACTCCAAGCGCCTGCAGCACATCCGCGGTGTTACCGAGGAAACCACCACCGGCGTACACCGCCTGTACCAGCTGGAAAAGGACGGCGCGCTGCCGTTCCCGGCATTCAACGTCAACGACTCGGTAACCAAGTCCAAGTTCGACAACCTGTACGGCTGCCGCGAATCGCTGGTGGACGGCATCAAGCGCGCCACTGACGTGATGATCGCCGGCAAGGTGGCAGTAGTGCTGGGCTACGGCGATGTGGGCAAGGGTTGTGCACAGAGCCTGCGCGGCCTGGGTGCCACCGTGTGGGTAACCGAAATCGACCCGATCTGCGCACTGCAGGCGGCGATGGAAGGCTACCGCGTGGTACGCATGGATGAAATCTGCGACCAGGCCGACATCTTCGTGACCACCACCGGCAACGTCGGCGTGATCACCCACGAGCACATGAAGCGCATGCGCAACAACGCCATCGTGTGCAATATCGGCCACTTCGACAGCGAAATCGAAGTTGCCTCGCTGCGCCAGTACCAGTGGGAAAACATCAAGCCGCAGGTGGATCACATCATCTTCCCGGACGGCAAGCGCATCATCCTGCTGGCTGAAGGCCGCCTGGTGAACCTGGGCTGCGCCACCGGCCACCCGAGCTTCGTGATGTCCAACTCCTTCACCAACCAGGTGTTGGCGCAGATCGAAATCTTCGCCAACGGCAGCCAGTACGAGAAGAAAGTCTACGTACTGCCCAAGCACCTGGACGAGAAGGTGGCCCGCCTGCACCTGGAGCGCATCGGCGCCCGCCTGACCGAGCTGTCCGACCAGCAGGCCGCCTACATCAGCGTGCCGAAGGACGGCCCATATAAGCCGGCACACTATCGTTATTGATATCTGATGTCGGTAAAAAGCGGGCAGGCAGCTAGAATTTCCTGCCCGCTTTTTTGCGGCCAAGGTTGGCTGCAAGGCGACAATCGGCGTAGACCGGTGCGCCCCAGGGAATCCAGAACTCAGCGAGCAGAACTGCCATGACAGAACGCAAACAGACATTCAGCTTCGAATTCTTCCCGCCGCGCTCGGCGGAGGGGATGAGCAAACTGCGCACCACCCGCCAGCAACTGGCGCAATTCAAACCGGAATTCTTCTCCGTCACCTTCGGTGCCGGCGGTACCACCCGCGAAGGTACGCTGGCTACGGTGCTGGAGATCCGCAACGAGGGCCATGCCGCGGCGCCGCACCTGTCCTGCATCGGCTCCACCCGTGACAACATCCGCGCCATTCTTAACGAATACCGCAACCACGGCATCCGCCACATCGTGGCGCTGCGTGGCGACATGCCGTCCGGTATGGTGGAGGCGGGCGAATTCCGCTACGCCAACGAACTGGTGTCCTTCATCCGCGAGGAACACGGCGACCATTTCCACATCGAGGTGGCGGCCTACCCGGAATTCCACCCGCAGGCACGCTCGGCCGAAGACGACATGAACAACTTCGTGCGCAAGGTGCAGGCCGGCGCCAACTCGGCGATGACGCAGTATTTCTTCAACGCCGATTCCTACTTCCGCTTCGTGGACGAAGTGCAGGCGCGCGGCGTGGATGTGCCCATCGTGCCGGGCATCATGCCGATCGCCAACTTCGGCCAGCTGTGCCGCTTCTCCGACATGTGCGGTGCGGAAGTGCCGCGCTGGCTGCGTCTGCGCATGCAGGCCTATATGGACGACACCGCGTCGATCCGCGCGCTGGGCCTGGATGTGGTGACCGAGCTGTGTGACCGCCTGCTGGCAGGCGGCGCACCGGGCCTGCATTTCTACACGCTGAACCAGGCCGGCATCGTGTCCACGGTGTGGCAGCGCCTGGGGCTGTAAGCGGGTAGGGCGAGCCGCGCGACAGGTTTGTCCTTCGCGCTGCATACAAGTAAAAACCGCCGTTTCCCGGCGGTTTCTGGCTGCAACGCAAGTCGTCTGCTACCTGGCTGCCGGACCCGGCAAAGCCGGGCCGCTCCTGGCGAGTGACTGCATCGGCAGCCTGCCTGTTTCATGGTAAAGCCCTTACGCGATGCTCCAGGGCTTTACCAAATAATGAAAAAACCGCCGGGAAACGGCGGTTTTTTCATGCCTGCCGAACCGGCTCCGGCCCGATCACGCGGTTGCGGCCCTGGTGTTTGGCCTGATACAGGCGGCTGTCGGCCTCGGCTTGCAAGTCTTCCATGCTGTCGTGGCGGTGGCGATCCAGGCTGGCAACGCCGATGCTGACGGTAACGTTGGTGGAAACCGGTGACGCCATGTGCGGAATGGCCAGCTGCCAGATGTGCTGGCGCAGCGCTTCCGCCAGCTGGCTGGCGGCGCGGGCATCGCAGTGCGGTAGCAGCACGGCGAACTCTTCGCCTCCCAGGCGGGCAATCAGCTGCTCTTCGCCTGCGAACTGCTGTGTCAGCGCTGCGGCCAACTGTCGCAGGCACTGGTCGCCCTCCTGGTGCCCGAAGCAGTCGTTGTAGGCCTTGAACAGGTCGACATCGATCAGCAGCAGCGACAGCTCCTGCTTCAAGGCGCAGGCGGCGGCAAATTCCTGCTGTTTGCGCTGGTCGAACAGCCGGCGGTTGGCCAGCCCGGTCAGGCCGTCGGTGTTGGCAATGCCGTCCAGCTTTTCATTGGCGCGGCTCAGAGCGGCCTGCGCTGCTTCCAGCTGCGCCTGTTGTTCCTGGCGCAGTAGCAGCCCGGAGAGCATTTCGCCCACCAGGCGCAGCAGCGACAGCTCCTTGTCGAGCCAGACCCGGGTGTGGGACACCGCGTCGCAGCCGAAAATGCCCAGTAGCTGTTCCTGCTGCGACAGCGCTACCAGCGCAATGCTCTGGATGCCGTGCTGCTCGAACAGCTCGCGCTCGACATGGCCTTCCTGTGGAATATCGGCCAGGCTGGCATAGGCCAGGAACTGGTGGCGCTGCAGCTGCTGTACGAACCACTGCGACTGCCGTAGCGGGTAGCTTTCGTAATGGCTGGCGGTACTCACGATGCCCGCTGCGCACCATTCCTGGTTGTCGCGGATCAGCATGTCGGGTGTAACGCGGAACAGGTAGCAGCGATCGACACCCAGCAGCGAGCCGATGCGCTCCAGCGCCGTGGCCACCGCCTGGTGCTGTTCGTGCAGCGGCATGTGGACGAAGGCGGTGGACAGTTCCGAGACGAGGTGCTGGAAGCGGCTCAGGTGCTCCAGTTCGGCGGTGCGCAGTGCCACCATTTCCGTCAGCTGATCGCGGTGGCGCGCCTGTTCCCGTTCGTGCTGCTGCTGGCTGCTGTCCTGTTCCTGGTGCTGTTGCTGCAGTAGTTGCAGCGAGGCGGAGAGCTGCTGCAGCTCATTGCTGCTGCTGTCTTCCTGCGGTGGCTGTGTGTTCAGCCGGCCTTGCAGCTGCTGGACCGGGTGCAATACCTGCTGCAGCAAAAAGCGGTAGCAGACCAGGGTCAGCCCGGCCAGTGCGGCCAACATGAGCAGCAGCAGCGTCAGGCTGTCGCGCCACAGCTGTTGTTCCAGCGTGCCCAGCGACAGACCGATGCGCAGCAGCCCCAGCGGCTGGTCGCCGGTACGGGCGGACTGCACTGGCAGCTCCACGATATGGGTAACGGTTTCGTCGCGGCTGCCCAGTTGCAGCAGCACCGAGCCATCGGTGCTGCGCAGGGAAATCTGGCGCACGCCATCCTGCTGCAGCAGGTTTTGCAGCAGTTTCTGGGTGGCAGTTTGATCGACGTCCCATACGCTTTGCGCCAGCATGGGCATCAGCTGCAGTTCGATGCGCTGCGGAATATCGGCCAGCTGCTGCTGCTTGGCACGGTAGCCCTGGTACAGCAGCAGGCCCAGCAGCAGGGCGCCGCTCAGGCTGCAGAACAGCAGGGCGCGCCATAACAGCTGCAGACGCAGGGAGGTAGGTAGCTTCAACACTGGCTTCCTCGGCGCAGCGGCGATTGTCTGCCGCAATAGTCGGGTCGGTCGGGTAACGCTTCATGATATTACCAGCGACTGGCCGACGCCTGCCCAAATGCACATCGCGGTCGCAGGAAGCAGCAAGGCCCGGCATTGCCGGGCCTTGTGACTTGATGCCGCGCGAAGCTTATTGCCCCAGGTGGGAAATCGGCAGCGCGGTGGTCTTCTTGAATTCCTTTAGCACGAAGCTGGATTTCACGTCTTCCACGCCCGGCTGCTGCAGCAGGTCGTCCATCACGAAGCGGGAGAAGTGCTCTAGGTCTTCAAAGTACACCTGCAGCAGGTAGTCCATCTCGCCGGTCATGGCGTAGCAGTTCACCACCTCCGGCCAGCGCTGCACGGCTTCCATGAAGTTTTCCAGGTGGCTGCCGCCACGTTTTTCCAGCGATACGCGCACAAAGGCCTGCAAGCCGAGGCCGATCTTGGCCGGCTCCAGCAGTGCCACGTACTGGCGGATCACGCCGGATTCTTCCAGCTGCTTCAGGCGGCGCAGGCAGGGGGAAGGGGAGAGGGCCACTTTTTCGGCCAGTTCGACGTTGGTCAGACGTCCATTGGCCTGCAATGCGGCCAACATCTTGATGTCGGTTTTGTCCAGGGTAGCCACGGGCATGTTATCTCCTGATTGTCGGTTTGCTCTGGAATATTGTTTTATGTTTTTAATTTTCTCAGCACTATATCGCAAGAAAATTGCCCGCAAGTTTACTTAGAATACTGCGCCATAGCCAGTCATTTCTTAGGCGACAGCAGATCGCCGGGTACTTTCATACAAGAGGAGAACGCCGTGCTGCCGCTTTGCGGTAGCCGCGTGCAGCACCGTTGGCAGTTCCGGCTGTTGGCGGCTGTGTAGCATTTTCATCTCCCTGGTATCCGTGTGTTTGCAGGCGCCTGGCTCACCCAGCACAACATGGCCGCCCGTGGCCGTACAGAGGAGAACAGCATGAAGATGGAACAGCACCTGATGAACCCGCTTGCTACCGATGGCTTCGAGTTTGTCGAATACACCGCACCCGATGCCGACGGCGTGGCCAGGCTCACCGCCCTGTTCCTGTCGCTGGGCTTTATCGAAGTAGCCCGCCACCGCAGCAAGAACGTCAGCCTGTTCCGCCAGGGCGACATCAACTTCATCCTCAATGCCGAATCCTCGCAGCCGGCCAGCGTGTTCGCTGGCCAGCACGGCCCGTCGGCCTGCGCCATGGCCTGGCGCGTGCAGGATGCTGCCAAGGCGTATGAATATGCACTGGCGCACGGCGCCAAACCGTACAGCCGCCCGATCGGCTATATGGAGCTGAACATCCCGGCAGTGGAAGGCATCGGCGGCTCCGCGCTGTACTTCGTGGACCGTTACGGCAGCAAGGACATCTACGACATCGACTTCGTACCGCTGGAAGGCGTGGACCAGCACCCGGCCGGCGTGGGCCTGCGCGTGATTGACCACCTCACCCACAATGTGTTCCGCGGCAATATGGCCAAGTGGGCCGGCTTCTACGAAGGCATCGGCAACTTCAAGGAAATCCGCTACTTCGACATCGAAGGCAAGCTCACCGGCCTGGTGTCCAAGGCGATGACCAGCCCGTGCGGCAAGATCCGCATCCCGATCAACGAGTCCTCCGACGACAAGAGCCAGATCGAGGAATTCCTCAAGCAGTACAACGGCGAAGGCATCCAGCACATCGCGCTGACTACCGATGACATCTACACTACGGTGGAAACCCTGAAGGCACGCGGCACCCGCTTCCTCGACACCCCGGCCACCTACTACGAGAAAGTGGACCGGCGCGTACCGAACCACGGCGAGAACCTGGCCCGCCTGCAGCAGAACAGCATCCTGATCGACGGCGCACCGGTGGAAGGCATCCTGCTGCAGATCTTTACCGAAACCGTGATTGGCCCGATCTTCTTCGAGATCATCCAGCGCAAGGGCAATGAAGGCTTTGGCGAAGGCAACTTCCGCGCGCTGTTCGAATCCATCGAGGAAGACCAGATCCGCCGCGGCGTGCTGTCCGCGGACTAGGAACGAGTCCACAATCTAGCGAGCCAGGGCGAGACAAGGCAAAAACGGTTGAGGAAGCGGAATTTGCACAGCGTAAATGAGCATTCCGAAACCGTTTTTAACGCGGTATCGCCGACGCGCAGCAGATTGTGAGCATGCGCAAAGTTTCGGCCGCGGTGCCGGTGGCAGGGTGTGGACGATCTGGGCCGCCCGGCACCGCCAGCCGAATTCAGGCAGTGAACGCGTGGCCGCAGCCTTCTGGCTTGCGGCCAACGTTTTTTGATACCACGGAGAACACGATGACCCACCCCGCCAACCCGCGCATCCTGTACGGCTATTTCCGTTCCTCCGCCGCCTACCGCGTGCGCATCGCCCTCAACCTCAAAGGGCTGGCTTATGAACAGCAGCCGGTAAGCCTGGTGAAGGGCGAGCAGCGCGGCAGCGACTACCTGGCGCTGAACCCGCAGGGGCTGGTGCCGGCGCTGCTGGACAAGGGGGTGCTGCTCACCCAGTCGCTGGCCATCTGCGAATACCTGGAAGATGCCTATCCGGACACACCGGCCCTGCTGCCCGTTGCCCCGGCGCTGCGAGCGCAGGTACGCGCGGTGGCGCAGAGCATTGCCTGCGATATCCACCCGATCAACAACCTGCGCGTGCTCAATTACCTGAAGAACGAGCTGCAACAGCCGGAAGAGGCGCGCAATGCCTGGTATCGCCACTGGGTGGCTGCCGGCTTTGCCGCGCTGGAGCAGCAGTTGGCCGCAACGGCAGGCCAGTACTGTTTTGGCGATGTGCCCACCCTGGCCGATGCCTGCCTGCTGCCGCAGGTATTCAATGCACATCGCTTTAATGTCGACATGGCGCCGTACCCGCTGCTGGCCGCCATTGCCGGCCGGCTGGAGCACGTGCCGGCCTTTGCTGCGGCGCATCCGTCGCGGCAGCCGGATGCTGCATAAAAAAGCAGCAGATTTGAAAAAACCGTCGATTTCGGCGGTTTTTTCCGGAAAAGCCTTGACGCATAAATCTCGATCTGCTTTAATGCGTCCCTCTGATGCAGCACGCAAGTGCGCGGCAAAGAGGCCAATTAGCTCAGTTGGTAGAGCAACGGATTGAAAATCCGTGTGTCCTTGGTTCGATTCCGAGATTGGCCACCACTCTTTCCTGCAGCAGACATCTGGCCAATTAGCTCAGTTGGTAGAGCAACGGATTGAAAATCCGTGTGTCCTTGGTTCGATTCCGAGATTGGCCACCAGATTATGAAAAGCCGCAATCCTCAAGGGATTGCGGCTTTTTTTCATCTCTACTAGATTCGAAGCAGCGGGGTGGTGCTTGCGGCCATTTCGCGATCTTCGCCGTGCGCTGCCGTGACAGCGGCTGCCGGCAATCCGTAGTGAAAGCCCGTCATGGACATGACTGTTCTGCTTGTGGATGACAATGAAACCAACCTGCTGTTGCTGGCGCATATGGTGCGCCGCATCGACGGCTGCAGGCTGGTGGCCATGACCGAGTCGCAGAGTGCGCTGCACTGGTGCCGCTTCAACACCCCGGACCTGATCCTGACCGACTACATGATGCCGGACATGGACGGCATGGCCCTGCTGCGCGAGCTGCGTGCCATGCCGCAGCTTGCCGATGTCCCCATCGTCATGGTTACCGCCAGTGACATGCAGGGCGTGCGCCAGGACGCACTGGCACTGGGGGCTACCGACTTTCTCACCGAACCGCTGGAGCCGGCGGAAACGCGGGCGCGCATCAACAACCTGCTACGCCTGCGCGAGGCGCAGCAGCGCTTGCGCGAATCAGCCGCGCAGGACCTGATCATGCGCCTGTCGCGCATGGCCGAGTCGCGCGACCAGGCAACCGGGCGCCACCTCGAACGCATGGCGCAGTATTCGTGCATCATCGCCGCCCAGCTGGGGCTGGATGAGCACGTGCAGGAGCTGCTGCTGTTGGCTGCTCCGATGCACGACATCGGCAAGGTGGCCATTCCCGATCACGTGCTGCTCAAGCCCGGCCGCCTGTCGGTGGAAGAGTTCGACACCATGCAGTCGCACGCTGTCCGCGGCGCGGAGTTCCTGCGCGGCAGCAGCTCTCCCTTGCTGGAAATGGCCTATCACATCGCCATGACGCACCACGAAAAATTCGACGGCAGCGGCTATCCCAATGGCCTGGCAGGGGAGGCCATCCCGCTGGTTGGCCGCATCGTGGCAGTGGCGGACGTATTCGATGCGCTCACCTCCGCACGCCCCTACAAGCCGGCCTGGCCGCTGGAAGATGCGCTGGCCTACCTGCAGGAGCAGCGCGGCAGGCATTTCGACCCGCAGGTGGTGGATGCCTTCTTCGCTGCCCGCGAGGAGATCATGGCGGTCTACCTGCAGCTGCGCGACGGGCCGCAGGGGCTGGCGCAGTAATACCGGGCGGGTCAGCCCAGCTTCTTGATATACGCCGCCACGCCGCCCAGCAGCATCTCGATGGAGATGGCGGTGAGGATCAGGCCCATCAGACGTTCCATTGCCGTCATTGCCTGCTCGCCCAGCAGGCGGTGAATCTTGCCGGAGAACAGGAAGACCAGCAGTGTTACCAGCATGGTGATGCTCAACGCGCCTATCCATTCCAGCATGCGCTCCGGTTCGCGGGTGGACATCAGCAGCACGGTGGCCATGGCCGAGGGGCCGGCGATCAGCGGTACCGCGATCGGTACGATGAAGGGCTCGCCGGTGATCTGGTTGGCGCTTTGGCCGCCTTCACCGGGAAAGATCATCTTCAGCGCGATCAGGAACAGGATCACCCCGCCGGCCACGCGCAGGCTTTCGTCGGTCAGGTGCATCACCTCCAGGAAGCCCTTGCCGAAGAACATGAAGGTCAGCAGCACGATGTAGGCGATCAGGCATTCGCGGTACACCACCTTGCGCCGGCGCTCCGGCTTCACCTTTTTCAATGCCGAGATGAACAGCGGGATGTTGCCCAGCGGGTCGGTGATCAGGATTAGCAGTACGGTGGCGGACAGGAAGGATGTGTTCATCGGGCGTTCCGTTGGCGGGATCTCAATAAGAAAAAGGGCGTAACGAGACGCCCTTTTGCACCATAGCTTACAAACAGTCTTATTGACTATCGCTGGATTGGCTATCGTCAGCCGGCTTTTCCTTGCGGTTGGAGCCGGCCACCAGCTCGAAGCCGTAGACATGGCAGGCCAGCGGGCCGTTGAACAGCGGCGGGCGGCTGCTGGTGGACAGGCGCATCAGCGACGGCAGGCGGGTGTCGGCCGTCATGAAGTGCGCGTACCAGCCGGCGAAGTTGCGCTTCAGCCAGGTGGCCAGCAGCGGGTACAGCTCGGCCAGCGCGTCCTGTTCGTCCAGGCGTACGCCGTACGGCGGGTTGCACACGATCAGGCCGCTGTCGGCCGGTGCGGCCAACTCGGTGGCATCGCCGCAGCTGAGGGTAACCAGCGGCTCGATGTCGGCGCGCGCCAGGTTGCGGCGGGCAATGGCCACCAGCTCCGGGTCGCGGTCGTTGCCGTACAGCGGCAATGCGGCCAACTTGCGCTGGGCCAGCACGGCATCGTTGCGGATGCTGTGCCACAGGATGTCGTTGTGGCCGTGCAGTTGCTCGAAGGCGAAGTGGCGCTCGCGGCCCGGCGCGCGGTTCAGCGCGATGTCGGCGGCTTCCACCAGGAAGGTGCCGCTGCCGCACATCGGATCCAGCAGCGGCTGGCTGCCGTTGTAGCCGCTCAGCAGCAGGATGCCGGCTGCCAGGTTCTCGCGCAGCGGCGCCTCGCCGGTTTCCTCGCGCCAGCCGCGCTTGAACAGCGCTTCACCGCTGGTGTCCAGGTAGATCTGCACGTCGAAGCCGGAGATGAACACGCGGATGCGCATGTCCGGGTGGCGGGTGTCCACGCTGGGGCGCTCGCCGCCGGCTTCGCGGAAGCGGTCGCAGATGGCGTCCTTCACCAGCAGCGACACATAGTCCATGCTGCGCAGGCGCGCATGGCCGTCGGTGTTCACCTTGATGGTGCAGCTCACGGCGAACAGTGCCGGCCAGTCGATGGCACGCGCCAGTTCGTAGATGTCGCGCTCTTCGCGGAAGCTGCCCTGGCTCAGTTGCATCAGCAGGCGGCTGGCCACGCGCGAATGCAGGTTGACGCGCATCATCACTTCACGGCTGCCGATGAAGGCGATGCCGCCGTCGGTGAGCTGCAGTTCGCTGCCGCCCTGCTGGGTGATTTCGTCGGCCAGGATTTTTTCCAGGCCACGCGGGCAGCTGGCGAACAGCGCCAGCTCGTTTTCCTGCAGCGCGCGGAACTGGGTCTTCACGAATGCCGTGCGGCCAACCTTGTCGCTGCGTTCGCCACGCTCGCCGCTTTCCTGCTGGCCTTTGCCGAACAGGGTGCGCGGCTGCACCTCGTCGTCACGGCGGAAACCGCCCTCACGACGTTCGTTGTTGCCGAAGCGCGGCTTGTCGAAGCTACGCTCGCCACGCGGCTGGAATTCGCCTTCACGACGTTCGCCGCCGAAGCGCGGCTTGTCGAAGCTGCGCTCGCCACGCGGCTGGAATTCGCCTTCACGACGTTCGCCGCCGAAGCGCGGCTTGTCGAAGCTGCGCTCGCCACGCGGCTGGAATTCGCCTTCGCGACGTTCGCCGCCGAAGCGCGGCTTGTCAAAACTGCGTTCGCCACGCGGCTGGAACTCGCCTTCACGACGTTCGCCGCCGAAGCGCGGCTTGTCAAAGTTACGCTCGCCACGCGGCTGGAATTCGCCTTCACGACGCTCGCCGCCGAAACGCGGCTTGTCGCCAGCGCCGTGGCGCGGTTGATCAAAGCTGCGCGGCGCCTGCTCGCGCGGTGCGTCGGACTGTTCATCGTTCACGCGCTTCAGAAAACTGGTGCGGGGTGCCTGCGGGGCTGCTGCGGCCGGTGCGTCTTCCTGCTCCGGGCGCGGCGGCGGTGCCACGTAGTCCGGGTGTGCCTTGCCGCCACGGCCGGCCACGCGGTCGCGGGTGTAGCGCTTCTCCTGCGGTGCATCTTCCGCTGCCGGCTGCGGGTTGGCCGCAGGTGTTTTGCCGCCGAACAGCGTGCGCGGTTTCTCGATGGCGTGGTCGCCACGTGGCTGGAACTCGTGGCGATGGTGCTGGCTGCCTTCGCGCTTCAGGCCGTCGTTGCGACGGAAGCCGCCTTCATGGTGATCATGCTGCCGATGCTGGCCGTGCTCGCGTTCGCCACGCGGCTGGAATTCACCCTCACGGCGCTGCTCGTTGCCACCAAAGCGCGGCTTGTCGAACTGACGATCGCCACGCGGCTGAAACTCGCCTTCGCGCTTGAAGCCGCCTTCACGACGCTGTTCGTTGCCACCGAAACGCGGCTTGTCGAACTGACGATCGCCACGCGGCTGGAACTCGCCTTCGCGCTTGAAGCCGCCTTCGCGGCGCTGCTCGTTGCCGCCGAAACGCGGCTTGTCGAATTGACGCTCGCCACGCGGCTGGAACTCGCCTTCGCGCTTGAAGCCACCCTCGCGGTGTTCGTTGCCATAGCGCGGCTTGTCGAACTGACGCTCGCCTCGCGGCTGGAACTCGCCTTCGCGCTTGAAGCCACCTTCGCGGTGTTCGTTGCCGTAGCGCGGCTTGTCGAACTGGCGGTCGCCACGCGGCTGGAACTCGCCCTCACGCTTGAAGCCGCCTTCGCGGGGTTTGTCGCCACCGAAACGCGGCTTGTCGAACTGGCGGTCGCCACGCGGCTGAAACTCGCCCTCACGCTTGAAGCCGCCTTCGCGGGGCTTGTCGCCACCGAAACGCGGCTTGTCGAACTGACGGTCGCCACGCGGCTGGAACTCGCCCTCGCGCTTGAAGCCGCCTTCGCGGGGCTTGTCGCCACCGAAACGCGGCTTGTCGAACTGACGCTCGCCACGCGGCTGGAACTCGCCCTCGCGCTTGAAGCCGCCTTCGCGGGGCTTGTCGCCACCGAAGCGCGGCTTGTCGAACTGACGGTCGCCGCGCGGCTGGAACTCGCCTTCGCGCTTGAAGCCACCTTCACGACGCTGCTCGTTGCCACCGAAACGCGGCTTGTCGAACTGGCGATCGCCACGCGGCTGGAACTCGCCTTCGCGCTTGAAGCCACCTTCACGACGCTCCGGGTTGCCGAAGCGCGGCTTGCCCTGAGCCTGGCCGGCGGGCGGCTGTTGCCCCGCGGCAGGGGTGTTGCGCTCGGCAGGCGTGGTGGGCTGACGGCGCAGGGAGGCGCGCTGGCGGGAGCGGAAGGTGGACATAAAGCGGTAATCCTTTGAAAACAATCCACCATTCTAGCCTATTCGCCCGCCCCCCGCTTGGTTGGTGCCAACCTTTGGTTTACCATGGCCGGTTCGATTTCTATAGGCAATGGTGTTTGGCGGTGGAACAGCAATTCGCGCCCAGACTGGTGGCCTGGCAAAAAACGCACGGCAGGCATGGCCTGCCGTGGCAGGTAAGCGACCCGTACCGGGTGTGGCTGTCGGAGATCATGCTGCAGCAGACCCAGGTAACAACCGTGCTCGGCTACTACCCGCGCTTCCTGGAACGCTTTCCCGACCTGGCCGCGCTGGCCGCGGCGCCGGTGGATGACGTGCTGGCCTACTGGAGCGGTCTTGGCTACTACACCCGCGCCCGCAACCTGCACAAGGCGGCGCAGAAGGTGATGAGCGATTTCGGCGGCGCATTCCCGCGCCAGCGCGAGGAGATCGAAACGCTGCCGGGCATCGGCCGCTCCACCGCCGCGGCGATTGCCGCCTTCTGCTTCGGCCTGCGCGAGACCATTCTCGACGGTAACGTCAAACGGGTGCTGGCGCGCTGTTTCGGCGTGGAAGGCTTCCCCGGCGAAAAACAGGTGGAAGCCCAGATGTGGCAGTTGGCCGCACGGCTGCTGCCGCTGGACAACGCCGACATGGTGGCCTACACCCAGGGGCTGATGGACCTGGGCGCCACGGTCTGCACCCGCAGCAAGCCGGCCTGTACCGTGTGCCCGATGGTGGATGGCTGCGTGGCCGCGCGCGACGGCCGCACCGCCGAACTGCCGGTGAAGAAGCCGAAGAAGGCGGTGCCGGAGCGCGAAACGGTGATGCTGCTGGCGCTGCGCCAGGGCGAGGTGCTGCTGGAGCGCCGCCCGCCCACCGGCATCTGGGGCGGCCTGCTGTCGCTGCCGCAGTTCGATTCCACGCTGGCGGTGGCCGACTGGCTTGCGGCCAACGGCGACGGTGAGCTGCGCCCGGCCTGGCCGCCATTACTGCATGTGTTTACCCATTTTAAATTGACCATCACGCCCCAATGTGTGGACCTGGTCCGGCTGGCGGGCAGCGTCTGCGCCGACAATGGCTGGCAGTGGCTGCCGCTGCGCGAGGCGCTGGATGCCGGTGTGCCGGCCCCGGTGCGCCGCCTGCTGCTGCAGGCCTTGTCGGGTGAAGTGCCTACTGAATGAGTTTGCCGCGGCGTTGGCCGCAAGGTTGAGTTGATACATGGTTTCCGTAGTCCGTTCCGTGGCCGATACCCTGGCCGACGCCGCCGATCCAGCCAACTGGCTGGCCCACCTTGGCGCCTCGCTCAGCAGCGAGGAGCGCGCCATGCTGACCCGCGCCTTTGATGCCGCGCGCGAGCTGTACGCCGGCAAGACCCTGCCGCACACCGGCGAGGACGTGTTCAGCCACGCGGTGGCTGCCGCCGCTATCGTGGCCGATCTCAACCTGCTGCCGGATGCGATTGCTGCCACGCTGTTGTTCGCGGTGCCGGAATACCGCAGCGACTGGCAGGAATGGCTGCCCAAGGGCTTCAACCGCACCGTGCTGACGCTGGTGGAAGGCGGCAACCGTGTGCAGCGCCTCACCGAACTGGCGCGCATCGACAAGCTGGCTACGCCGGACGATCGTGCCAGGCAGGCGGAAACCATGCGCAAGATGCTGCTGGCGATGGTGGCCGACATCCGCGTGGTGCTGATCGAGCTGGCCTGGCGCACCCAGACCATGCACTACCTGGCCGAGGTGCCGGACGAGCGCGTGCGGCGGCAGATCGCGCAGGAAACGCTGGACCTGTTCGCGCCGCTGGCCAACCGCCTGGGGGTGTGGCAGATCAAGTGGGAGCTGGAAGACCTGGGCTTTCGCCATACCGAGCCGGAGCAGTACAAGAAGATTGCCAAGCTGCTGGACGAGCGCCGGCTGGAGCGCATCGACTATATCGAGCGCGTGCTGGACACCCTGCGCGCCGAGCTGAAAAAGGCCGGCATCAAGGGTGAAGTGGCCGGGCGGCCCAAGCACATCTATTCCATCTGGAAGAAGATGAAGAAGAAACGGCTCGATTTCTCCGAGCTGTACGATATTCGCGCGGTGCGCATCCTGGTGGAGCGGCTGCCGGACTGCTACACCGTGCTGGGCCTGATCCACAGCATGTGGCAGCCGATTCCCGGCGAGTTCGACGACTACATCAGCAACCCCAAGGCCAACGACTACCGCAGCCTGCACACCGCGGTGATCGGCCCGGAAGACCGCGGCGTGGAGGTGCAGATCCGCACCTTCGAAATGCACGAGCACGCCGAGTTCGGCGTGGCGGCGCACTGGCGTTACAAGGAAGGCGGGCAGGGCGATGCGCAGTACGAGGAGAAAATCTCCTGGCTGCGCCAACTGCTGGACTGGCGCGAGGAAATGTCCGGCTCCGACAAGGACGACCTGGCCGACGCCTTCAAGACCGAACTGTTCTCCGACACCATCTACGTGCTGACGCCGCAGGGCCGGGTGCTGGCGCTGCCGCATGGCGCCACCCCCATCGACTTTGCCTACTCGCTGCACACCGACGTGGGCCACCGCTGCCGCGGCGCCAAGGTGGAAGGCAATATCGTGCCGCTGTCCACCCCGCTGCAGAACGGCCAGCGGGTGGAGATTCTCACCGCCAAGGATGGCGGCCCGTCGGTGAACTGGCTGCACGAAGGCTGGGTGAAGAGCCCGCGCGCCATCTCCAAGATCCGCCAGTTCATCCGCCAGCAGAATGCCGACGCGGTGCGCGAGAGCGGCCGGCAGGTTTTCGAGCGCGAGCTGGCGCGCCACCCGCATGTGCAGCCCAATCTGTCGGCACTGGCCGAGAAGCTGGGCTACGACCGGCTGGACGAGCTATACGGCGCCATCGGCCACGGCGAAGTGAGCCTGCGTGCGATGGTCAACGCCATCGAAAGCTTTGCGCCGCCGCCGGTGGTGGAGTTGACCGCCGACGACATCATCCGCCGCAGCAAGGGCAGCCATGATGCCGGCGGCGTGCTGATCGAAGGCGTGGGCAACCTGATGACCATCCTCGCCAAATGCTGCAAGCCGGCGCCGCCGGACAGCGTGGTGGGCTTCGTCACCCGTGGCCGCGGCATCTCCATTCACCGCAGCAACTGCATCACCCTCAAGCGCCTGTCGGCCGATGCGCCGGAGCGGCTGATCTCCGCCGACTGGGGCGAGCAGAAGAGCAGCGTGTTCCCCATCGACCTGGAGGTGCACGCCGCCGATCGCCCGGGGCTGCTGCGCGATATTTCCGACGTGTTCTCGCGCGAGAAGCTCAACGTCATCGGCGTCAACACCCTGTCGCGCAACCAGAAGGCCAAACTGCGCTTCACGGTGGAGGTGCGCCACGTGCGCGACATCAGCCGCGTACTGGCGCATGTGATGGAAGTGCGCGGGGTGCAGGAAGCACGCCGCGTCTAAGGTGCGACAAGGTTGGCCGCATGCGGCCAACCTTGGGGAGGCAGACATGCAGGACGCGGTAAACACGGCGCGGCTGGCGCTGTCGCTGATGGATCTCACCACTCTGAACGATGACGACACGCGCGACACGGTGCGTGCACTGTGCGCCCAGGCCGGCAGCGCTGCCGGCACCGTGGCGGCGGTATGCGTCTACCCGCGCTTCGTGGCGGACGCGCGCAAGGCGCTGGCCGCCGCCGGCCTGCCGCAGGTGCGGGTGGCCACGGTGGCCAACTTCCCGCATGGCGACGGTGACATCGCCATCGCGGTGGCGGAGACCCGTGCCGCCATCGCCTACGGCGCCGACGAGGTGGACGTGGTGTTCCCCTGGCGCGCGCTGCTGGCTGGCAATGCCGCGCTAGGCGCCGAGCTGGTGTCGGCCTGCAAGGTCGCCTGCGATGGGCGGCTGCTGAAAGTGATCATCGAAAGCGGCGAGCTGGCCAGCCCGGCGGCCATTCGCCAGGCCAGCGAGATCGCGCTGGCAGCCGGCGCCGATTTTCTCAAGACTTCCACCGGCAAGGTGGCGGTGAATGCCACGCCGGAAGCCGCGCGCATCATGCTGCAGGCGATACGTGACAGCGGCCGCGACGCCGGCTTCAAGGCGGCGGGCGGGGTGCGCACGCTGGCCGATGCCGCCGTCTACCTGCAACTGGCGCGGGACATCATGGGGGCCGCCTGGCTGACGCCGGCGCACTTCCGCTTTGGCGCCTCCGGCCTGCTGGCCAATCTGCAGGCGGTGATCGCCGGCCAGGCGGCGGCACCCGGCCGCGGCTACTGAGGCGCTTGCCGCACCCTGGCCATGGCGCGATGATGCGCGATGACAGCAGCACAGAACAGCCAAGGAGACTGCCATGAGCAAGCGACGCGCCATCCTGCTGGTGCTGGATTCGCTGGGCATCGGCGCCAGTGCCGATGCCGACCGCTTCGGTGATGTCGGCAGCAATACCCTGGGCAGCATTGCCCGCGCTGCCGCCAGTGGTGCGGCCAACGTCGGCCGCAGCGGGCCGCTGTGCTTGCCCAATCTATCGGCGCTGGGGCTGGCGCATGCCTGTGAGCTGTCCTCCGCTTATTTCCCTGCGGGCATGGCGCGCGCGGCGCCGATTGCCGCCTACGGCTATGCGCGCGAGCTGTCCAGCGGCAAGGACACGCCGTCCGGGCACTGGGAGATCGCCGGCGTGCCGGTGCTGTTCGACTGGGGCTATTTCAGCGCGCGGGAGAACAGCTTTCCGCCGGCACTGCTGGCCGCCATCATGCGCGAGGCCGTTCTGCCGGGCTGGCTGGGCAACTGCCACGCCAGCGGCACCGAGATCATCGACCGCCTGGGCGCGGAGCACATGGCCAGCGGCAAGCCCATCTTCTATACCTCGGCCGATTCGGTGTTCCAGATCGCCTGCCATGAGCAGACGTTCGGGCTGCAGCGGCTGTACGCGCTGTGCGACATCACCCGCCGCCTGCTGGCGCCGTACAACATCGGCCGCGTGATCGCGCGGCCCTTTGTTGGCGATGCGCCGGGCAGCTTTGTGCGCACCGGCAACCGCAAGGACCTTGCACTGCCGCCACCGGCGCCCACCGTACTGCAGAAGCTGGCCGAGGCCGGTGGCGAAGTGGTGTCCATCGGCAAGATCGCCGACATCTATGCCCACATCGGCATCACCCGCAAGGTGAAAGCCACCGGGCTGGACGAGCTGTGGCAGCAAACCCTGGCGGCAATGGATGCCACGCCCGGCCACAGCATCATCTTCACCAACTTCGTCGATTTCGACTCCAGCTACGGTCATCGCCGCGATGTGGCGGGCTATGCCCGCGCGCTGGAAGCCTTCGACGCGCGCGTGCCGGAGTTGCTGGCACGGCTGGGCGACGACGATATCGTGATCCTCACCGCCGACCACGGCTGCGACCCGACCTGGCCGGGTTCCGACCACACCCGCGAGCATATTCCGGTGCTGTGCTACGGCCGGCAGGTGGCGGCGGGCAGCATCGGCGAGCGCGCCAGCTTCGCCGACATCGGTCAGAGCGTGGCCGCCTGGCTGGGGCTGCCAGCGATGGACTACGGGACGTCGTTTCTGGCGTCATGATTTTTGTGCCGGGGAAATACACGGACGGATACGGACGTTTCCCCGGCGCGACCACCCGGCGGTGCCTGGCGCACCGATCCCGCGCGGCACAGGCCGCGGCTGCCGTGTAACGGGCGCCGCCGGGCAATACCAGGAGGCTGAAACATGGCAACACCGCATATTGGCGCGGAACAAGGCGATTTCGCCGACATCGTGCTGATGCCGGGCGACCCGCTGCGCGCCAGGCTGATCGCGGAAACCTATCTGCAGGACGCAGTGCAGGTGACCTCAGTGCGTAATGTGTTTGGCTACACCGGCAGCTACCGCGGCCGCCGGCTGTCGGTAATGGCGCACGGCATGGGCATTCCCTCGGCCAGCATCTATGCCACCGAGCTGATCAAGGATTACGGCGTGGGCACGCTGATCCGCATCGGCTCCTGCGGCTCGGTAGATGGCGCGCGTCTGGGGCTGCGCGACGTGGTGGTCGCCATGGGGGCCTGCACCGACAGCAAGGTCAACCGCATGCGCTTTCTCGACCATGACTTTGCCGCCATTGCCGACTTCCAGCTGCTGCGCACCGCGGTGGATGCCGCCGCGCGGCTGGGCAAGCCGGTGCAGGTGGGCAATGTGTTTTCCTCCGACCTGTTCTACGGCGTGCAGCCGCAGCTGCTGGACGTGCTCAAGGGCATGAACGTGAATGCGGTGGAAATGGAAGTGGCCGGCATCTACGGTGTTGCGGCGCAATACGGTGCACGGGCGCTGGGCATACTCACGGTGTCGGATGTGATTCCCACCGGCGAGGCGATGGATGCAGAAGCGCGGCAGACCAGCTTCCACGACATGATGGAAATCGCGCTGGAAACCGCTCTGGCGCTGTAATCCGGCCTGGCAGCCGCACGTCTGACGCAGCCGGTGTTGGCCGCATGTGGTATGCGGCCAACCTTTTTGATGCGGCGCACAAAAAAATCTTGCCAAAATCAAATGCCCGCATGATAATCAAAGCGCATCAGGACGTTTCACCCTCAGTGTGCGTTTTGGTGTTGTCTCCTCCATCCTCCTTCAATAGGTGGAACTTGGCGCAATCAGACCGTCTGATTGCGCTCTTTTTTTGCTTTTGCCACCTGTTGTTGCGTTCCGGCTTTTCCATTGCCGCACAAGACCTTGAACCGGCAGTTTGGTTTGACAGCCATAACCTCACTGTAATAGAATCCGGAACTTTCAAGAATTACGATGGAAGAGTTTCCATGAAGACCTTTTCTGCCAAGCCGCATGAGGTAAAGCGCGAGTGGTTCGTGGTCGACGCCCAAGACAAAGTACTGGGTCGTCTCGCTGCTGAAATCGCTCGTCGCCTGCGTGGCAAGCACAAGCCGGAATTCACTCCGCACGTTGATACCGGCGATTACATCGTTGTCGTTAACGTAGACAAACTGCGCGTTACCGGTAACAAGGCACTGGACAAGAAGTACTACCGTCACTCCGGCTACCCGGGCGGTATCTACGAACGCAATTTCACCGAACTGCAAAACCAGTTCCCGGAGCGCGTTCTGGAAAAAGCCGTGAAGGGCATGCTGCCGAAAGGTCCGCTGGGCTACGCCATGATCAAGAAGCTCAAGGTATACGCCGGCGCAGAGCACCCGCACGCCGCACAACAGCCGAAAGTGCTGGAATTCTGATTCTCGAGGCAACATAGATGAACGGTAAATACTACTACGGCACTGGCCGTCGCAAGAGCTCCGTAGCTCGTGTGTTCATGCAAAAGGGCTCCGGTCAGATCATCGTTAACGGCAAGCCGGTTGACCAGTATTTCGCTCGCGAAACCGGTCGCATGGTTATCCGTCAGCCGCTGCAGCTGACCGAACACCTGGAATCGTTCGACATCATGGTCAACGTTTCCGGTGGCGGCGAAACCGGCCAGTCCGGCGCGATCCGCCTGGGCATCACCCGTGCCCTGATCGACTTCAGCGCCGAGCTGAAGCCGACCCTGTCCACCGCTGGCTTCGTTACTCGCGATGCCCGTGAAGTGGAACGTAAGAAAGTTGGTCTGCGCAAGGCCCGTCGTCGCAAGCAATTCTCCAAGCGTTAATCTGCTTGTTGCGATGTTCGAAAAGCCACCGCTTGCGGTGGCTTTTTTGTTTTGGCCAAGCGCTTTCGCGTAGCGAAGGGCTTGACAGTACAAGTAGGAAGGCTGCCGCTGCTATTGGTATGGCAGTACCCGCCACCGCAAGTTGGCCGCAGCCGGCAGCCACCGTTCGCGGTGGCTTTTTTCTTTGTTGCATTGCACTGTCGCACTCCTTAACATGTCGCCTTTGCGACATTTATTTACATCAAGGAGCCTCGCATGATCAAAGTGGGCATCGTCGGCGGCACCGGCTACACCGGTGTCGAGCTGTTGCGTCTGTTGGCCAACCATCCGGGGGCGGAGGTGGTCGCCGTTACCTCGCGCAAGGAAGCCGGCATGAAGGTGGCCGAGATGTTCCCGTCGCTGCGAGGCCGTGTGGATGTGGCGTTTACCACGCCGGACGAAAGCGATCTCAAGCAGTGCGACGTGGTGTTTTTCGCCACCCCGCACGGCGTGGCCATGGCGCAGGCGCGCGAACTGCTGGAAGCCGGGGTGAAGGTTATCGACCTGGCGGCGGATTTTCGTCTGAAAGACCCGGCGGTATTCGCCAAGTGGTACGCCATGGAGCATAGCTGTACCGACCTGCTGGATGAGGCGGTATACGGCTTGCCGGAAGTGAACCGCGAGGCAATCAAACAGGCGCGGCTGATCGGCATGGCCGGCTGCTACCCGACCTCGGTGCAGCTTGGTCTGCTGCCGTTGCTGGAAGGTGGCAAGCAGTATATCGATAGCCAGAGCCTGATCGCCGACTGCAAGTCCGGCGTGTCCGGCGCCGGCCGCAAGGCCGAGGTGGGCACCCTGTTTGCCGAGGCCGGTGACAACTTCAAGGCCTACGGCGTGAAGGGCCATCGCCATTCGCCGGAAATCGAGCAGGGGCTGAGCACCATCCACGGCGCGCCGGTAAAGCTAACCTTCGTGCCGCACCTGACACCGATGATCCGCGGCATCCATTCCACCATCTACGCCCGCATCCAGCCGCAGGGCCGCGATGTGGACTATCAGCAGCTGTTCGAGCAGCGCTTTGCCGGCGAGCCGTTCGTGGACGTGCTGCCGGCCGGCAGCTGCCCGGAAACCCGCTCGGTACGCGGCAGCAACACCGCGCGCATTGCGGTGCATCGCCCGAACAATGGCGATCTGCTGATCATCCTGGTGGTGGAGGACAACCTGGTGAAAGGCGCGTCCGGCCAGGCGGTGCAGGTGATGAACCTGATGTTCGGTCAGCCGGAAAACGCCGGTCTGGACATCGTGCCGCTGCTGCCTTGAACTTGAAAGCTCGCCAAGCGGCCCAATATCCGACTAAAATACTAGGATGAAAGGCCGCCGGCGCGGCCTGTCCCGTTGTGAAAGGCTTGAGACATGACTGCTGCAACCGAAACCCTGTCCCCGATCATGTTTACCGACGCTGCATGCGACAAGGTGCGCGACCTGGTGGCAGAAGAGGGTAATCCTGACCTGAAACTGCGCGTGTTCGTGACCGGTGGTGGCTGCTCCGGCTTCCAGTACGGTTTCACGTTTGACGAAATCGCCAATGAAGACGATACCTCTATTGAACGTGGTGGCGTGGTGTTCCTGGTCGACCCGATGAGCTACCAGTACCTGGTGGGCGCCGAGATCGATTACCAGGACAGCCTGGAAGGCTCGCAGTTCGTGATCCGTAACCCGAATGCCCAGACCACCTGCGGCTGTGGTTCCTCGTTCTCGGTATAATCCGGTCCTTGCACCACGGAAACCCGGGTCTGCGCCCGGGTTTTTTATTTTGCGGAGAACGGCATGCAGAACAAGGTTCCGCCAATCGAGCTGCCCAAGTTCGAGCTGAAGCGCGAATTCGCTTTCAATGATCACGACTTCGAGCGCATTCGCGCGCTGATCCACAAGGAAGCCGGCATCGCGCTCAACCCCACCAAGAAGGACATGGTGTACGGCCGGCTGGTGCGCCGCATCCGCGAGCTGAAACTGCCATCGTTTGCCGCCTATATCGACTTTCTGCAGAGCCTGGCCGGCAAGCGCGAGTTCGAACAGTTCGTCAATGCGCTCACCACCAACCTCACTTTCTTCTTCCGCGAAGAGCATCACTTCCACATTCTGGACAGCTTTCTGCGTTCGCTGACCGGCAAGGGCGAGATCAATATCTGGTGCTCGGCGGCCTCGTCCGGCGAGGAGCCGTACTCCATCGCCATGACGGCGCTGGAGGCGTTTCCCGGCAGCAAGCCGCCCATCCACATCATGGCCACCGACCTGGATACCAGCATGCTGGATGCTGGCCGCAAGGGCATCTACAGCGCGGAAAAAGTGGCCAAGCTGCCGGCGGGCTATGCGGTGAAGTACTTTGACAAGCAGCCTGATGGCAGCTTCCAGGCCAAGCCGCTGCTGCGCGACATGATCCAGTTTTCGCGGCTGAACCTGATCGACAGCAGCTGGGGCATCCGCAAGCAGTTCGATGCCATCTTCTGCCGCAACGTGATGATCTATTTCGACCGCGATACCCAGTTCGCGGTGCTGAAGAAGTTTCACCCGCTGATCAAGCCGCACGGGCTGCTGTTTGTCGGCCACTCCGAAAACTTCTATTTCGCTTCCGACTACTTCACCCTCAAGGGCAAGACGGTGTACCAGCTGACGCCCGGCAAGGCCTGACGGCTTGGCATGCTGCGCCCGCAGCATTACTATGCCCTTGTCTGACAATAAACGGCCCCATGCGGGCCGTTAGTTCTTGGGGGTTGGCAATGAAGGTGGTGGTGCTGGGGGCAGGCATTGTCGGGATCAGCTCGGCCTGGTTTCTGCGGCAGGCAGGACACGAGGTGGAGGTGATAGACCGCGCCAGCGGCCCGGCGCGGGAAACCAGCTTTGCCAATGGCGGCCAGATTTCCGTCAGCCAGTCCGAACCGTGGGCGCACCCGGCCACGCCGTGGCAGGTGCTCAAGTGGCTGCCGCGCGGCGATGCGCCGCTGCTGTTCCGCCCGCGCATCGATCTGCAGCAATGGCGCTGGATCGCCGGCTTTCTTGGCGAGTGTCGTTACAGCCGCCATGCGGCCAACCTCAAGGCCATGGTGGCGCTGGGGCGCTACAGCCAGCAGACCTTCTCCGAGCTGCGCCAGCAACTGGCGCCCAGCTACGCGCACCGGCAGCAGGGCATCCTGGCGCTGCTGTTCAACCGGCAGGGAGTGCGCCATGCCGAACATGCCTGCCGGCTGTTGGCCGCACAGGGTATACGCCGCGAACTGATCAGCGTCAGCGAGGCGGTGGCGCGCGAGCCGGCACTGGCATCCATCGCGCCGCGGCTGCTGGCTGCCACCTGGTGCGAGAGCGACGAATCCGGTGACGTGCACCGCTTCAGCAGGCAGCTGGCCGATGCCTGCGTGGCCGCCGGGGTGACGTTCCGCTACCAGACGCGCATCAATGCGCTGGAGCCGGCCGGCGGGCGCATCACCCGGGTGTCGATCACCGGGCCGGATGGCAGCTACGACAACGTGGCGGCCGACGCCTTCGTGCTGGCGCTGGGCAGCCACAGCCCGCTGCTACTGCAGCCGCTGGGCCTGCGCCTGCCGGTGTATCCGCTGAAGGGCTACTCCGCCACCGTGCCGGTACTGGACGGCAGCCTGGCGCCACAGGTCAGCATTACCGATGAATCGCATAAGCTGGTGTTCTCGCGGCTGGACGATATGCTGCGCATCGCCGGCACCGCCGAGCTGTCCGGCTACTCCAGCCATCTCAACCCGCTGCGTTGCGCTGCGCTGTTGCGCCGGGCGCGCGAGCTGTTCGGCGATGCCTGCGACTGGCAGGCGGCGCGCTTCTGGAGCGGCCTGCGCCCGGCCACTCCCGGCAACGTGCCGCTGATCGGGCGCTTGCGTTTTGACAACCTGTGGCTGAATACCGGTCACGGCACGCTGGGCTGGACCGAGGGCCCCGGCTCGGGTCGGGCGCTGGCGGCCTTGCTCAGCGGGCAGCAGCCGGCGCTCGATTTCCCGTTCCTGCGCGGCTGAGTGCAGCCAGTGGCGGCCTCGCAAAACCCGGGGTGCCAATAGGGCCAGGTCGCGGCGAGACAAGGCGCGAACGCAACTGCCGACGCAGCATAAGGGTGATATACCGGGCGGCATTTTTTGCGTGCAATGCAGTCTCACGACGAAAGCCGGGTGTTTCGAGGTGCCCTGGTTTGATGCAGGGCAGAGCAGGGTTGGCCGCACGTGCTACCATGCCGCCCTGCTTGACGCGATGGTGAAGAGATAATGCAGGAAATGACCCCATACGAACTCCTGGGCGGTGCCGGCGTGGTGCGCTGGCTGACCGACCGCTTCTACGACATCATGGACAGCGATCCGGCGGTGAAGCCGCTGCGCGACATGCATCCGGCCGACCTGGCCGGTTCGCGCGAAAAGCTGTTCATGTTCCTGTCCGGCTGGCTGGGCGGCCCGCAGCTGTTCATCGAGAAGTTCGGCCACCCGCGCTTGCGCATGCGCCACATGCCGTTTGCCGTGGATAGCGAAGCACGCGATATGTGGATGAAGTGCATGCAGCAGGCGGTGGACGAGCTGGTGTGCGAGGACTGGCTGAAAGCCAAGCTGCTGGAGGCGTTCTACAACACTGCGGACTTCATGCGGAACCAGGAAGAGTAAAATCAGCCAGCATAAATAAAGCATTGAAATTGTAATCAATGCTTGCATGTATTGGTGGATGGTCCATGCTGAAAAAGTGACGACAGTTTGTCGCTTTGCGGGACGAACGCCATGAATCGTGTCATCGGCCGGTTGCTATTACCCGGCCTTTTTATCGCACCAGCGCTGGGGGCCTGCATGCCGGCTGCCATATGGTGTGGCAGTGCCCGCCCGGCAGATGCAGGCCGGCAGGAGCAGTTGCAGAGCCACCAGGATAATGTGCTGTGGCAGGCTGGCGCGTTCGCCCTTGAGACGGAAGATGTCGGCAGCGGGCACTTCAGCCTGCAACCGAGCCTGAAGCTGGATAACAAGGCACGGCTGTTACTGAAGCTGGACCCGCATCGGGCGGAAGTGCGCTGGAAGCTGGCGTGGTAGTGCTGCGTACCTGGCCTGACAAGACAAATGGCCCGACAAGACAAATGGCCCGCGTTATCGCGGGCCATGTGCTTTGCGGCGGCGCTATTTCAGTGCGGGCGGTGGCCGCGTTCTATCATCACGCCGACGTGCTTCACGTCGGGCAGGATGTTCAGCTTGGTTACCGCCACCTTCACCCACGGCGCGCCGAACTCCTCGCGCACGATGCGGGCGATGTGTTCGGCCAGGGCTTCGATCAGCAGGAAATGCTGTTCGGCCAGAGAGTCGCGCACGCGCTCCACCACTTCGCCGTAGTGAATGGTGTCGCCGATGTCGTCGCTGTGGCAGGGCACTTCGCTGGGAATGCCGTATTCAATGTCCAGCAGGACGGTTTGGGACGCGGTGCGCTCCCAGTCGTACACGCCAATCACTGTTTCGGCGCGCACTTCGCGCAAGTAAATGATGTCCATCGTCGCGGGCTTTGGGTTTAGTGCCCGATACCGTAAAATGCCAAGCCTTGCATTCTAGTGGATAAGACATGACCACAACAGCATTTGCCTTCATTTTGGGCGCCTACCTGCTGGGCTCCCTGTCCTTTGCCGTGATCGTGTCCAAGTTTATGGGCATGGACGACCCGCGTACCTACGGCTCGAAAAACCCCGGCGCCACCAATGTGCTGCGCAGTGGCAAGAAGCTGGCGGCGGCGCTGACGCTGCTGGGGGATGGCCTCAAGGGTTGGGTGGCGGTGGCGCTGGTACATGCCTTCGGCCCGGCCTACGGCTTGAGCGAGCAGGGGGTGGCGATGGCCGGCCTCGCGGTGCTGATCGGTCACATGTGGCCGGTGTTCTTCGGCTTCAAGGGCGGCAAGGGCGTGGCCACCGCGGTGGGCGTGCTGTTCGCCTTCAACGTATGGCTGGCGCTGGCGGCAGTAGCCACCTGGCTGTTCATGGCCTTCGTGGTGAAGATCTCCTCGCTGTCCGCCATTACCGCCTGCGTGCTGGTGCCGGTTTATGCCTACTTTATTGTCGGGCCGCAAAGCGTGTACTTCGGCAGCTGCATCATCATTGCGATTCTGGTGATCCATCGTCATAAATCCAACCTGATCAAGCTGCTGACCGGCCAGGAAGACAAGATCGGCAAATCGTCTTCCGGCAACTCCAGCCAGCCCTGAGTTGCCGCTGCGCTGCGTGCCGGGGCGGTACGCAGCGCGATCGGGCTGCCGGTGCCCGTCATGCCTGTTCGCCCCATTGTTTCCCTGGCAGACCCCTGCCTGCGCCAGCCGGCACGCCCGGTAGGCGACATCGCTGCCGTGCTGCCGCTGCTGGCCGACCTGGCCGATACCCTGTACGCCTCCCGCAACGCGGTAGGGCTGTCCGCGCCGCAGCTGGGCATCAGCCTGGCGGTGACGGTGCTGGATGTCAGCGATAACCGCGATGCGCCGCTGGTGCTGATCAACCCGCAATTGCTGGACAGCAGCGGCTACGACGTCAACACCGAGGGCTGCCTGTCGCTGCCCGGCGTGCGCGGCAAGGTTGGCCGCGCCAACCGCATCACGCTGCGGGCGCAGGGGGCGGATGGCAGCTGGCAGCAAATCAAGGCTGCCGATTTCCTGGCAGTGGCCATCCAGCATGAGCTGGATCATCTGGCCGGACGGGTATTCATCGACCACCTGCCACGCTGGCGGCAGCGCTGGCTGTACTGGCGCCACCCGCAGTGGTTGCGGCCACGCTGAAACGACAACGGCACCCGAGGGTGCCGTTCTGTCTTGCTGCTGTTGCCGCGGGACTAGCCGTCCGACAGCACCTTCACATGCGCAGTAACGCTGCGTGCCAGCGCCGACAGGTCGTAACCGCCTTCCAGTGCCGACACGATGCGACCCTGGCAGTGCTGGGCGGCTACCAGCATCAGCTGGCGGGTTACCCACTCGTAGTCGGCTTCCACCAGCCCCAGCGAACCCATATCGTCCTCGCGGTGGGCATCGAAGCCGGCGGATATGAAGATCATCTGCGGCTGGAACTCGTGCAGCCGCGGCAGCCACTGGTATTCCACCGCTTCGCGGAACTCGCGGCCGCTGCTGCCGGCCTTTAGCGGCACGTTGAGCATATTGTCACCCAGCGGTACATCGCCGCAGTAGGGATAGAACGGGTGCTGGAAGGTGGACACCATCAGCACGCGCGGGTCGTCCTTGAAGATTTCCTCGGTGCCGTTGCCGTGGTGCACGTCGAAGTCGATGATGGCCACGCGTTCCAGCCGGTGCTGCGACAGCGCGTGCGCCACGCCGACGGCGATATTGTTGAAGAAGCAGAAGCCCATGGCCCTGGCGCTTTCGGCATGGTGGCCGGGCGGGCGGATGGCGCAGAAGGCATTCGGCGCCTCGCCGGCCATCACCATATCCACCGCTCGCACGACCGCACCGGCGGCATGCAGCGCGGCGGGCAGGGTGCCGGGGTTCATCGCGGTATCCGGGTCGACGCGGAAGGTGCCCACCGACGGGGCGCAGGATTCGATGTATTCCACATAGTGTGGCGGATGCACGCGCGCCAGTTGCTGTTCACTGACCTCTGGCGCTTCCACCTCATTGAGGCTATCAAAGATTTGCGAGGCCTTGAGCTGGTCGCGGATCGCCACCAGGCGTTCCGGGCATTCCGGGTGGCCGACACCCATATTGTGCTGCAGGCAACTGGAGTGCGAGATGAAGGCGGTCAGTCCACCGCCGGGCAGATGGGATTTCAGCCAGGTCAACACGAGCGTTTCCTTGTTTCCGGCGCGGGGTTGTCACGTGAGTGCTGCAGCTTGCAGACGGCCGGCTCTATTGCTTTGTAGGGATAATCTGGATATGTTTTTTTAATAAATAATACTGCGCGCAAGCGGGGGCAAATGCAATCGGTCACTTTTGCGAATCGTCAACTTAACGCGTTGATACTGGGCAAACCGCAGGCTACACGGCTGGCATTGGCCTGCCTGCTGGCCGGTGGTCATCTGCTTATCGAAGACGTACCCGGCGTGGGCAAGACCACGCTGGCACACAGCCTGGCGGCGGTACTGGGCCTGAGCTATCGCCGCGTGCAGTTCACCAGCGACCTGCTGCCGGCCGATGTGCTGGGCAGCAGCGTGTTCCTGCCGGCGGAGGCACGCTTCGAATTCCGCCCCGGCCCGGTGTTTTCCCAGCTGCTGCTGGCCGACGAGATCAACCGCGCTTCGCCCAAGGTGCAGTCGGCGCTGCTGGAAGCGATGGAGGAGCGCCAGGTGTCGGTGGATGGCACCACCCACACGCTGCCGGCGCCATTCTTCGTCATCGCCACCCAGAACCCGTTTGGCCAGCAGGGCACCTTTCCGCTGCCGGAATCGCAGCTGGATCGCTTCCTGATGCGCATTTCGCTGGGCTACCCGCCGGCGGATGCCGAACTCAAGCTGCTGCAGGATGGCGACCGCCGCCAGCTGCTGCCCAAGCTGCAGCCGGCACTGACGCCGGAACAGCTGCTGGCGCTGCAGCGCCAGGTGGCGGCGCAGCACGTGTCGCCAGCGCTGGCCGGCTATGTGCTGGCGCTGCTGCAGGCCACGCGGCAGAACGAGCAGTTCGTGCACGGCCTCAGCCCGCGTGCCGGGCTGGGACTGTTGGCCGCAGCCAAGGCCTGGGCCTTGCTGGAGGAGCGCGACCACGTGCTGCCGGAGGACATCAAGGCGGTGTTCGTGGCGGTGGTGGCACACCGGCTGACCCCGCGCCTGCCCGGCAGCAACAGCGCCGCGCTGGCCCTGCGGCTGCTGGATCATGTCGCGCTGGCGTAAGGCGCTGGAGTCATGGATGGCACGGCGCGCACCGCGTGCGCCGCTGGTCACCCTGACCCAGAACCGCATCTACCTGTTGCCCACGCCGTTCGGCCTGCTGCTGCTGCTGGTGGCCTTGCTGGTGTGGGTGGGCGCACTCAACTACGCCGTCAGCCTGGCTTATGTACTGTCTTTCTGGATCGTGGCGCTGGTGTTGCTGTCGGTGTTCCTGGCCTACCGGCAGCTGGCTGGCCTGGCGCTGCGCGCCGAGTCGGTGGCGGCGGTGTTTGCCGGCGAGCCGGCTGATTTCGTGGTGCGCCTGGTCTGGCCGGGGGCGGAGCGCGGGCGGCTGCATCTTGGCTGGCACAACGGCGAGGCAGCCGAGCGCTGGCAGGAAGATGGCAGTGCCTGCCTGTCCTGGCCGGACACGGCGCGCGGCCAACTGGCGATGCCGCCGCTGCGGGTGTGGTCGGAGGCGCCGCTGGGGCTGATGCGCGCCTTCGCGCCGGTGCGGCTGGCTGCCGCGGCCTGGGTGTACCCGCGGCCGCTGCAGGATGAGCGCCCGCAGGTGCAAGGCGGTGGCGACGAGGACAGCCAGTGGCGACGGCTCGATGGCGACGAGTTTGCCGGCCTCATCGCCTGGCAGCCGGAGCGGGGCATGCATCGCATCGCCTGGCGCGTGTTCGCCCGTAACCAGACCCTGGCGGCGCGCGATTTTGCCGCTTACGAGCCGGTGGGGCGGCAGCGCGTGCTCGACTGGTTCGACTACCCGGCGCAGATGGCGCAGGAAGAGCGGCTGTCGCGGCTGTGCTGGCGGCTGCTGCAGGCACAGCAGGACGGCGAGGCGGTACAGCTGAACCTGCCGCAGCAGCAACTGCTGCTGGAGGGCGACATCCGCCCCGGGCTGCTGGCACTGGCCGGCTTCGGAGTGCGCGATGCCAGCTGACGACCTGCGCCGCGCCGGCCTGACGGTACTGGCGGCGCTGTGGCTGACCGCACTGCCGCTGGGGCTGTGGCTGCCGTTCTGGGTACTGCCGCTGTGTAGCGTGCTGCTGGCCTGGTGCGCCTTGCTGCTGTGGCAGCAGCGGCCGCTGCCGTCGCGCTGGCTGCTGCTGCCGCTGGTGCTGGGCTCGGTATTGTTCCTGTGGTTCAGCTTGCGCACCCTGGTTGGTCGCGAGGGCGGCGTGGCCTTTCTGTTGCTGTTGCTGGCCGGCAAGGCGCTGGAAACGCGCAATCTGCGCGACTGGCGCGTGCTGCTGGCGCTCTGTTTCTTCCTGGCCTCCACGCCGCTGTTGTTCGAGCAGGGGCCGCTGGCGGCGGCCTGGCTGGTATTCAGCCTGTTCCTGCTGAGCTGGGCGATGGTGCTGCTGGCCGGCGAGGAGGCGCGCATCAGCCCGCGGCTGGCGGCGCGGACGCTGCTGCTGTCGTTCCCGCTGATGCTGGTGCTGTTCGTGGCCATGCCGCGGCTGCCTGGGCCGCTGTGGAGCATGCCGGCCCAGGACCAGCGTGCCACCACCGGGCTGGCCGACAGCATGAGCCCCGGCAGCGTTGGCCGCATGATTCCCTCGCGCGAACCGGCGTTTACTGCGCAGTTCTTCGGGCGTCAGCCGCGCCCGGCCGAGCTGTACTGGCGGGTGATGGTGTTCGATCAGTTCGATGGCGGCACCTGGAGTGCCGGCTTCCTGCCCTATAGCGGCAGCAGCCAGTTGCCGGCGGCGCAGCCGCCGCTGCGTTACGACGTGGTGGCCGAGCCGTACCGCGGCCTGCTGCCGCAGCTGGAGCAGGTAAGCGAAGTGGGCGAGGGCGTGCGGCTGGTGTCGCAGCAGCGGCTGCGTCGCAACGACGAGAACAACAACAGCCGGCTGCGCTACCGCGCCAGCAGCTATGCCAGCGATTACTACCTGGAGGCGCTGTCGCCGCGCTTGCAGCAGTTCTATACCCGTTTGCCGGCCGGCAACCCGCAAACGTTGGCCGCAGGGCGACAGCTGGCCCAGCTGTACCCTGAGCAGGAGAGGCGCTTGCTGGCGCTGCAGCGCTGGCTGCAGGCGCAGGGGCTGCGCTACACGCTGACTCCGCCGGTGCTGCAGGACGACAGCGTGGATGGTTTCCTGTTCGGCAGCCATCAGGGTTTCTGCGAGCACTTTTCTTCCGCCTTTACCGTGCTGGCGCGTGCCGCCGGCCTGCCGGCGCGGGTGGTGGTGGGTTTCCAGGGCGGCGAGTACAACGCCGGCAGCAATTTCTGGCTGGTGCGTTCCTCCGATGCGCATGCCTGGAGCGAGGTATGGCTGGCCGGACGTTGGCAGCGGGTGGACCCCACCGCGCTGGTGGCGCCGCAGCGCAGCGCGCTGGGCATTGAGCAGGCGCTGCCGGCGGCGGCCGCCGCCATGCCGGTGCTGGGTGGCCGGCCGCCGGGCTGGGCGCGCTGGCTGGGGCAGCAGTGGCAGGCGGCCAACTTTGGCTGGCAGCGCTGGGTGGTGGGTTACGACGCCGAACGCCAGCGCAGCCTGTTCCAGCAGCTGGGGTTGGCGGATGTATCGGTGGGCTCGGTGATGCTGGTGTTTGCCGGCGGCATGCTGCTGGTGCTGTTGCCGCTGGCCGGCTGGCTGCTGTGGCGCCCGCGGCGGGCATCATCGCCGGGGCAGGCCGGCTGGCAGCAGCTGCTGCGGCGCTTGCGCCGGGCCGGGGTAAGGGCGGCGGACAGCGATACCGCCAGCCAGCTGCTGCAGAAGGCGCAAGGGTTGGCCGCAGCGGATTACCGGCAGCTGCAGCTGCTGCTGGCACAGTGGCAGCGCTGGCAGTATGCGCCGGCAGGGCAGGATGAGGCGGCGCGGCAATGGCGGCTGCTATTGCGGCGTTTTCATCCGCGGCGGCAGCCCTGAAAACAAAACCGCCGGCAGGGCCGGCGGTTGGTGGGTGTTATCGGAGACTCAGATCAGGAAGTCCTTGGTCACCCCGCGGCGGCGCAGGATGCGGCGCAGGTGCTCCAGGCCTTCGATCTGGATCTGGCGTACCCGCTCGCGGGTCAGGCTCAGCGCCGAGGCCAGTTCTTCCAGCGTGCACACCTCGTGGCCGTTTAGGCCGTATCGGCGCTCGATCACCATGCGCTGTTTGTCGGTGAGTTGTGCCAGCCATTCGTGCACAAAGTGCTCGATCTGCGCATTGTGCAGCTGGATGTCCGGCTCTTCGTGCTGCTCGTCCGGGATCGATTCGCCGATGGACAGCATCGGGTCGATGTCCAGTGGCGCATCCAGCGAGGCCATGCGCTCGTTCAGGTTCAGCACCCTGCGCACTTCCTCCACCGGCTTGCCGGTGAGGTGGGCGATGTCTTCCACCGTGGGTTCGCGGCCCATCTGGCTTTCCAGGTGGCGCGAGGCGCGCAGGTAGACGTTGAGCTCCTTGATGACGTGCACCGGCAGGCGGATGGTGCGCGACTGGTTCATGATGGCGCGCTCGATGCTTTGGCGGATCCACCAGGTGGCGTAGGTGGAAAAGCGGAAGCCGCGCTCCGGATCGAACTTCTCCAGGGCGTGCATCAGGCCGATATTGCCTTCCTCGATCAGGTCGAGCAGGGCCAGGCCGCGGTTGATGTAGTGCTTGGCGATGTTCACAACCAGGCGCAGGTTGTGTTCGATCATCTTCTGGCGGGCGGTGAAGTCGCCCTGTACCACGCGACGGGCCAGTTCCACTTCCTGGCTGGGCGTCAGCAGCGCATTGCTGCCGATGTCGTTGAGGTAGATCTGGGTAACGTCGGCGATCTCCTCGTATTCCTTGCTGCTGGCGCTTTCTTCAGCCTCTTCGGCCTCCGCCTGCAGTTCGGTCTCGGCTTCGGCTTCTTCGTCCAGTACTTCTTCCAGCAGGTCCAGTTCGTCACTCATGATATTCCCCCCGCTTGCGTTAGGGCCCAAGACGGGGCTTAGGCCGTCATGGGCGCTGTTCCAGGAATTTGCTCGGGTCCACGGGTTTGCCGAGTTGACGGATCTCGAAATGCAGCTTTACCTGATCCGTGTCGGTATTACCCATTTCGGCAATCTTCTGCCCTTTCTTTACGGACTGGCCTTCCTTCACCAGCAACTGGCTGTTGTGGGCATAGGCGGAGAGGTAGGTCTTGTCATGGCGCAGGATGATGAGCTTGCCGTAACCACGCAGACCGTTGCCGCTGTACACCACTTTGCCATCGGCCGCTGCCACTACGGGTTGCCCCGTCCTGCCGCCGATGTCGATGCCTTTGTTCTGATCAGAGAAACCCCTGATCACGCTGCCTTGGGTTGGCCATCCCCATACCGGGCCCGCCGTTTTCGCCTTGTCGTCCGCCGCGCCGGGCGCGGGGGTGACTGGGGCGGATGCTTCTGCCTTCGGTGTTGCCTTGGCAGTTGCCGGCGCGCTCGCCTGGGGCGGGCTTGCAGTCTTGCCATTACCTTCACTCAGGGCCGGGAGACTCTTGCTGGCCTCTTCCGAGTAGGGCAGTTTCAAGGCTTTGGGATAGCGCTTGCTGTCTGCCCTGTTTACCGCTGCCTCGGCACCGGACGGTGCCTGGGCATCAACCGGCGCTTGCCCGTTGGCCGGTTTGCTTTCGACTGGCTTCACGCTCTGCCCGCTCAAGGGAGCGCTGGCAGTACCAGGCGGAGTCAGGCGCAATACCTGCCCCACCTTGATGGTGTAGCCGTCCAAATGATTCCACTCTGCCAGGTCCTGGTAGCGCAGGCCGTTGTTGACGGCGACGCGGTACAGGGTTTCACCCGGCTGAACCGTGTGGCTGGTGTTTCCGCCTGCAACCGGTCTGGCTTGCGGGCCGTTGCCAATGGCAATCGCTTGCGTCGTTACCTTGTTGTTGCCGGCCGGGGCCGCAGTGCCGGTTTTGGCCGGTGTGCCAGCGTTCTGGCTGCTGTTGCCGTAGCCACCCAGTACCGAAGGGGTGCCACGCACGATTTGTGCCGGGGTGTCCTGCTGGAACTGGGCGCAGGCGCTTAGCAGCAGGACGCCAAGCAACGGACTAAAGCGATAGACCGGGTTACGTCGCGAATAGTTTTGCATTGGTTTACGTTTTATATGCCAGTAGCGGACACAAAGTAAATTGTCTACCCATGGCGATAAGAAAGATTTGTTGCGTTTTTGCCTTGCATCACTGCTTGCCGGGCAGCAGGGGAACGAACTTGGCCGCTTCCAGCTTGGTTTTGCGGATGCCTTCGGCTGATTTTTCGTACAGCCACAGATGCTGTTCCTGCTGATCGCCTACCGGCAGGATCAACCTGCCGCCATCGGCCAGCTGGTCCAGCAGCGCCTGGGGAACCTGGCGCGCGGCAGCGGTAATGATAATGCCATCAAAAGGGGCAATATCGGGCAATCCCAGATGGCCGTCGCCATGCACCAGCCGGGCATGTACCAGCTTGGCATTGCGCAGGTTCTGTCTGGCTTTGTCCAGAATGCCGGCCAGACGTTCAATGGAGAATACCTGCGCGCCGGCTTTCAATAGAACAGCTGTCTGATAGCCGCAGCCGGTACCGACCTCCAGCACCTTGCCGGCGCTGGCGCGTCCTTCCAGCAGTTTTTCCGTCATGCGCGCCACGGTCAGCGGCTGCGAGATGGTCTGCCCCTGGCCGATTGGCAGCGATACGTCGTCGTAGGCGCGGGTGGCCAGCGCCTGGTCGATGAACAGGTGGCGCGGTACCTCGAACATGGCGGTCAGCACGCGCTCGTCCTTGATGCCCTGCTGGCGCAGGCGTTCCACCATGCGCATGCGGGTGCGATCCGACAGCATGCCGTAGTTGTTGCCGGCGACTAGGGATTGAGCCATGTCTTGATTACATCCTGTTGATCGCGGGCGGTCAGGTCGATCATCAGCGGCGTGATCGATACCTGCTTGCGACGGATGGCATTGAAGTCGGTACCTGCGCCGGCATCCTGCTCCGGCCCCACCGGCCCTACCCAGTACACGGTATCGCCGCGCGGGTTCTGCGCGCGTATCACCGGCTCGGCCATGTGGCGGCGGCCCAAGCGGGTGACTTCGCAAGCGCCAAGCTCGGCGGAGGGTACGTCCGGTATGTTGACGTTCAGCAGCATCGGGCTGGCAAATGGCCTGGCGATATAGCGCTGCACCAGTTCGCTGGCCACCCTGGCGGCGCTGTCGAAGTGATTGTTGCGGCCGGCCAGCGAGAAGGCGATGGCCGGTATGCCCAGCAGGAAGCCTTCGGTGGCGGCGGCCACGGTGCCGGAGTACAGCGTGTCCTCGCCCATATTGGGGCCGTGGTTGATGCCGGAAACCACCAGGTCGGGGCGTTGCTCCAGGAAGCCGGTAACCGCCACGTGCACGCAGTCGGTTGGCGTGCCGTTGACGTAGTAGAAGCCGTTGGCGGCCTTTTTCACCGATAGCGGGCGGTCCAGGGTCAGCGAGTTGCTGGCCCCGCTGCGGTCACGCTCGGGCGCGACAACCACGACATCGGCAAATTGGCTCAAGCTGCTGGCCAGGGCGGCCAGACCGGGGGCGAAATAACCGTCGTCGTTGCTGATCAGGATTCTCATTGTCGCGCCGTTCCATTCAGATGGCCTGATTGTATCCATCTCCGGCTGTATCGAAAACCTTGCGCCGAATGCAAAACAGCCCGCCGGGTGGCGGGCTGTTGGCCGCAAGCCGCTTTCTGGCGGTTTACGGTGCTGGCGATTGCGGCTGCCGCGCTTAGCGGTAGTAGCGCTGGCTGAACTCCAGCATGCGTTCGATCGGCAGGCGGGCGGCATCCATTTCCGCTTCGCTCAGGTAGTCGATACGGGTACCGATGCCCTGTTGCGCGCGCTTCACCGCCTCGATGGTGTTCATCTTCATGTACGGACAGGAGTTACACTGGCAGCCGGCGTAGATCGGCGCCTGGCGGATGTCCAGGTCCGGGCGCGCCAGGCGCATGTTGTACAGGATGCCGTCTTCGGTAGCGACGAAGATCACGTCTGCCACATCGCCGCTGTAGGCTTTCACCCAGTTGAGCATGCCGGAGGTGGAGCCGACGTATTCGGCGCGCTTGAGTACCGGCAGCGGGCTTTCCGGGTGGGCGATCAGGTGCGCCGGGGTGGCCGTGGCGCCCAGGGCTTCGTCCAGCGCCGCTTCGTTGAACTTGTCGTGCACCTCGCACACCGCCGACCACAGCGGCATGTCGTAGCCGTACTGGTAGTTGAGGTAGGCGCCCATATTGCGGTCCGGCGAGAAGATCACCTGTTTGCCCTGCTGGTACAGGTCGGCAATGATGTCGTCCACGTTGCGGCTGGTGACGATCCAGTCGGAGATGGCCTTGTGCGCGGCGGAGGAGTTGATATAAGACACATGCACGTGGTCCGGGTAGCTTTCCCGCCACTGTTGCAGTGCCGCAACGTCGGTCTGGGTGACCAGCGAACAGGTGGAACCGGCGTCCGGCAGGATCACTTCCGCCTGCGGGTTGAGGATCTTGGCGGTTTCCGCCATGAAGCGCACGCCGGCGAACACGATGATGTCGGCGTTGGATTCACGGGCGAACAGGGACAGTTCCAGACTATCGCCGACCTTGTCGGCCATTTGCTGGATTTCCGGCTGGGTGTAGTAGTGGGCGAGGGTAACGACGCGTTTGCTCATGTGTGCTGCTCCCGTGAGGACGGGCCTCTACAATCGGGGTTATCGTTTGATGCGGCGCAACATTCTTGTGCCGCCAAACCGGGAAGATTAGCAATAATAGACAGCTGGCGCTACTGGCTAGTTTCGCTTGATGCCGTTGGCAAGCGGCTGTCCGGCCAGGCTGGCAGGCTTGCCTGGCGCACGGCCTGCCACGTTGGCCGCAAGGCTGCCGCCGCACTTCAATTCTTGGAACCTACACCATGAAACCGCATTATCTTTCCCCGCTGTTCTCCCCTCGCAATGTCGCCGTGATCGGCGCCAGCGACACGCCGGGTTCGGTGGGGCAGGCGGTGTTTGCCAATCTGCTGGCCGGCAACTTCCAGGGCAAGCTGTACCCGGTGAACCTGAACCACAAGGTGGTGGGCGGCATTCCGGCGCAGCCGTCGGTGAAGCTGATCGAGGGCCCGGTGGACATGGCGGTGGTGACCACCGCGCTGCGCAGCCTGCCGGCCATCGTCAAGGACTGTGGCAAGAAGGGGGTGAAGGGCATTCTGCTGGCCAAGGATTTTGCCGATTCCGAAGAGCAGGAGCGCGCCGCGCTGGCCGATGCGCTGTCCATTGCCAAACACTACGGCATCCGCATTCTCGGCCCCAATGTGCTGGGCCTGATGCGCCCGGTGGCCGGTTTCAATGCCAGCAACTACAACAGCCGCGTGCGCGCCGGCAATCTGGCGCTGGTGTCGCAGTCGTCGGCGCTGTGCACGGCGATGCTGGACTGGGCCGACAGCAAGGGCATCGGTTTTTCCAGCGTGGTGTCGGTGGGCGAGGCGCTGGACGTGGAGTTCGGCGAGATTCTGGATTACCTGGTGGCCGACAACTTCACCCAGGGCATCCTGTTGCATGTGCACCATGTGCATGATGCCCGCCGTTTCATGAGCGCGCTGCGCGCTGCGGCGCGTACCAAGCCGGTGGTGGTGGTGAAGTCGGGCCGCTACGAGGACGACGTTACCGGCCTGACGCATTCCTCCAACCTGGTGGAAAGCGGCGACGTGTTCGACGCCGCGCTGTCGCGTGCCGGTGTGCTGCGCGTATCCACCATTGCGCAGCTGTTCACCGCCGCCAAGGTGCTTGCGGCCAACTATCGGGTGCAGGGGCGGCGGCTGGCCATTGTTACCAACGGTATCGGCCCCGGCGTGCTGGCGGCGGACAGTGCCTATATGTATGGCGTGGAACTGGCCAAACTGTCCGACGCCACCATGACGCTGCTGAATGACGCGCTGCCGGCCAACTGGTCGCACGGCAACCCGGTGGACATCATCGGCGATGCCAGCCCGGTGCGCTTCCGTACCGCGGTGAAAGTCTGCCTGGACGACCCCAATGTCGACGGCGTGCTGGTGATCTTCACCCCGCAGGCCGGTACCGACCACCTCACCACTGCGCAGCTGATGGTGGGCCTGCAGCGCGAAACCACCAAGCCGATGTTCCTGTCCTGGCTGGGCGACGCCAAGGTGTCGGAAAGCCGCGAGCTGTTTTCCAAGGCCAAGTGCGCGCACTTCCGTGCGCCGGAGTTCGCCATCGAGGTATTCCGCAACCTGGCCTCCTACCACCACAACCAGCAGATGCTGCTGCAGACGCCGGCGCCGCTGGAAGGCGCCCAGGTGTTGCCGGACGTATCCGGCGCACGCGCGGTGATTGCCGCCGCGCAGCAGCAGGGGCGGGCGGTGCTATCCGAGCGCGAAAGCAAGCAGGTACTGGCGGCGTTCAATATCCCGGTCAACGCCACCCGCCTGGCGCGCGACGCCGACGAGGCGGCAAGGTTGGCCGCAGACATCGGCTACCCGGTAGTGCTGAAGATCGATTCGCCCGACATCATCTACAAGTCCGACGTGGGCGGGGTGGAGCTGAACATCGCCAATGAAGCCAGCCTGCGCGAGGCGCACGCCGCGATACTGGCGCGGGCGCAGGCCGCACGGCCGGATGCACGCATCGAGGGCATCTCGGTGCAGTCGATGCGCAAGCGGCGCAATGCCCGCGAGCTGATGGTGGGGGTGACCCACGATGCCTCGTTCGGGCCGGTAATCACCTTCGGCGCCGGCGGCATTGCGGTGGAAGTGATGCAGGACCGCGCGCTGAGCCTGCCGCCGGTCAACCATTACCTGGTGGAGCGCATGATAGACAAGACGCGCATCGGCAAGGTGCTGGGGCCGTTCAAGAACATGCCGGCGGTGGACATGGAAGCGCTCAAGAGCGTGCTGCTGCATGTGTCCGAGCTGGTGTGCGAGCTGCCGGAAGTGCGCGAGATGGATATCAATCCGCTGATGGCGGACGAGCAGGGCGTGCTGGCGCTGGACGCGCGCATCATCGTGCAGCTGGAGGCCGCGGCGCGCGGCAAACCGTACGGCCACATGGCCATCATGCCGTACCCGATGCACATGGTGCATTGCTCGATGCTGAAGGACGGCACGCCGGTGATCATCCGCCCGGTGCGGCCGGAGGACGCGCACATGCAGCAGGAGTTCGTGCGCAACCTGTCGGAGGAAAGCCGCTACAACCGCTACATGTCCAGCATCAAGCAGCTGTCGCAATCCATGCTGGTGCGCTTCACCCAGCTCGACTACGACCGCGAGATGGCGCTGGCGATGATACGCGAGGCCGACGGTGTGGAAGAGCAGCTGGCGGTGGCGCGCTACGTCACCGACCCGGACAACGAAAGCTGCGAGTTCGCGCTGGAAGTGGCCGACCACTGGCAGGGCAAGGGCATCGGCGTGATCCTGATGAACGCGCTGTTCGACGCCGCACGCGAACAGGGGCTGAAAGTGATGGTGGGCGAGGTGCTGGCCGGCAACAAGGGCATGCTCAAACTGATGACCCGGCTGGGCTTTGTGGTGCAGGTTCACCCCGAGGATCGCGCGCTCACTATCGTCACCAAGCAACTATGGCAGCAGCCCGCTGCGCAGGCACCCCAATAAGCACTTGCAGCGTAAGGGAAAAATGCCATAGAATCGGGGGCTTTTCTACGAATCCGAATTTTTAGGGATAATCGACAATGGTAGTTATTCGCCTGTCTCGCGGCGGTTCCAAGAACCGTCCGTTCTACAACGTAGTTGTAACCGACTCCCGCAACCGTCGTGACGGCCGCTTCATCGAGCGTCTGGGCTTCTACAACGCCGTAGCCAACGACAAGCAGGAACGCGTTCGTCTGGCCATGGACCGCGTAAACCACTGGATCGGTGTTGGCGCCCAGGTGTCCGACGCTGTTGCCAAGCTGCTGAAAGAGCAGTCCAAAGCTGCCTGATTTTTTGTTCGGACAGTACGGAAGCAAGGCGCATGCGTGACGCAGATCTGGTGGTAATGGGGTTCGTCCGCGGCGCCTTTGGTGTTCGTGGCTGGGTGAAAATCCAGGCGGACACCGAACACGCCGACAGCCTGTTCGACTACCCGGTGTGGTGGTTGAAACAGCCGAGCGGCGAGTGGAAATCCTTCACCTTCGAAGACGGTGCCGTCCAGCCCAAGGCGCTGGTGGTCAAGTTCGAGGGAGTCGCTGACCGCGACGTGGCGGAAGCCATGCGCGGCATGCAGATCGGCATTCCGCGTGCCGACCTGCCGACCCCGCCGGACGACGAGTTCTACTGGGTAGACCTGCTTGGCCTCGAAGTGGTCAACCGCGACAACGTGGTGCTGGGCAAGGTGCACAACCTGCTGGAAACCGGCGCCAACGACGTGCTGGTTGTCCGTGGTGACGCCGAAGAGCGGCTGATTCCTTTTGTGTCGGATTACATTGTCGATGTCGATCTGGCCGCAAAACGCATCACCGTGGACTGGGGTCTGGATTATTGATGCAGCTTGACGCCATTACGCTGTTTCCGGAGATGTTCGAGGCGCTGACCCGCTTTGGTGTCACCCGCCGCGCGCTGGAGCAGTCGATCTGGCAGTTTGGCGCATGGAATCCGCGCGACTTCGCCACCGACAATTACCGTACCGTGGACGATCGCCCCTATGGCGGCGGCCCCGGCATGGTGATGCTGGTGGAACCGCTTGAAAAGGCCATCGCTGCTGCGCGTGCCCGCCAGGCGGCGCAAGGGGTTGGCCGCAGCCACGTGGTCTACCTGTCGCCGCAGGGCAGCAGGCTCAGCCACGCCAAGGCGGTGGAACTGTCGCAACGGCCGGGCCTGATCCTGCTGTGCGGCCGTTACGAAGGTATCGACGAGCGTCTGATCGACAGCGAAGTCGATGAAGAAATCTCGGTAGGGGACTATGTCCTCTCCGGCGGCGAATTGCCGGCCATGGTGTTGATGGATGCCGTGCTGCGCCTGCTGCCGGGGGTGTTGAACGACGCGCAGTCCGCGTATGAAGACTCGTTCGTGGACGGGCTTCTGGATTGCCCGCACTACACCCGGCCGGAAGAATATCGTGGCGTGCGGGTACCGGATGTACTGATGTCCGGCAACCACGCCATGATCGCCAAGTGGCGGCTGAAGCAGTCCCTGGGGCGCACTTTCGAGCGCCGTCCCGAGCTGCTGGCGTCGCGCACATTGACCAAACAGGAATCTCGGCTGCTGGCGGAGTACCAGCAGGAACAAGATTCCGGCAAAAACAAGGAGCATTAACATGGATCTGATCCAGCAACTGGAACAGGAAGAAATCGCCCGTCTGGGTAAAACCATCCCTGAATTCGCACCGGGCGATACCGTTATCGTTCAGGTAAAAGTAAAGGAAGGTAACCGCGAGCGTCTGCAGGCTTACGAAGGCGTGGTAATCGCCAAGCGTAGCCGCGGTCTGAACAGCTCCTTCATCGTGCGCAAGCTGTCTTCCGGCGAAGGCGTTGAGCGTACTTTCCAGACTTACTCCCCGATGCTGGCTTCCATCGAAGTTAAGCGTCGTGGTGACGTACGTCGTGCCAAGCTGTACTACCTGCGTGGTCGTACCGGCAAGTCCGCACGTATCAAGGAAAAACTGGTTCGCAAGTAAGCCGTTACGGTTTGACTTGTCGTACCCTGAGAGCGCTGGCATTTGCCGGCGCTTTTTTCTTGCCCATCTAATTTTGCCTGGGTTGGCCGCATCCCATGACGCTTGCCGCATCGCTGCACCTGGACAATTTTCTCGACACGTTATGGCTGGCCGACAACCTGTCGGCCAATACCCTGGCAGCCTACCGCCGCGACCTGACGCGGCTGGAGCAACTGCTGGCGCCGTATGGCCATAACCTGGACAGTGCCGACATGCCGGCGCTGGAGCAGGTGATGCTGCAGCTGATCGATACCGACCAGCCCAGCACCCGTGCCCGCCGGCTGTCCGCCGCGCGCCGCTTCTACCACTACCTGTGCCAGCAGAAGCTGCGCGACGACGACCCTACCGTGCACCTGCAGGCGCCGCGGCTGGGCCTGCGCCTGCCCGGCGCGCTGTCGGAAAATCATGTCGAGGCGCTACTGGCGGCACCGGATGTGGACAGCACGCTGGGGCTGCGCGACCGGGCGTTGATGGAGACGCTGTACGCCACCGGGCTGCGTGTCAGCGAGCTGGTGGGGCTGACCCTGCCGCAGCTGCATCTGGGCGAGGGCTATGTGCGCATTGTCGGCAAGGGTAACAAGGAGCGGCTGGTGCCGCTGGGCGAAGTAGCCGAGGACTGGCTGCGGCGCTACCTGGCGGAAAGCCGGCCGCTGATCATGGGCGCGGCGCGCAGCGAGGACCTGTTCGTCAGCAACCGCAAGCAGGCGATGACGCGGCAGATGGCCTGGCATCTCATCGTCAAGTACGGGCGCGAGGCCGGCATCCCGCCGCTGTCGCCGCACACGCTGCGCCATGCCTTCGCCACCCACCTGGTGAACCACGGTGCCGACCTGCGCGTGGTGCAGCTGCTGCTGGGCCACGCCAGCCTGTCCACCACCCAGATCTACACCCATGTTGCCCGCGAGCGGCTGCAGGCGCTGCACGCCGCCCACCACCCAAGGGGTTGATGGCGTGCCCGCCCGGGTGGTGGGTAATGCTTATTTCGCGATGGATTTATCCAGGGCAGCAGGCACCAGTTGGTCCATCTGCTTGAACATGTCTTCGTACACCGCCATCGGTTTGCCCCAGGCATCAGCGATATCGCGGTTTTCACTGCTGGCATATTCCGCCAGCGTGTAGGTTTTCGCTTTCGCTTCCGGGAATTGCTCCAGCACCTTGGCTTTGTGCTTGGCGGTCATGGTCAGGATGAGGTCCGCATGGCGCACGTCGTTGCTGCTGAGCTGGGTGGCAACGTGGCTGCGGACATCGATGCCGCGCTGTTGCAGCAGGGCGGCGGCATTCGCCTCCGGGCGCGCATCGAACGGGTCCATGTCCACGGCGCGGGAGATCACCGCGATCTTCAGGTTTTTCTGTGCGATCAGCGCGTTGGCGATGGACTCGGCTGTCAGACTGCGGCCGGTGTTGCCGGTATCGACAAACGCGATCTTGCGGGGCTCTTCGGCCTGGGCCGTAGCACAGGCGAGCCCGAGTAGCAGGGCGAGCAGCTGGACATGTTTCTTCATCAGGTTCTCCTCTTATTAGACAGGGTGCAAAAAGCACCAACCCATTATGTGGAGTGCAAGTGTCCTGTCACCTTCATTTTGCATGGATGTCGTTGGCGAGCAGTGCAAGGTCGCCAATCTATAAAGGGGAGTGTGGCTGATGTTGTGGATCGGGAATGAAAAACGCCCCGCAGTGCGGGGCGTTGTGCATGAGGAGCTGCAGGCTTACACCGCAGCCTCGGCCAGTTCGCCAAAGCTCAGAGCCACCTTGCCCTCGTCGTCCAGATCCACGCTCACCTCGCCGCCATGTGCCAGCTTGCCGAACAGCAGTTCGTCGGCCAGCGCCTTGCGGATGGTGTCCTGGATCAGGCGCGCCATCGGGCGGGCGCCCATCAGCGGGTCGAAGCCCTTCTTCGCCAGGTGCTCGCGCAGCTTGTCGCTGAAGTGGATTTCCACCTTCTTGTCCGACAGCTGCTGCTCCAGCTGCATCAGGAACTTGTCCACCACCTGCAGGATGATCACCTCGTCCAGCATGCGGAACGGGATGGTGGCATCCAGCCGGTTGCGGAATTCCGGGCTGAACAGGCGCTTGATGTCGGCCATCTCGTCGCCGGTCTGCTTGCTGCTGGTAAAGCCGATGGCGGCCTTGGACAGCGACTCGGCGCCGGCGTTGGTGGTCATGATGATCACCACGTTGCGGAAGTCCGCCTTGCGGCCGTTGTTGTCGGTCAGCGTACCGTGATCCATCACCTGCAGCAGCACGTTGAAGATGTCCGGATGCGCCTTCTCGATCTCGTCCAGCAGCAACACTGCGTACGGGTGCTTGTTGATCTGCTCGGTGAGCAGGCCGCCCTGCTCGAAGCCCACGTAGCCCGGCGGGGCGCCGATCAGCCGCGATACCGCATGGCGTTCCATGTACTCGGACATATCAAAGCGGATCAGCTCCACGCCCAGGAAGTAGGCCAGCTGCTTGGCCACCTCGGTCTTGCCCACTCCGGTCGGGCCGGAGAACAGGAAGGAGCCGATCGGCTTCTGCGGGTTGCCAAGGCCGGAGCGTGACATCTTGATGGCTGCGGCCAACGCCTCGATGGCCTTGTCCTGGCCGAACACCACGCTCTTCAGGTCGCGATCCAGATTCTTCAGCACGTTGCGGTCATCGCTGGAAATGGTCTTGGCCGGAATGCGCGCGATCTTGGCGATGATGTCTTCGATCTCGCCCTTGCTGATCACCTTCTTCTGCCGCGACTTGGGCAGGATCTTCTGCGCCGCGCCGGCTTCGTCGATCACGTCGATGGCCTTGTCCGGCAGGTGACGGTCGTTGATGTAGCGTGCCGACAGTTCTGCCGCGGTGGACAGTGCCGCCAGCGTGTATTTCACGCCGTGGTGCGCTTCGAAACGGCTCTTCAGTCCCTTCAGGATTTCGATGGTCTGCTCCACCGACGGTTCGGGCACGTCGATCTTCTGGAAGCGGCGCGACAGCGCGCTGTCTTTTTCGAAGATGCCGCGGTACTCGCCGTAGGTGGTGGCACCGATGCAGCGCAGGCCGCCGTTGGACAGCGCCGGCTTCAGCAGGTTGGACGCATCCAGTGTGCCGCCGGAAGCCGCGCCGGCCCCGATCAGGGTGTGAATCTCGTCGATGAACAGGATGGCGTGGCTGTCTTCCGCCAGCTGCTTGATCACCTGTTTCAGGCGCTGCTCGAAATCGCCGCGGTACTTGGTGCCGGCCAGCAGCGCGCCCATGTCCAGCGAGTACACGGTGGCGCGGGTCAGCACCTCCGGCACTTCGCCGGCCACGATGCGGCGTGCCAGGCCTTCGGCGATGGCGGTCTTGCCCACGCCGGCCTCACCCACCAGCAGCGGGTTGTTCTTGCGGCGGCGACACAGGATCTGGATCACGCGCTCCACCTCGTGCTCGCGGCCGATCAGCGGGTCGATCTTGCCGTCACGCGCCTGCTGGTTCAGGTTCAGGGTGTAGTTTTCCAGCGCGCCGCCTGGCGAGCTGCCACCGTCTTCCCCTTCACCTTCGCCACTGTCGTGGTGATCCTGGCTGCCGCTGTTGGGCGACGGCTTGGAGCTTTGCTTGGTGATGCCGTGGGAAATGAAGTTCACCACGTCCAGGCGGGAGATGCCTTGCTGATGCAGGTAGTACACCGCATGCGAATCCTTTTCGCCGAAGATGGCGACCAGGATGTTGGCACCGGTGACTTCCTTCTTGCCCGACGACTGTACGTGCAGGATGGCGCGCTGGATCACGCGCTGGAAGCCCAGCGTGGGTTGGGTTTCCACATCCGTGTCGCCCGGTACGGTCGGGGTATGTTCGTCGATGAAATCGGTCAGCTGTTTCTTCAGCTGGTCGATATTGGCACCGCAGGCACGCAGGACTTCGGCCGCAGACGGGTTGTCGGTCATCGCCAAGAGCAGGTGCTCCACGCTGATGAATTCATGCCGCTTGCGCCGTGCATCCATGAACGCCATGTGCAGGCTTACTTCCAGTTCCTGGGCAATCATCAGTTTTCCTCCATGACACACTGCAAGGGGTGCTGGTGCGTCTGTGCGTGCTGCAAAACTTGTGCAACTTTGGTGGCAGCAATGTCTTTGGTGTAAACGCCACAAAGACCTCGGCCTTCATTGTGGACCTGCAACATGACGCGGGTGGCCTTTTCCGCGTTCATATGGAAGAAGTGTTGCAGCACTTCGACCACAAAGTCCATCGGTGTAAAATCATCGTTTAACAACAAGACCTTATACAGAGGCGGCGGATTCGCCTTGGTCTTGGCGGCCTCTGTAACGACATCTTCCTTGTACTGCGTAGACATGGGAACCTTCTGCGAATTCGCGCTCAATTCAATTTTGGTTCGGGCGGTAGCTTTTTCAAGGGCCGCCGCTTTGTATAGTGCCGTCTTGACGATGTCACACGCAAAGCGTAGAAATGCAAGCGGTGTGCCGTTGTGATGCAAACATTACTGTATATGCAGCAACGCGCAAGCTCCTAAACAACTTGCAGGCCTCACCAGCCTGCTTTGTCTACATTGAGGTTCATAGGCTCATGGCAACTGGTATCGTTAAGTGGTTCAACGACGCTAAAGGTTTTGGTTTCATCACCCCGGACGAAGGTGGTGAAGATCTGTTTGCACATTTCTCCGCGATCAATGTGCAAGGCTTCAAATCCCTGGCCGAAGGCCAGCGCGTAAGCTTCGATGTGGTGCAAGGCCCGAAAGGCAAGCAGGCATCCAACATCCAGAAAGCGTAATTTACGCGATCGGAATGAAAAACCCCGCATCCACAGGATGCGGGGTTTTTTTGCGCCCGGCGTTTCCCGGCCTCAGGCCGGCTGCCAGCCGCGCTGGCGCCGCGGGTATAGCTGGCGCTGCAGCGCCAGCAGGGTGACGACACCGACGGCGGTGAGCACTAGCCATGGCAGCGCTGGCGCATTGTTGGCGCGCGAGATGTCCAGCAGCCAGCCGCCGCCCAGATAGCCTGCGGCGCCGCCCACCGCCAGCCCCAGGCGGCTGGTGCCGGTGTAGCCGGCACGGGCCTCCGCCACCGCCATGCTGGCCAGCAGTGTTTCGCGCGCCGGCTCGGTGATCAGCGAGCCGATGTAGAACAGCGCCAGGATCACGAAGGCCGGCAGCGCGCTGCGTACCTGGCTCATCAGCAGCAGGCTGGCGCACATCAGGCCGATGCCGCACAGGATGCGGGTGGCGCTGCTGGCGTGGCGCTCGCCGAGGCGTGCCAGCGGGTAGAGCAGGGTAAGCGACAGCGTGGTCTCCAGCGCGTACATCCAGCCCACTGCCTGGTTGCTGCCGCTGAGCTGCTTGAGCACCACCGGCACCAGCAGCATGATCTGCACCCCCAGCGCGTAGTAGCCGCTGAGCGTCAGCACCAGCCGCATATAGCGCTTGTCGGCCAGCACGGTACGTATCGAGGCCAGTGGCGAGGCGCGGCGGGTAGCCACGCGGTAGGGCGGCAGCAGCCACAGGTTGGCCGCAGCGGCCAGTACGAAGATCGCGCAGCCGCCCATGCCTACCCAGTGGAAATCGAAGTGCAGCAGCCAGGAGCCGATCATGGCGCCGGCCACGCCGGCGGCGCTTTCTATCATCATCAGCAGGGTGTAGAAGCGGCTGCGCTCGGCCGGGCGGGTCAGCTTGATCACCAGCGCCGCGCGCGGCGGATCGAACAGCGTGCCGCCCAGGCCGGACAGCACGCAGGAAAATACCAGCATGGCGGCGCTGTCGGCTTCCGCCATGGTGGCGAAGCCGGCGGCGCGCAACAGCATGCCGCCGACGATCAGCGGCCGCGCGCCGTAGCGGTCGGCCAGCGAGCCGCCCAGCAGCCCCAGCCCCTGCTGCATCAGCTGGCGGATGGCCAGCGCCAGCCCCACTGCGGTGGCGGCCCAGCCCAGCTGGTCGACGAAGTGCAGGCTGATCAGCGGAAACACCGTGAAAAAGCCGAATACCACCAGCGCGGTGTCGAAGAAAATGAAGTAGCGCCCCAGGCGCCGAGCCTGTGCCATGCGTGCCATGATGGTTCCATGCCCTGAGTTGGTGCCCTATTGTCACGGCGCTGCAGCTATCATTGAAGCCGCTAACCGTGAATATTTCCTATTGGTTTCGCTTATGGCTATTTCGATAGATGATCTAGCGCTGCTGCTGGATATCGTGGCCTGCGGCAGTTTCAGCCAGGCGGCCGCCCGCCGTGGCTGGTCGCAGCCGCAGGTGAGCCAGCGCATCGCCGCGCTGGAGACGGAGGTGGGCACCCAGCTGTTCCTGCGTCACCGCCGCGGTGCGGTGGCCACGGCCGCCTGCCAGGCCTTCCTGCCGGCCGCGCGTGCCGCGCTGGCGGCACTGGACGAGGGCCGCAAGGCGGTGCAGGGTGCGCCGGCGCTGCCGCGGGTGACGCTGGCCTGTCTGCCATCGCTGGCGTCGGTAATCTTCGGCCCGGTGCTGCTGGCGCTGGCCGAGGCGCCGTTCGAGATCCGCTGCAGTACCGACCACTCGCCGGCCATCATGGAGCGCCTGCTCACCGGTGCCGCTGAGGTGGGCTTCGTGTTGAAGTGCCCGCCGATGGCCGGCATCCAGATGGAGCGCATCTGGCGCTCGCCCATCGTGCCGGTGGTGAGCAAGCGCCACCCGCTGGCGCGCGCCGGTACGCTGACGCTGGCCGAGGTGGCCAATCAGCGGCTGGCGCCGCAATTCTGGGGTGATGGCTGCGACGAGCTGCTGGCGCTGTTGCGGCCGTACCGCACTGTCAGCTGGCCGCTGCACGCCATCCAGCCGGCCAGCGCGGCGCGCGAGCTGGCGATGGAGCACGGCTTCCTGACTTTCTCGCCGGAGGTGGCGGTAAAGCGCGATCTGCGCGAGGGGCGGCTGGTGAAGTTGCAGCTCAGCGATCTGCCCTTGTGGCAGTGGGAGGTGATGATGGCCTGGCGCGCCGGCAAGCGGCCGGATGCGCCCAAGCAGCAGGTGCTGGACACGGTGCGGGCGATGGCGCCGGACTGGGCCTAGCTTGCGGCCAACGTTGGCCGCATGGCGGAAAAGCACAAGGCCCGCAGCGCGGGCCTTGTCGTTTGCAGCGGGGCGGTTTACATCCGCGCGATCATGGCATCGCCAAAGGCGGAGCAGCTGATCTCGGTGGCGCCGTCCATCAGGCGGGCAAAGTCATAGGTCACCTGCTTGTCGGCAATGGCGGCTTCCATCGAGTGGATCACCAGGTCGGCGGCTTCCTTCCAGCCCAGGTGGCGCAGCATCATCTCGGCGGAGAGGATCAGCGAGCCCGGGTTCACCTTGTCCTGGCCGGCGTACTTGGGCGCGGTGCCGTGGGTGGCTTCGAAGCAGGCGTACTGGTCGGAGATATTGGCCCCCGGGGCGATGCCGATGCCGCCCACCTGCGCTGCCAGCGCGTCGGAGATGTAGTCGCCGTTCAGGTTCAGCGTGGCCACCACGTCGTACTCGGCCGGGCGCAGCAGGATCTGCTGCAGGAAGGCGTCGGCAATGGCGTCCTTGACGATGATCTCGCGGCCGGTTTTCGGGTTTGCAAACTTGCACCACGGGCCGCCGTCGATGGGCTGGGCGCCGAACTCTTCTTGCGCCAGCTTGTACGCCACATCGCGGAACAGGCCCTCGGTGAACTTCATGATGTTGCCCTTGTGCACGATGGTCACCGAGCGGCGATCGTTGTCCACCGCGTAGCGGATGGCGGCGCGCACCAGGCGCTGGGTGCCCTCGATGGACACCGGCTTGATGCCGATGCCGGAGGTGTCAGGGAAGCGCATCTTCTTCACGCCCATCTCGTCCTGCAGGAACTTGATCACCTTCTTCGCGGCTTCGGACTGCGCCGCCCATTCGATGCCGGCGTAGATGTCCTCGGTGTTCTCGCGGAAGATCACCATGTTCACCAGTTCCGGCTGCTTGAGCGGTGAGGGCACGCCCTGGAAGTACTGCACCGGGCGCACGCACTGGTACAGGTCCAGCTCCTGGCGCAGCGCCACGTTCAGCGAGCGGATGCCGCCGCCCACCGGCGTGGTCATCGGGCCCTTGATGGATACCGAGTATTCCTTCAGCGCATCGAAGGTTTCTCGCGGCAGCCATTCGTCCGGGCCGTACAGGCGGGTGGATTTCTCGCCGGCGTACACTTCCATCCAGTGGATTTTCTTCTCGCCGCCGTAGGCTTTCTGCACCGCGGCGTCGATGACCTTGATCATCACCGGGGTGATGTCGATGCCGATGCCGTCCCCTTCGATGAACGGAATGATCGGGTTGTTCGGAATCGGCTGGCCCGGAATGATTTTCTGTCCGCCCGCCGGTACCTTGATTTGGGATGCGCTCATCAATTGCTCCTTCTGTGTTGACCATGGGCGTGGCACTGTCCGGCGCCGCTCCCGGCCCGTCTCGCGGGCTCCCTGCTTGTTATTGTTAGCTCAAGGTTGGCCGCACCGGAATGTTTGTTGCCTGTTTCGCACCACGCCGCTTCATTCTAGCCGGGCAGCTGGCGGGCAAAACATGACCGGCAGCAAGCCTGGGTGACAGGCAATAAAAAAACGCCAGGGCGAACCCTGGCGTTTGGTGTGATGAAGCGGGTGCTGCTTAGGCCAGTGCGGCGGCCAGTGCAGCGTTGAAGGTGGCGCTCGGGCGCATTACCGCATTGCACTTGTCGGCATCGGCCAGGTAGTAGCCGCCGATGTCGGCCGGCTGGCCCTGTACTGCCTTGAGCTCGGCGATGATCTGCTGCTCGTTGTCGGTAAGGGTCTTGGCCAGCGGGGCGAACTGGGCTGCCAGGGCGGCATCTTCAGTCTGTGCGGCCAGAGCCTGTGCCCAGTACATGGACAGGTAGAACTGGCTGCCACGGTTATCCAGCTCGCCGGTGCGGCGCGACGGGGACTTGTCGTTGTCCAGCAGTTTGCCGGTGGCTTCGTCCAGGGTCTTGGCCAGCAGTTTGGCCTTGCCGTTGCCGGTCTTGATGCCCAGCTCTTCCAGGCTCACCGCCAGGGCCAGGAATTCGCCCAGCGAATCCCAGCGCAGGTGGTTCTCTTCCAGCAGCTGCTGCACGTGCTTCGGTGCAGAACCGCCGGCACCGGTTTCGTACATGCCGCCACCGGCCATCAGCGGCACGATGGACAACATCTTGGCCGAGGTGCCCAGTTCCATGATCGGGAACAGGTCGGTCAGGTAGTCGCGCAGGATGTTACCGGTTACCGAGATGGTGTCCAGGCCGCGGGCTACGCGCTCCAGGGTGTAACGCATGGCGCGAACCTGCGACATGATGTGGATTTCCAGACCGCTGGTGTCGTAATCCTTCAGGTACTTCTGCACCTTCTTGATCAGCTCGTTTTCGTGCGGGCGGTACGGGTCCAGCCAGAACACTGCCGGCATGCCGGAGTTGCGGGCGCGGGTCACGGCCAGCTTCACCCAGTCGCGGATCGGCGCGTCCTTCACCTGGCACATGCGCCAGATGTCGCCGGCTTCCACGTTCTGCGACAGCAGCACTTCGCCGGTGGCCAGGTCAACGATGTTGGCCACGCCGTCTGCCGGGATCTCGAAGGTCTTGTCGTGGGAGCCGTATTCTTCGGCCTTCTGCGCCATCAGGCCGACGTTCGGCACGGTGCCCATGGTGCGCGGGTCGAAGTTGCCGTGCCATTTGCAGAAGTTGATCATCTCCTGGTAAATGCGGGCAAAGGTGGATTCCGGCATGACCGCCTTGCTGTCGTACGGCTTGCCGTCGGCGCCCCACATCTTGCCGCCGTTGCGGATCATTGCCGGCATGGAGGCATCCACGATCACGTCGTTCGGCGAGTGGAAGTTGGTGATGCCCTTGGCGGAGTCCACCATCGCCAGGCGCGGGCGGTGTTCCTGGCAGGCGTGCAGGTCGCGGATGATCTCTTCGCGCTTGGAGGCCGGCAGGGTTTCGATCTTCTCGTACAGGGTGGCCATGCCGTTGTTGACGTTGACACCCAGTTCCTCGAACAGCTTGCCGTGCTTCTCGAAGGCTTCCTTGTAGTAGATCTTCACGCAGTGGCCGAACACGATGGGGTGCGACACCTTCATCATGGTGGCCTTCACGTGCAGCGAGAACAGGATGCCGGACTGGCGGCAGTCTTCCATTTCGCGCTCGTAGAAGTCGCACAGCGCCTTCTTGCTCATGAACATGGAGTCGATGATCTCGCCGTCCAGCAGCGCTACCTTCGACTTCAGCACGATCTTCTCGCCACCGTTGGTGGTCAGCTCCATCTTCACGTCACGGGCGCGGTCCAGGGTCATGGACTTTTCGCCGTGGTAGAAGTCGCCGTGGTGCATGTGGGAGACATGAGTCTGCGACCACTGCTTCCATTCACCCATGGAGTGCGGGTGCTTCTTGGCGTAGTTCTTTACCGCCAGCGGTGCGCGGCGGTCGGAGTTGCCCTCGCGCAGCACCGGGTTTACGGCAGAGCCCAGGCACTTGGCGTAGCGGGTCTTGATGGCTTTTTCTTCGTCGCTGCTCGGGTTTTCCGGGTAGTCGGGGATGTCGAAACCCTTGGACTGCAGTTCCTTGATGCAGGCCATCAGCTGGGATACGGAGGCGCTGATGTTCGGCAGCTTGATGATGTTGGTGTCCGGGTTCTGGGTCAGGCGGCCCAGTTCACCCAGGGTGTCCGGTACTTTCTGTGCGTCGGTCAGGTTTTCCGGGAATTCAGCCAGTACGCGGGCGGCCACGGAGATATCGGCAGTGTCGATCTGGATGCCGGCGGCGTTGGTAAAGGTGCGGATTACCGGCAGGAAGGCACTGGTTGCCAGCGCGGGGGCTTCGTCGGTGAGGGTGTAGATGATGGTCGGCTGTTCCGAAGGCATTACGCTATCTCCATGATTATCTTGTGACGACATAACGATGGCACGGGGGGCATGCTGTACTGGACGACAACCCGTGTCGACGCGGGGAAAGACTTTGGAAAGGCGGGCTTGCTGCTGCCGTTGGTGGCGGCGCCAGGGGGCTGGCAGCCCGGTGACTCTCGGGCGACTTTTCAGAAGCGAATTATACCCCGTCAGGGGCTGGCTGTTTGCAGCAGTTTCGAACTTTCCTGTCGTTTTCAAGATAGACGCTTGTTCGAATATGAATTATGTCGCGCTGAAGCGACGTTTCATGCCACACATCCGAAGCAAAGCGGCTGCTTGCTAGTTTTGATGTTCGCAAACGATCGTTTGAATTGTTTTTGCGCCTGCTGGCGTCATGCGTGGCAGCGCCGCGGCACAAGGGTTGGCCGCATGGTGTGACCTTGGCCGGCCCGGCTTGCTATCATGCGCAGCATCGAGATTTTCGCCGTGCGCTGCCATGTCTGAACTGATTCTGCTCAACAAACCCTATGGCGTGATCTGCCAGTTTTCCGAGCACCCGCTGCACCCCACGCTGAAATCCTGCGTGCCGCTGGCTGGTGTCTACCCGGCCGGCCGGCTGGATACCGACAGCGAGGGCCTGCTGCTGCTTACCGGCGATGGCGAGCTGCAGCACCGCATCAGCGACCCGCGCTGGAAGCAGCCCAAGACCTACTGGGTGCAGGTGGAGGGCACGCCGCGCGAGGAGCAGCTGCAGGCGTTGCGCAACGGCGTGGACCTGGGGGATTTCGTTACCCAGCCGGCAGAGGTGCGCCTGCTGCCGGAACCGCCGGCACTGTGGGAGCGCAAGCCGCCGGTGCGCTTTCGCAAGACGGTGCCGGACGGCTGGCTGGAGATCATCATCAGCGAAGGCAAGAACCGCCAGGTGCGGCGCATGACCGCCAAGGTGGGCCTGCCCACGCTGCGCCTGGTGCGCGTGGCGATAGGCCCGTGGCGGCTGGACGACCTGCAGCCGGGCATGATGCGCAGCATCGAGGTGTCGCTGGCCGACCTGCCGCGCCCACGCTTTGCCAAGCCCGCCGCGCAGGCGCCGGCACGGAAAGAGCACAAACCGCAGGCCGCGCCGAAAGCCGCGTCCACCCCGGCGCCGCGCTTCCGTTTTGCCAAGAAAAAATAAGGTTACAGCCGTTATCCCTCCCCACCGCTGCTGCGGGCGCTAGCGAGGTGCTACGATGCAGATCCCCGAGTACTACAACCCCGTTGCACGCGAGATCGCCCAGGCACTGGTGGACGGCTTCGACCGCCACTACCGGCTGTTCCGCGCCGTCAGCCAGCAGGCCAAGCAGCTGTTCGAGGAGGCCGACTGGCAGGGCGTGCAGAAGCTGGTGCGCGACCGCATCCAGTTCTACGACGAGCGGGTGCACGAGACGGTGCAGCGGCTGCAGACCGAGTTCCACGCCGACCTGCTGGACGACGAAATCTGGCAGCAGGCCAAACTGTACTTCATCGGCCTGCTGACCAACCACAAGCAGCCGGAGCTGGCCGAGACCTTCTTCAACTCGGTGTTCACCCGCATCCTGCACCGCGACTACTTCAACAACGATTTCATCTTCATCCGCCCGGCGATCTCCACCGAGTACATCGAATCCGACCCGCCGTCCTACCGCAGCTACTACCCGGCACAGGGCGGCCTGCGCCGAGCGCTGCGCCGCATCGTGGGCGACTTCGGCTGGCGGCTGCCGTTCGCCAACCTGTCGCGCGACCTGGCGCGGGTGATCCGCGCAGTGGACGAGCACTTTGCCAAACGTTGGCCGCAAGCCGAGGCCAACTTCCAGATCCAGCTGCTGTCCAGTGCCTTCTACCGTAACAAGACCGCCTACATCTTCGGCAAGGTGGTGAACGGCGGGCAGCTGTACCCGTTCGCGCTGCCGGTGCTGCACGATGCCGACGGCCGGCTGTACCTGGACACCATCCTGCTGGAGCCGTGGCGCATCGGCGTGCTGTTTTCCTTCAGCCGCGCCTACTTCATGGCCGATATGGAAGTGCCGTCCGGTTATGTGCAGTTCCTGCGCTCCATGCTGCCCACCAAGACCAAGGCCGAGCTGTACACCATGCTGGGGCTGCAGAAGCAGGGCAAGAACACCTTCTACCGCGACTTCATGCAGCATCTGCAGCATTCCGGCGACCAGTTCATGGTGGCGCCGGGCATACGCGGCCTGGTGATGCTGGTGTTCACCCTGCCGTCCTACCCCTATGTGTTCAAGCTGATCAAGGACGTGTTCGGCGGCCCCAAGGAAGTGGACCGCGCCACGGTGAAGGCCAAGTACCAGCTGGTGAAGCGCCACGACAGGGTTGGCCGCATGGCCGACACGCTGGAGTTCTCCAACGTGGCCTTTCCCAAGGCGCGCTTCACCGACGAGCTGCTGGACGAATTGCGCCGCCTGGCCACCAGCAGCATCGAGGAGGGCGAGGACAGCATCGTCATCCGCCACCTGTATATCGAGCGGCGCATGAAGCCCCTGAACCTGTACCTGATGAGCTGCGACGAGGCGGAGAAGGAGCGGGTGGTGCGCGAGTACGGCGATGCCATCAAGGATCTGGCTGCGGCCAACATCTTCCCCGGCGACATGCTGTTCAAGAACTTCGGCGTGACGCGCTACGGGCGGGTGATTTTCTACGACTACGACGAAATCGAGTACATGACCGATTGTCACTTCCGCCGCATTCCGCCGGCGCCGAACCCGGAAATGGAGATGTCCGGCGAGGTGTGGTACCCGGTGGCGCGCGGCGACGTGTTCCCGGAGGAGTTCGGCACCTTCCTGCTGGGCGACCCGCTGGTGCGGCGCGTGTTCCTCAAGTACCACCGCGAGCTGCTGGATGCGGCATTCTGGCAGCACAAGCAGCAGCGCATCCGCGCAGGCTTCATCGAGGATTTCTACCCCTACCCGGTGGAGATGCGCTTCAGCCAGCGCTACGCGCCCGAGGCGCCGGCTGGCTGAGCAAGGGTTGGCCGCAGGCATGAAAAACGGGAGGCATGCCTCCCGTTGTTACTTGCTGGTGCTGACTACGCCGGTGTAGGCGTGCAGCGGTGGTCGTCAAAATACGCCACGGCGCCGGCACTGGTCAGGCCGACATGGAAACAGCTGTCTTCCGGAAACACCTCGCCGGCATTTTCTGCCGCGCGAACCACTTCAAACAGTACCTCTACCTCCTTGAAGTACTTGGCAATACGTTGATCGTCTGCCAGCAGGGCCTGAATGGCCTCGCGTTGTGGATGGTCGCCTTGCACGATCAACTGACAGCCCGGACAACTGATCAGGCTGATGGCAGGCGGGATGGTGATACCACGAGCGTCCAGTCCTTCCTTTACCAAACTGGCCAGTTGCGACAACTCCTTGCTGGCCCGTTCACGGATGCCTGACAGCGGGAGGGCTTCGCCACCGTTGGCGGCGCCAAACAGGCGCGCCAACGCGGAAACTACGGCGTTACCTTCTGCATGCATATCTGTCTGTCTCCTTTCCTTGGGGTCGATGGCAATAAATCCATTGTAGGAAATGGCTATCAAATAACACGCCTTTATTTTGTCATCTTTTGCAACTCGTACAGCTTGTCCAGCGCCTGGCGGGGCGAAAGATTGTCCACGTCCAGTTCCAGCAGCGCCTCCAGCGCCGGGTGCGGCTCCGGCTCGTGCTGGATTACCACCGGGCTGCTGAACAGGTCCGGCTGGGCGCGGGCGGCGGATTCGTTTTCCAGCTCGGTGAGGTAGCGGCGCGCTTCGCGGATCACCCTGGGCGGCACGCCGGCCAGCTGCGCCACCGCCAGGCCGTAGCTCTGGCTGGCCGGGCCGTCCTCCACGTGGTGCAGGAACACGATGCGGTCCTTGTGCTCCACTGCCGACAGGTGCACGTTGGCCACCGAGTCGTACTCGCCGGCCAGGCTGGTCAGCTCGAAGTAGTGGGTGGCGAACAGGGTGTAGGCGCGGCTCTTTTCGATCAGCGCGCGGGCGATGGCCCAGGCCAGTGCCAGGCCATCGAAAGTGGAAGTGCCGCGGCCAACCTCGTCCATCAGCACCAGTGATTTGTCGCTGGCGTTGTTGAGGATGTTGGCGGTCTCGGTCATCTCCACCATGAAGGTGGAGCGCCCGCCGGCCAGGTCGTCGCTGGCGCCGATGCGGGTGAAGATGCGGTCGATCTGGCCGATGGTGGCGCTCTGCGCCGGCACGAAGCTGCCGATGTGCGCCATCAGGGTGATCAGCGCGTTCTGGCGCATATAGGTGGATTTACCGCCCATGTTCGGGCCGGTGATCAGCAGCAGCTTGCGCTCGGCGGCCAGGCGGGTGTCGTTGGCGATGAAGCGCTCCACCTCCGCCTCCACCACCGGGTGGCGGCCGGCGATGATGTCCAGCCGGGTGTCGGCCACGAATTCCGGCTCCACGTAGTTGTGGGTCTGTGCGCGCTCGGCAAAGGCGGACAGCACGTCAAGACCGGCCACCGCCTGGGCGATCAGCTTCAGCTCGCTGATGAACGGCGCCAGCCGGTCCAGCAGTGCTTCGTACAGCTGCTTTTCCAGCGCCAGCGACTTGTCCTGCGCCGACAGCGCCTTGTCCTCGAAGGCCTTCAGCTCCGGGGTGATGTAGCGTTCGGCGTTCTTCAGCGTCTGGCGGCGGCGGTAGTCGTCCGGCACCTTGTCGGACTGCGCCTTGCTGACCTCGATATAGAAGCCGTGCACCTTGTTGAATTCCACCTTCAGTGTGCTGATGCCGCTGCGTTCCTTCTCGCGCGCTTCCAGCGCCAGGAGGAAGTCGCCGCAGTCGGTCTGGATGGCGCGCAGCTCGTCCAGGTCGGCATGGAAGCCGTGGTTGATCACGCCGCCGTCGCGCAGGAAGGTGGACGGCTCCGGCAGGATCGCTTCGGTCAGCATGCTCTGCACCGGCGAGTTGTCCGGCAGCAGTGCCGCCAGCTCGCCCAGCAGTGGCGCCGGCAGGCTTGCGGCCAACGTTTTCACTCCGGCCAGTGCCGCCAGCGAATCGCGCAGTGCCGCCAGGTCACGCGGGCGCGCCGAGCGCAGTGCCACGCGCGCGGTGATGCGCTCGATGTCGGCCACCTCGCGCAGCTGGCTGTGCACCTCGCCGTGCGCGGCCAGTAGCGCGCGCACCGCCTGCTGGCGGCGGGCCAGCTTGTCGTGCAGGCGGATGGGGTGATGCAGCCAGTGGCGCAGCAGACGGCTGCCCATGCTGGTGGCGCAGGTGTCCAGCAAGGATGCCAGCGTAGGGGAGGACTCGCCGCGGATGGTTTCGGTGAGTTCCAGGTTGCGGCGGGTGGCGGCGTCCATGCGGATCAGCTCGCCGGCGTCTTCCACCGCCAGCTGGGCGATGTGCGCCGGGTTCACCCCCTGCGTCGATTTGACGTACTCCAGCAAGGCGCCGGCGGCGCCCACTGCCACCGGCAGGGTGTCGGCACCGAAGCCGGCCAGGTCGCGGGTGCCGAAGTGGCGGGTCAGCGCCAGCTGCGACGATTCCACGTCGAACTGCCACGGCGGCAGCTTCTTGCGCGGCATGGTGATGGCCTCGAACGCCGCCAGGCCGGTGTCGTCCGGTATCACCAGCTCGGCCGGCTTCAACCGCTCCAGCTCGCTGTGCAGCTCTTCCACGCCGGTTTGCATGATGCGGAATTCGCCGCTGGCCAGTGACAGCCAGGCCAGGCCCAGCACGCCCTTGTGCATATTGATGGCCAGCACCAGGTTGTCGCGCTTGTCGTCCAGCAGCGCGGCGTCGGTCAGCGTGCCGGGGGTGACGATGCGCACCACCTTGCGCTCCACCGGGCCCTTGGCCAGCGCCGGGTCGCCGATCTGCTCGGCAATGGCCACCGATTCGCCCATCTTCACCAGCCGCGCCAGATAGCCTTCCGCCGCGTGGTAGGGGATGCCGGCCATCTTGATCGGCGCACCGCCGCTGGCGCCGCGCGCAGTGAGGGTGATGTCCAGCAGGCGCGAGGCTTTCTCCGCGTCCTCGTAGAACAGCTCGTAGAAGTCGCCCATGCGGTAGAACAGCAGCTTGTCGGCGTGTTCGCGTTTCAGGGCGAGGTACTGCTGCATCATCGGGGTGTGCTGGGGCGTGCTCATCGGGTGAATCCTGGGCAAAAGGTTGGCCGCAAAAATGCTGGCGCCCCGACTGGCGGGGCGCGGCGCGACATTTTACGGGATGCCAATCGGTACGTCACGGCAGCGAAACACAGCAATCCCTGCCGGCGTGCTTGGCCAGGTACAGCGCCTGGTCGGCGCGGGCCAGCAGGCTGCGGCTGTCCTCGCCCGCCGCCACGCAGACCTGGCCTATGGACACGGTGAGCGCCACCGTGTGCTGCTGGTAGCTCAGCGGCTGGCGGCGCAGCGCGGCCAGGAAAGCCTCGGCCAGCTGCTGCGCCTGCTGCGGCGTGCCGGCACACAGCAGGACGGCGAATTCCTCGCCGCCCAGGCGGCCCGCCGGCGTGCCGGGCGGCAGCTGCTGGCGCAACAGGCCGGCGAAGTGCGCCAGCGCGTGGTCGCCGCAGTCGTGGCCGTGCCGGTCGTTGATCTGCTTGAAGAAATCCAGGTCCAGCATCCATAGCACGGCGCTGCCGGCGGGGTGGGTCAGCGCCTTGTCGAGCTGCTGCAGGAAATGGCGGCGGCTGGCGAGGCCGGTGAGCATGTCGGTACAGGCCTGCTCGCGCAGCAGCCGCTCCAGCGCCTTGCGCTCGCCGATGTCGCGCGCCGAGCCCCAGATTACCTGGCGGCCATCCAGGGTGATGCGGCGGGCGCTGACTTCCACGTCGATGAGGTGGCCGTCGCGATGGCGGTTGACGCTGTCGAAGGTTTCGCCGTCTTCGTCGGTGGTGGCCAGGCGCTGGCGGATGAGTTCCGGCGTCACCTCGGGCACGACCTGCCACAGGTGCATGGCCAGCAGCTCCTGCGAGCTGTAGCCCAGCATCTGGCATAGCGAGTCGCTCACTTCCAGAAAGCGGCCGTCGAGGTCGATGACCGACAGCGCATCGGCCGAGTTCTGCAGCACCGCCTGGTACCAGCCGGTGCGGCTGTCCAGCGAGCGGCGCATCTCGCTGTTTTCCATCATCACCGCCAGCAGGCGGGCGCAGTCTTCCAGGATGGTGATGGCCTGCGGCGTGGGTGTGGCCGGCCGCTGCTGATAGACGGCAAAGGTGCCGTGCACCTTGCCGTGGCTGTCGATGATGGGCTCGGACCAGCAGCTGCCCAGGCCGAAGCGGGCGGCGATGTCGCGGTAGGGCTGCCAGTTGGGGTGCTGCTGCAGGTTTTCCGCCACCACGCGCTGGCCATGCCAGGCGGCGGCGCCGCAGCTGCCTACCGCCGGGCCGATGGCCATGCCCTGCAGCAGGGCGCTGTAGGCCGCCGGCAGCGACGGCGTGGCCAGCGGGCGCATGCGCTGTTCGTCGTCCAGCAGCACGATGGTGCACAGCCAGTCCGGCTGCTGGCGCTCGATCTGCTGTACCACCAGCTCCAGCAGTGCCGGCAAGGTTACCCGGCCATCCAGGTACTGGCGCAGCACGCTGCTGTGCAGGGCGTGCCAGCGCATGCGCTGCTGCTGTTCATCGTCATGGCGCAGGCGTTGCAGCTCGGCGCTGGCGCGGCGGGCAAACGGCGCCACTGCCGCCAGCAGCCCGCCGGGCAGCGGCTGCGGGCTGAACAGCGCCAGCACGCCCAGGCTATCGCCATGTTCGTCCTGCAGCGGCCAGCCGGCATAGGCCTGCCACGGGCTGCCGGCGGGCGCGGCGATGCCGCCCTGCGGCGCCTGCTGCCGCAGCAGTGGCTGGCCGCTGTGCATGACCTGCTGGCAGCTGCTGCCGGCCGCGGGGTAGTGGGCCTGTGGCAGCGGCTGGCTGCTGTACAGCACGTGGGCGGCCAGGCGCGGCTGGTAGCTTGGCTGCGCCACGATGGCGATGCAGCCCGGCTGCACGGAGGCCAGCTTGCTGGTCAGCGCATGCAGGTAGTCGCCGCCGGTGGCGTCGGCGGTGGCGTGCAGCAAATCGAGGCTGAACCGGGAAGGGTCGGGCATGGAGGGCTCGGCGGGTGGCGACCTTTCGAGTATGGCGACTCCCGTGAAGGTCAACAATCTTTAAACGACGTAATTGAGCGTTTGCCGTGGCGAACAGGCGAATCTGCTTGTACCTGGTCTTTGATGTATGTCAAACTTTCAGAAATTACTGAAAATTGGAAAAGCAATGAATCTGCCACCCCTGATCCAGTCCTTCGTGCTGCATTTCGGCGAGATGGGCAGCCACTGGGGCATCAACCGCACCGTGGGCCAGATCTACGCGTTGCTGTATGTCTCCGACAAGCCGCTGAACGCCGACGACATCGTGGAAGCCATCGGCTGTTCGCGCTCCAATACCAGCATGGCGCTGAAGGAGCTGCAGGCCTGGCGCCTGGTGAAATTGCAGCACCTGCCGGGCGATCGCCGCGAGTATTTCTCCACGCCGGAAGACGTGTGGGCCATATTCAAGACGCTGGCCGAGGAGCGGCAGAAGCGCGAGGTGGAGCCGACGCTGACCATGCTGCGCGGCGCCATGCTGCAATCGCCGGACAGCGAGGCCGAGCGCCACGCGCAGGCGCGCATGAACGAGATGTACCAGCTGATCGAGCTGGTGACGCGCTGGTTTGCCGACATCCGCGATATGGACGTGGAGACGCTGCAGAAGCTGATGAAGCTGGGCAGCCAGGTGCAGAAGGTTTTGCAGTTCACCCAGAGCCTGTCGCGGCTGGCTGGCCGCGACGGCGGCAAGGAGGAGTAATCATGACGTCGCTCGACCCCGTCACGCTGGCGCGCATCCAGTTTGCGGCCAACATCAGCTTTCACATCCTGTTTCCCACCATCAGCATCGCCATGGGCTGGGTGCTGCTGTTCTTCAAGCGCCGTTACGACCGCAGCGGCGATGAGGCGTGGATGGACGCCTACGGCTTCTGGGTGAAGATCTTCGCACTCACCTTCGCGCTGGGCGTGGTGTCCGGCATCACCATGAGCTTCCAGTTCGGCACCAACTGGCCGGGCTATATGCAGCATGTCGGCAACGTGGCCGGGCCGCTGCTGGCCTACGAGGTGCTGACGGCGTTCTTCCTGGAGGCCACCTTCCTGGGGGTGATGCTGTTCGGCCGCTCGCGGGTGAGCAACCGCGTGCACACGCTGGCTACCTTCCTGGTGGCGTTCGGCACCACGGTGTCGGCGTTCTGGATCATCGCGCTGAACTCCTGGATGCAGACGCCGGCCGGCGTCAGCGTGGTGGGCGGCAAGGTGCATGTGCAGAGCTGGCTGGCGGTGATCTTCAACCCGTCCATGCCTTACCGCCTCACCCACATGCTGCTGGCCTCCGGCCTGACGGTGGCCTTCCTGGTGGCCGGGGTGTCCGCCTACCGCTGGCTGCGCGGCGACCGTGCCGCCAGCGTGCGTGCCGCGCTGAGCACCGGCGTAACGTTGGCCGCAGTGCTGATTCCGCTGCAGATACTGGCTGGCGATGCGCACGGCCTGAACACCTTCGAGCACCAGCCGGCCAAGCTGGCCGCCATCGAAGGCGTGTGGCACACCGAACGCGGCGCGCCGCTGCTGCTGTTCGCGCTGCCGGACGAGGCCAGCCACAGCAACCGCTATGCGGTGGGCGTGCCGAAGCTGGCCAGCGTGATCATCACCCACCACGCCGATGGCGAGATCCGCGGCCTGGAGCAGTTTGCCGACGCGCATCCGCCGGTGGCCAAGGTGTTCTGGAGCTTTCGCGTGATGGTGGCGATGGGCGGGCTGATGCTGCTGTCCAGCTGGCTGGCACTGTGGCAGCTGCGCCGCCGCGGGGCGCCGGCGCCCTGGCTGGCGCGGGTGCTGGTGGCGATGACGTTTTCCGGCTGGCTGGCCACGGTGGCGGGCTGGTTCGTTACCGAGATCGGCCGCCAGCCGTGGCTGGTCACCGGCATCCTGCGTACCGCCGATGCCGCCTCCACGGTGGGTGGCGGCATGATTTTGTCCACGCTGCTGATGTATCTGACGCTGTATGTGGTGCTGCTGGCGAGCTATGTGTCGGTGGTGTTCTACCTGGCGCGCAAGGCCGGCAAGCCGCTTGCGGCCAACCTTGAAGGAGTGACGGCATGACTGCGGAACTGGTATTGCCGGTGATCTTCGCCGGCCTGATGGCCATCTCGCTGCTGGCCTATGTGATCCTGGACGGCTACGACCTGGGGGTGGGCATACTGCTGCCGCTGGGCAGCGACGGCCAGCGCGACACCATGATCGCCAGCATCGGCCCGTTCTGGGATGCCAACGAGACCTGGCTGGTGCTGGGTGTGGGCCTGCTGCTGGTGGCCTTCCCGCTGGCGCACGGCATCATCCTGGGCGAGCTGTACCTGCCGGTGGCGCTGATGCTGCTGGGGCTGATTCTGCGCGGGGTGGCGTTCGACTTCCGCGTCAAGGCGCAGGCGCATCACCAGCCGGCGTGGAACACCGCCTTCGCCGCCGGCTCGCTGTTGGCCGCATTGAGCCAGGGCGTGATGCTGGGGCGCTACCTTACCGGCTTTGCACCCGGCGCCGCCGCCTGGGGCTTTGCGCTGCTGGCCGGTGCCGGGCTGGCTGCCGGCTACGTGTTGCTGGGGGCGAGCTGGCTGATCATGAAAACCGAGGGCGAGTTGCAGCAGCGTGCCACGCGCTGGGCGCAGCGTGCGCTGCTGGGTACCGGCCTCGCGGTGCTGCTGGTGTCGATTGCCACGCCGCTGGCCAACCCGCGCATCGCTGCCAAGTGGTTCGTGCTGCCGGACTTCCTGCTGCTGTTGCCGCTGCCGCTGGTGAGCCTGGCGCTGTTCGTGCTGCTGGCGATGAGCCTGCCCAGGCTGGCAGCCCGCCAGGCCGCCGGGCGCGACAACTTCTGCTGGCTGCCGTTTGCCGCCACGGTGGGCATCGTGCTGCTGGCGTTCTGGGGGCTGGCCTACAGCGTGTTCCCGCAGATCGTCATCGGCCGGCTGGACATCTGGCAGGCAGCCAGCGACCCGGAGGCGCTGTGGGTGATCCTGGCTGGCGCCGCGGTGGTGCTGCCGGCCATCATTGCCTACACCGTATTTGCCTACCGCGTGTTCTGGGGCAAGGCGCGCGGATTAAGCTATTCCTGAGTGGCAAACATTGCGCCAACGCAAAAGGGCAGAAGAAATTCTGCCCTTTTTTTCATGGGCTTACGCACGACTGTGCGCCTTGTTGCGCTGCGGCGATACAAACGGTTACCGCTATGCTGACGGCTTGATTTGCATCAAAGCCCCTAGTGTGAACGGGGGTATGATCGCCTCATTCGGATTGAATGCCGGGTAGCCGGAGGGAGAGCATCATGGAACTGTGGAAACAACTGCTTTCAGATGATGTAGGTCGACTGAGCATCATCGTCATCAGCGTTACAACCGTCATCGTCAGCGTCGTGGTGAGTTACTTCATCAAGAAAGCCAAGTCGCACGACGACGAGCAGTAAGGCCGCCGGCGGCCTAAGCCGGCAAAGATCCTCTTGATGTGTGTGTGTTTGGGGGTACGGTGGTGGGCCGTACCCCTTTTTTTTTTTTGCGCGGCTACAGCCAGCCGTGCCGCCAGCACGCCTCATCCATCAGCTCGCGCCAGGGCAGGGTGCAGCGGCGATGCGTCCACACTGCTTCCAGCGTGATGCGCAGCACCTTCCGGGTGTCGAAGGCGTCATGCTCCACCTTGACTACCATGAAGTGTTTTTCCGGCTGCTGCGGAGTAACGGCGGTCCATTTACTGCCGTGCAGCGTGTGAGGGTCGATCGGCATGGCGCTTGGAGGCGCCGGCACGGCCGGCAGTTCCCGAATGCACAAAGCCCCCGGCGGTATTAGCGCACGGGGGCTTTGCTTTGCCGCGTTGCGGCGTGCTTACTTCACGTGTTGCGCGATGATGGGCAGCAGCTGGCCCAGTACTTTCGGCGGCGCGGCCACGATGTCGCCGCTTTCGAACCAGGTCTGTTCACCCTGGAAGTCGGTAACCATGCCACCGGCTTCCTGCACGATCAGGCTGCCCGCAGCGATATCCCACGGCTTGAGGTTGAATTCGAAGAAACCATCCACGCGGCCGCAGGCCACGTTGCACAGGTCCAGCGCGGCGGAGCCTTCGCGGCGGGCGCCGGCGGTTTTCTTCAGCACGTCCTTGAGAATGTCGAGGTGGGTGTCCAGCATGCTCTGGTCTACTACCGGGAAGCCGGTGGAGATCAGGCATTCGTTCATGTTGATGCGCTTGGATACGCGGATGCGGCGGTCGTTCAGGAACGAGCCCACGCCACGGCTGGCGGTGAACAGATCGTTGCGGTTCGGGTCATACACCACGCCCTGCTGGATCTGGCCCTTGTGTGCCAGCGCGATGGAGATGCAGTACTGCGGGTGGCCGTGAATGAAGTTGGTGGTGCCGTCCAGCGGATCGATGATCCACTCGTATTCGGCGGCGCCAAGGCCGGAAGCGCCGGACTCTTCTGCTAGAATCCCGTGCTTCGGATACGCATCCAGAATGACCTCAATGATCGCCTGTTCGGCAGCACGGTCCACTTCGGAAACGAAGTCGTTGTGCTTTTTGTTTTCGACGCGAATGGTGTCCAGGTTCAGCGATGCGCGCTGGATCACATTGGCGGCACGGCGAGCGGCTTTTACCGCGACATTGAGCATAGGATGCATTGACGGCCTCACAATAGGAAATAGGCAATCGTTGTCCGCCTTGCGGCCAACGCCTGCCGTAAACTGTCTGGGTTAAGGAGCGACAAAACCCCGCCGCGGTGGCGGGCGTTTCGGAAAGACCCGCGATTCTACGCAAAAACACCCAATGAATAAACCCCAAGTACCTGATTTTTTGAAGAACATTCGCGTCGTGCTGGCGCGTCCCAACCACCCGGGCAATATCGGTTCGGCGGCGCGGGCGATGAAAACCATGGGCCTCACCCGGCTGTACCTGGTGGAGCCCAAGGTGTTCCCGTCCGAGGAGGCCGACACCCTGGCTTCCGGTGCGGTGGACGTGCTGCAGACTGCCATCGTGGTGCCCACGCTGGCCGCGGCGCTGGCCGACGTGACCGTGGCCTGCGCGCTGACCAGCCGCCGCCGCGAACTCACCACGCCGCTGTCCACCCCGCGCGAAACCACGCCGGAGCTGATCGCCCGCGCGCGTGAAGGCGAGCAGGTGGCGCTGGTGTTCGGCAACGAGACCTTCGGCCTGTCCATCGAGGAAGTGGAGCAGTGCAACCGGCTGGTGACCATTCCCGGCAACCCGGACTACTTCTCGCTCAACCTCGCCATGGCGGTGCAGGTGATGACCTACGAGCTGTTCAGCCACACCGGCTTCACCGTCGACTACCTGAAGCCGGACGGCAACAGCGCCACCCAGGGCGAGGTGGACGGCATGGTGGACCACCTGGACGCCACGCTGGAAGACATCGGCTACTACCGCCGCCGCAACAGCGAACGCATGATCCGCCGCCTGCGCACCATGTTCCATCGCGCCGGCCTGCTGCGCGAGGAGATCGACATCCTGCGCGGCTTCTACAAGCAGGCGCAGCGTCTGGCCGGCAAGGAGCAGGGCGGCGACGGGGGCGACAGCGCATCATGAACAGGGTACCTCGAGAAACCCGGATTTCTAAGCGAGACAAGGCGCGAATGAACAATTCCGACGCAGCATATGCTTGATATGTAAGGAGGAATTTTTTATGAGCAACGCAGGATCGCGACGAAAGCTGGCGTTTTCCGAGGTGCCCGACTATCGCCACCGGCTGGCCGAACCTTACACGGCACTGCGCTGCCAGCCGGTGCGCGATCTTGCTTTCCTGCTCACCGCCGCGGCGCCGTGGCATAGCGGCGCCGAAATCGACTGCGCGCGCCTGCTGGGGCCGCAAGGTTGGCCGCAGCTCACGGCGCTGGATGCCGCACCGCAGCCGCTGCTGGACTGGCTGGCGGCGCGGCCCACGCGGCGGCTGGGCGTGTATGCCGAGCAGCTGCTGGCGTTCTGGTTCACCCATGCGAGCCACATCGATTGCGTGGCGGCCAACCTGCCGCTGGCCGAGCACGGCCGCAGCGTCGGCGAATTCGACTTCCTGCTGCGTGTCGATGGCCAGCCGCTGCACCTGGAGGCCGCCAGCAAGTTCTACCTGCAACTGGATGATGCCGGTGGCGAGCTGGTCGGCCCCAGTCTGCGCGATGCCTGGCCGCTGAAATACCGCAAGCTCGCCAGCCAGCTGGCGCTGAGCTGTCACCCGGCGGCGCAGCTGCCCGCCGGTTTTGCCGGCTGCCCGGCCTACAGCCGCCTTACCGGCTGGCTGTTCTACCCGGGGGCACCGCGGCCGCAATTCCCGTGCAATAGCGACGCCTGCTGCGGCTGGTGGCGGCATTTGTCCGCGGCCTGGCCGCAGCACAGTGCCGACAGCCGCTGGCTGCTGCTGCCGCGGCTGAGCTGGCTGGCGCCGGCGCGCGCCGCCGCCGAGGCGGTGCTGACCCTGCCGCAGCTGCGCGCGGTACTGGCCGAGGCCGACGGTGCGCGGCTGGTGGCCGAACTGGTGCCGGGCGCGGATGGCGACTGGCACGAAATCGCCCGCGGCTTCGTGGTGCGCGATGACTGGCCGCTGCCCGGCATGCTGGTCGAACTGCAGCGCACGCTGGCCGCCTCGTGAGCGCGGCATGAAAACCCTGCTGTTCGTCTACGCCAGCCAGAGCGGCCACACCCACGCGCTGGTGACGGCTGCCGCCGCGGCGGCCGGTGGCGAGGACAATGTGGCGGTGCGGGTGCTGCCGGCACTGCAGGCCGGTATCGACGACCTGCTGGCCTGCCAGGCGCTGGTGCTGGCCACGCCGGAGAACTTCGGCTACATGGCCGGTGCGCTGAAGGATTTTCTCGACCGCACCTTCTACCCGGCGCAGGGCAAGGTGGAGGGACTGCCGTACGCGGTGATCATCAGTGCCGGCAACGACGGCCAGGGTGCACTCACCGCCATTCGCCGCATCGCCAGCGGCTACCCGCTGCACGAGGCATTGCCACCCTTGCTGGTGAAGGGGGAGGTGACGCCGCAGGTGCTGGCGGAGGCCGCCGAACTGGGCGCCACGCTGGCGGCGGCGTTGTCGATAGGCATGCTGTAGGGCGGCAGCCTCACGAGGTGTTCCACCGCCATGCGGCCAACCTTGTGCGGAGCTGTTTTGCCGGTGCTGCCATGGGTTTTGGGCGTGCCACAACGTTGGCCGCAAGCTTGTAGGGCGGGTAGAAGCAACGCTTCATACCCGCGTGCAGCGTTCCCATCGCGCGGGTATGGCCTGCGGCCAACCCGCCCTACGGCAGGTTTCACCCGACAATTCCATTGCATAGGCCGGATTACGTTTTCTCCTCCCCCGCAAGTCCGCCCAAAACAAAACGCCCCGCATCGGCGGGGCGTTGGATCTGCACGGCTGGCGCTCAGCGCAGGGTGTTGGCCTGCGCGCAGCCGGCCACCAGTGCCTTCAGTTCTTCCGGCTGCAGTACCTGGATGTGCTTGTGGTCCACTTTCAGCCAGCCCTGCTGCTGGAACTTGGACAGCGTGCGGCTGACGGTTTCCAGTTTCAGGCCCAGGAAGCTGCCGATTTCCTCGCGGCTCATGCGCAGGATGAAGTCGAAAGCGGCAAAGCCGCGTGCCGACAGACGCTGCGACAGGTTGAGCAGGAAGGCGGCCAGGCGCTCTTCGGCTTTCATATTGCCCAGCAGCAGCATTACCGACTGGTCGCGCACGATCTCGCGGCTCATCAGGCGGAAGAAATGGTGCTGCAGGCTGGGAATGTCGCGGCCCAGGGTCTCCATGCGGTTGAACGGCAGCTCGCACACCTCGCTGTCTTCCAGCGCAATGGCGTCGCAGCCGTGCTGGCTGGTGGAGATGCCGTCCAGGCCCATCAGCTCGCCGGACATCTGGAAGCCGGTTACCTGCTCGCGGCCGTCCTGGCTGGAGACGCAGGTTTTGAAGAAGCCGGTACGCACGGCATATAGCGAACGGAAGCCCTCGCCGGAGTGAAACAGGTACTCGCCACGCTTCAGGCGGCGGCTCTGGCGGATCACCGCATCAAGCTGGGCCATTTCTTCGCGGTTGAGGCCAACCGGCAGGCAGAGTTCACGCAGACTGCAATTGGAGCACGACACTTTCAGCGTGTGCAGGGTGGGGGATTGCTCGGTCATGGTTTCCGGATTCGCAAGGCTGGAGGCTTGACTTGACGCGTGTCAAAGCGCGGCAAGTGTCAATTAGCGCAAATTTACCAGCCCACCACCAGTTTTCCAAGCAAGAACAGCTATGACACCCACCACACCGTTTATGCCGACCCAGTGTATTTTCGATCGGGAGCTTATCGAAAAGCTTGAAGGTTCCGGCCCGCGCTACACTTCCTACCCGACTGCAGACCGTTTTCATGGCGGTTTCGGCGTGAAGGATTACGAACACTGGTTGCAGCAGCACGCCATCGGCGCCAGCCACCGGCCGATCTCGCTGTACGTGCACGTGCCGTTCTGCAACACCATCTGCTACTACTGCGGCTGCAACAAGATCATCACCAAGGACAAGAGCCGCGCCGACCAGTACCTGGATTACCTGGAAAAGGAAATTGCGCTGGTGGCGGGGCGCCTGGGCTACCGCGAGAAGGTGATCCAGCTGCATTTTGGCGGCGGCACGCCCACCTTCCTGTCCGACGAGCAGCTCAGCCGGGTGATGGCGGTGATCAACAAGTATTTCGAGCTGCTGCCTGACGGCGAGTTTTCCATCGAGATAGACCCGCGCAAGGTTGGCCGCGACACCGTGCTGCACCTGGGCCGGCTGGGCTTCAACCGCATGAGCGTGGGCATCCAGGATTTCGACCCGGCGGTGCAACAGGCGGTGAACCGCATCCAGAGCGAGGAAGAAACCCTCACCGTGATCGACGCCGCGCGCGAGGCCGGCTTCAAGTCGGTGAGCGTGGACCTGATCTACGGCCTGCCGCTGCAGAACGCCGAGTCGGTGCGCCGCACCGTGGACAAGGTGGTGGCGATGAACCCGGACCGCATCGCGCTGTACAACTACGCGCACCTGCCCAGCGTGTTCATGCCGCAGCGTCGCATCAACGAGGCCGATCTGCCCAGCGCCGCGCACAAGCTGGATATCCTGCAGCACTCGGTGCAGCAGCTTACCGATGCCGGCTACGTGTTCATCGGTATGGACCACTTTGCCAAGCCGGATGACGAGCTGACCCGCGCGCTGCAGCAGGGCCGTTTGCAGCGCAACTTCCAGGGCTACTCCACCCACGCCGACTGCGACATGATCGGCCTGGGCGTGTCGTCCATCGGCAAGGTCGGCCCGTGCTATTCGCAGAACGAGAAGGACATTGATGCCTACTACGCGGCGCTGGATGCCGGCCACCTGCCGGTGCTGCGCGGCATGACGCTGACCCAGGACGATATCCTGCGTCGCAGCGTGATCCAGTCGCTGATGTGCCGCTTCTCGCTGTCGGTGGAGGCGATCGAGGAAACCTTCGGCATCAATTTCGCCAATTACTTTGCCGACGAGCTGCCGCTGATCCGCGAGTTCCAGCACATGGGCCTGCTGACCTTCGACGGTGATTTCCTGATGGTGGCGCCCAAGGGCCGCTTCCTGATCCGCAACATCGCCATGGTGTTCGACCGCCACCTGCGCGAGCGCGAGACCAAGGCGCGCTACTCCAAGACCATCTGAGCGCCTTGCGCCAGTAAAAAAGCCCGGCAGTTGCCGGGCTTTTTGTGTTTCTGGGATTGGCCGCAGGGCTCAGACGCGTGCCTGTAGCCCCATGCGATGCAGCACCACCAGCGCCTCGGCGGTGGGGCTGGCCACCACGTCGGCCAGGGTGTAGCGGTCCAGCACGGCAAAGAATGCCCGCAGCGCTTCGTCCAGTACGCCCTTGAGGCGGCAGCGCCCGCGCAGGAAGCACGGCGGCTCGGCGCAGTCGATCAGGTCGCCGATGTCTTCCAGCGTGCGGATCACCTCGCCCAGCCGGTACTGACTGGCCGCGCGTGCCAGCGCCAGGCCGCCACCCTTGCCCCGGCTGGTGGCCAGCCAGCCCTGTTGCGCCATGAAGTGCACCACCTTCACCAGGTGATTGCGCGAGGCGGAAAACTGCTCGGCGATTTCGCCGATGGTTACCGGGGTATCGCGCGGCTCGCTCAGGTACATCAGTACCCGCAGGCCGAGGTCGGTGAAATGCGTAAGTTGCATGGCTGCTGTGGTCTAGGGCAAAGGTAGGAGCATACGCCGCCTGCGCCGTCCGCTCAATTACAGGCCGGCGCCGCCGGTGCCGAAGGCCTCGGCATGGATGCGCGCAGCGTCCACGCCCAGGGCCAGCAGCGCCTGCTTCTGCTGCTGCATGAAGGGCAGCGGGCCGCACAGGTAGTAGTCGGCATCGGGCAGCACGGCATCGGCGGCAACGGTGTTCAGTGCCATGCGGCCAACTTGCTGGTAGTCGCGGCCGGATACGTCCCCGGCACGCGGGAACTCGTACCAGGTGTGCGCCTGCAGCTGCGGGTATTCGCGGCTCCAGTTGTCCAGCTGCTGGCGGAAGGCGTGCACGCCGCCATGGCGACAGGCATGCAGGAAGCGGATGCTGCGCGGGCTGTCCTGTTGCAGCAGCTGTTCCAGCATGGACAGCATCGGGGTGATGCCGACGCCGGCGCTGATCAGTACCACCGGGCCGCTGCGCTCTTCATGAAGGAAGAAGTCGCCCAGCGGCGGTGCCACGTCCAGCAGGTCGCCCACGTTCACCGCATCATGCAGCTGGTTGGATACCATGCCGGCCGGGGTGTCGTTGCCGGCTTCGCGCTTCACCGAGATACGCAGCGCGCTGCCGCCGGGTGCGGCCGACAGGCTGTACTGGCGTGGCTGCATCATGCCCAGTTGCGGCACCGGCAGGCGTACCGACAGGTACTGGCCCGGGCGGTACTGCGGCAGCGGGCCGCCATCGGCCGGCTGCAGGTAGAAGGAGGTGATCTCTTCGCTTTCCACCACCTTGCGGCCAACCTTGAAACCGCGCCAGCCGCTCCAGCCGCCTGGCTGGTTGGCGGACTGCTGGTACAGCTTGCCTTCTTCGGCGATCAGGATGTCGGCCAGCTGGCCGTAGGCGGCGGCCCAGGCGGCGATCAGTTCGTCGCTGGCGGCATCGCCCAGCACTTCACGGATGGACGCCAGCAGGTGGCCACCAACAATCGGGTAGTGCTCGGCGCGAATGCCCAGGCTGGCGTGCTTGTTGGCTACCAGCGCCAGTACTGGTGCCAGTACCGACGGGTCGTCGATGTGCTCGGCGTAGGCGGCTACCGCCATGGCCAGCGCCTGCTGTTGACTGCCGGCCTGCTGGTGGCCCTGGTTGAAGATCTGCTTCAGTTCCGGGTTGTGCTGGAACATGCGGGCGTAGAAGTGGCGGGTGAGGGTAACGCCGTGCTCTTTCAGTACCGGGGCGGTGGCTTTGACCAGTTGGCGGGTGGCTGCATCCAGCATGTGTGCTTCCTTTTAAGATGTGTGTTTAATACATTTTTTAAGTCGCCAGCGCCCGTTCAGGGCCGCCCGCTACCCGGCCGTGATGGTTCGGCATGGGCTGCTGGCTGCGGTGCAAATAAAGATGTGCAAACTATACATGTTCAAAGTGGCACTGTCACGACGGATGTGGGAACGGCTCAGCAGGGGGCGGGCAAGTGTGTCACACAGCGCGACAGGCATGAAAAAACCGGGCCGCAGCCCGGTTGTTCGTTGCTGTCCGCCTCCTGTGTGCCGTCGGCGGCGGTGTGCCAGTGTGTTTCCTGGTACCAGTCGTCCAGCTCGGCCAGCAGTGCCTGCTTGTGGCCAAAGCGCAGGCCGGAGGCGCCGCGTTGGTGGGCGCCGCCCTTTTTCATCTGCGGTGCGTGCGCAAACGGGTTGCGCGGTTTCAGTGTCTGCATGGGTTCTCCCCTGTGGATAAGGCTTGCGGCCAACCCTGGGGTTGGCCGCAGCATGTCGGCTTCGATATGGCTGCAGCTAGAAAGTTGCAACAGGGACTACTCCCGATCTCGCGAGCTAGAGCGAGACAAGGCAAAAACGGCTGAGGAAGCGGAATTTACAAGTAGTAAATGAGCATTCCGACGACGTTTTTAACGCCGTATCGCCGAAGCGCGGCAGATCGGGTGTCAGGCGATCAGGCTCGCCACCTTGGTGGTAATGATATCCACCGCCGGCTCGTTGGCGCCGTGCGGCAGGATCACGTCGGCAAAACGCTTGGTGGGCTCGATGAACTGGTTGTGCATCGGGCGCACGGTGGCCAGGTACTGCTCGATCACATTGTCGGTGGTGCGGCCGCGCTCGGCGATGTCGCGCTTGAGGCGGCGGATGAAACGCACGTCGGCGTCGGTGTCCACGAAGATCTTCAGCGACATCATGTCGCGCAGCGCCGCATCGTACAGCGGGAACAACCCTTCGATCACGATTACCGGCGCTGGCTCCACGCGCACGGTTTCCTCGGCGCGGTTGTGGCGCGCAAAGTCGTACACCGGCATGTCGATGCCCAGGCCGTTGCGCAGGTCGTCGATGTGCTCGATCAGCAGCGGCCAGTCGAAGGCGTGCGGATGATCGTAGTTGGTGCCGAGGCGTTGTTCGAAGCTCAGGTGGCTCTGGTCGCGGTAGTAGTAGTCCTGCACGATCACCGCCGCCATTTCCGAGCCGATGGCTTCCAGCACCTTGCGGGTGACGGTGCTCTTGCCGCTGCCACTGCCGCCGGCAATGCCGATGATGAACGGTGTTGTCATATGTCTCGCCCAGCCAGAAAAAAACGCGCCATTCTAAAGAGTTAGCGCGTGTTCGACTACCTGTCCGTGCGGCGGACGTCAGGCCACGGTGGCGGCCTGTTCCGCCTCGGCGGCGTCATACCACTCCAGCATCGCCGGGTGCTCCAGCAGGTGGTCGACGTAGGCGGCGGCCAGCGGCGGCAGCTCGATGCCGTAGCTGACGAAGCGGCAGGCCACCGGGGCGAACATGGCATCGGCGATGGTGAAACCGCCGAACAGCCACGGCCCGCCATCCTGGTGGCGCTGGCGCAGCTGTTGCCAGATGTCGCTGATGCGCTGGATGTCGGCGGCGGCCTCAGGCGTCGGCTCATGGCGGGTGCGCAGGGTGAGGTTGAACGGCATCTCGCTGCGCAGGGCGCCAAAGCCGCTGTGCATCTCGGCGGAGATGGCACGCGCCTCGGCACGCTCGGCAGCATCGTCCGGCCACAGCTGCGAGGCGGGGAACAGCTCGTTCAGGTATTCGCAGATCGCCAGCGAGTCGTGCACGTGCAGATTGTCGTGGTACAGCACCGGCACCTTGCCGGCCGGGTTGGCTGCCAGCAGGTGTTGGCGGCTGTCCGGCATGAACAGGCGGATGTGCTGCTCGCGGAACGGTTCGCTGATGTGCTTGAGCACCAGCCACGGGCGCAGCGACCACGAGGAGAAGTTCTTGTTGCCGATGACCAGGGTCAGCATGACAGCCTCCGGATGAGATGGTGATGGCGGGGATGATCCAGCATAGCAAAGCCTGCCGGCGGCCTGTGTGCCCAAACGCAAACGCCCTGCACGGGGCAGGGCATTTGCTACGGCTTGCGGCCAACCTTGCGGCTTATTCCGCTTCGTCGATCCAGGCCTGCTGGATGGCTTCCAGCACCTTCTCGCCGCCACGCTTGTGGTCGTCGTCGAAGCCGGGCAGATCCACTACCCAGTTGTGCAGGTCGATGAAGCGCACGTTCTTCGGGTCGATGTCCGGGTGTGCTTCACACAGTTCGATGGCGATGTCGTTGATGTCGCTCCACTTCATGGCCGGGCTCCTCAGTGATGTTCGCGGGCGTGGTTGATGGTGTAGCGCGGAATCTCCACCACCAGATCCTGGTCGGCAACGATGGCCTGGCAGGACAGGCGCGATTGCGCTTCCAGGCCCCAGGCCTTGTCCAGCATGTCATCTTCCAGGTCGTCGGACGGCGGCAGCGAGTTGAAGCCTTCGCGCACGATGACGTGGCAGGTGGTGCAGGCACAGGACATCTCGCAGGCATGCTCGATTTCGATGTCGTGGGCCAGCAGGGCCTCGCAGACGCTGGTGCCGGTGGCTACGTCGTCGAGTACGGCGCCGTCCGGGCACAGGTCGGTATTGGGCAGCACGATGATGCGGGGCATGGTGAAATCCTTTGTTGGCCGCAGATACGGCCGTTTATCTCAATTGCTTACAGCGCGCCGATGTTCTTGCCCTTCAGCGCGCGCTGGATGTTGCGATCCATGCGGCGCGAGGCGAACGGCTCGCTGATCTGGTTCAGGCGCTGGGTGGCGGCGTTGACTTCGCGGGTCACCTGGGTGGCGATGGCGGTATGTAGGCCGGCCATGGCGCCATCCAGCTCGGCGCGTTCCTCGGCTTCCAGCAGGTCGCCATCCACATCCAGCGCGGCCTGGATGGCAGCTACCAGGCTTTCGGCATCCACGATGGCTTCACGCAGCTTGCGGGCGTTGATGTCTTCCTGCACGTGGCTCATCGATTCGGTGAGCATGCGGCTGACTTCATCGTCGGACAGGCCGTAGGACGGTTTCACCTCGATGTGCGCTTCCACGCCGGAGGTCAGTTCGCGCGCGGTGACCGACAGCAGGCCGTCGGCATCCACCTGGAAGGTGACGCGGATGCGTGCCGCGCCGGCCACCATCGGCGGAATGCCGCGCAGCACGAACTTGGCCAGGCTGCGGCAGTCGGCAATCAGCTCGCGCTCGCCCTGCACCACGTGGATGGACATGGCGGTCTGGCCGTCCTTGAAGGTGGTGAATTCCTGCGCGCGCGCCACCGGAATGGTGCTGTTGCGCGGGATGATCTTTTCCGCCAGCCCGCCCATGGTTTCGATGCCCAGCGACAGCGGAATCACGTCCAGCAGCAGCCAGTCGTCGCCGCCCTTGTTGCCGGCCAGCACATCGGCCTGGATGGCGGCGCCCAGCGCCACTACCTTATCCGGGTCCAGGTTGGTCAGCGGCGGGCGGCCGAAGAAGTCGCCCACGGCTTTCTGTACCTGCGGCATGCGGGTGGCGCCACCCACCATCACCACGCCCTTGACGTCGTCGATGGTGATCTTGGCATCGCGCAGCGCCTTGCGCACCGGCAGCAGGGTCTTGTCCAGCAGGGTCTTGCTGATGTCGTGGAAGGTGGCCTGCGCCAGTTCCAGGTCTATGGTCTGGCCGTCGGAGAGCAGGGCGGTGACGCGGGTGCTGGCGTGCTCGCTCAGCGCCTCCTTGGCTTCGCGGGCGCGGGTCAGCAGCAGGCGGGTGTCCTGCGCGGTGAGGCCGTGCAGGCCGGCCTGTTCCAGAATCCAGCAGTAGATGCGGTGGTCGAAGTCGTCGCCGCCCAGCGAGGAATCGCCGCTGGTGGCCAGCACTTCGAATACGCCGCGCGACAGCGCCAGTACCGACACGTCGAAGGTGCCGCCGCCCAGGTCGTACACCACGTAGGTGCCTTCGGCGCCGTTGTCCAGGCCGTAGGCGATGGCGGCGGCGGTGGGTTCGTTCAGCAGGCGCAGCACGTTGAGGCCGGCCAAGCGCGCGGCATCCTTGGTGGCCTGGCGCTGGGCGTCGTCGAAGTAGGCCGGCACGGTGATCACCGCGCCCACCAGTTCGCCGCCCAGGCTGGCTTCGGCGCGGCCGTTCAGCGTGCGCAGGATGTCGGCGGACACTTCCACCGGGCTCTTGTGGCCGGCGCGGGTGACCAGCTGCACCATGCCCGGCGCGTCGACGAAGCGGTAGGGGCTGCGGCCAACGTCCTGGATGTCGGCCAGGCCGCGGCCCATGAAGCGCTTCACCGATACCACGGTGTTGGCCGCATCGCGGCTCTGCTCGGCCTGTGCGTCGTGGCCCACCACCACGCTGCCGTCCGGCGCGTAGCGCACCACGGAGGGCAGCAGGTTGCGGCCCTGGTCGTCCGGCAGCACCACGGCACTGCCGCTGCGCACGGTGGCAACCAGCGAGTTGGTGGTACCCAGGTCGATGCCCACGGCCAGGCGGTGCTGGTGCGGGGCGGCGGAGAGGCCGGGTTCGGCGATTTGCAGTAGGGCCATGTCGGGTCTGCTAACGGTGCGGGGGCTGGCTCAGGCCAGCCCGGGGTTGGTTCGGGGTCAGTACAGCAAGGCCTCGACGGCGTCGCCGATTTCCTGGTCCAGTTTTTCCAGAAAGCGCAGCTTGCGTACCGACAGTGCGGCGCCAGCGTGGTCGGCGGCGTCGTCCAGCTGGGCGGCCAGCTCGCTCTCCAGCGCCTTCACTTCGCCGCGCAACTGCTGCGACAGTGCTTCCAGCGCGGCCACGTCCTTGCCGTGGCGGGCATCCTCGATGTTCTCGCGCCATTCCATCTGGGCCATCAGGAAGGCCGGCGGCATGCTGGTGTTGGTTTCTTCGGCGGTATCCACACCGGCGAGCTGCAGCAGGTAGCGCGCGCGCGCCAGCGGCGATTTCAGCGTCTGGTACGCCTCGTTGATGCGGGTGGCCTGCATCAGTGCTACGCGCTTTTCGGCATCGCCGGCGGCGGCAAAGCGGTCGGGATGCGCGGCGGCGGCGGCGGTGCGCCAGGCGCTATCCAGCCGGGTGGCGTCGATGCGGAACTGGCGCGGCAGCTGGAACAGGGCGAAGTGATCCTGCGAGAAGTCGGCGGACATGCGGGCTTTCTGCAAAAACCGGGGTGAAAAACGTCAAAACCGGCTCTGCCACAGACAAGCGGCACAGCCGGTAACGGAAACCGGACTTATACGTTGAAGCTTTCGCCGCAACCGCACTCGTTCTTCACGTTCGGGTTGTTGAACTGGAAGCCTTCGTTCAGGCCTTCCTTGGCGTAGTCCAGCTCGGTGCCATCCAGGTAGGCCAGGCTCTTGGCGTCGGTGAATACGGTGACGCCGTGGCTCTGGAAGGTAACGTCTTCATCGCTGGCGATGTCGACGAACTCCAGCTTGTAAGCCATGCCGGAACAGCCGGAGGTCTTCACCCCCAGGCGGATGCCCAGGCCCTTGCCGCGCTTGGCGAGGAAGTTGCTGACGTGAGTTGCTGCGCGTTCGGTAAGCGTGATTGCCATTTGCTTGTGCCTTATGCGTTGTACTGCCGGCGGGCCAGCGGCCCGCCGTGGAATCATTTCGCGTGCTTCTGCTTGTAGTCGGCTACGGCCGCCTTGATGGCGTCCTCGGCCAGGATCGAGCAGTGGATCTTCACCGGCGGCAGCGCCAGTTCTTCGGCGATTTCGGTGTTCTTGATCGCCATTGCCTCGTCCAGCGATTTGCCTTTAACCCATTCGGTTACCAGCGAGCTGGAGGCGATGGCGGAGCCACAGCCGTACGTCTTGAACTTGGCGTCCTCGATGATGCCGTCTTCGCTCACCTTGATCTGCAGTTTCATCACGTCGCCACAGGCCGGTGCACCCACCATGCCGGTACCAACCGATTCGTCACCCTTTTCGAAAGCGCCCACGTTGCGGGGGTTTTCGTAGTGGTCCATTACCTTGTCGCTGTATGCCATGGTCTTCTCCTGCGTGCGGCCAACCCTGTAACGTTGGCCGCATCATCAAAACAGTTTAGTGGGCGGCCCACTCGATGGTGTTGAGGTCGATGCCGTCCTTGAACATTTCCCACAGTGGGGACAGCTCGCGCAGCTTGCCGATCTTCTGCTGCAGCAGTTTCACGGTGTAGTCGATGTCCTGCTCGGTGGTGAAACGGCCGATGGAGAAGCGGATCGAGCTGTGCGCCAGTTCGTCGTTGCGGCCCAGGGCGCGCAGTACGTAGGAGGGCTCCAGCGAGGCGGAGGTACAGGCCGAACCGGAGGAAACGGCCAGATCCTTGATCGCCATGATCAGGCTTTCGCCCTCGACGAAGTTGAAGCTTACGTTCAGGTTGTGCGGAACGCGATGGTCCATGTCGCCGTTCAGGTACACCTCTTCGATGTTCTGCAGGCCGGCCCACAGGCGGTTGCGCAGCGCTAGGATGCGGGCGTTTTCGGCCTGCATCTCTTCACGCGCCAGGCGGAAGGCTTCGCCCATGCCCACGATCTGGTGGGTGGCCAGGGTGCCGGAGCGGAAACCACGCTCGTGGCCGCCGCCGTGCATCTGTGCTTCCAGGCGCACGCGCGGCTTGCGGCGGATGTACAGCGCGCCGATGCCTTTCGGGCCGTAGGTCTTGTGCGCCGAGAAGCTCATCAGGTCAACCTTGAGCTGTTCCAGGTCGATGGCTACCTTGCCGGTGGCCTGGGCGGCGTCCACGTGGAACAGCACACCGCGGGCACGGCAGAGTTCACCCAGCTGGGCTACCGGCTGGATCACGCCGATCTCGTTGTTCACCAGCATGATGGAGGCGAGGATGGTGTCCGGGCGCAGCGCGGCTTCGAAATCGGCCATGCTCACCAGGCCGTTTTCCTGCACGTCGAGGTAAGTCACCTCGAAGCCCTGGCGCTCCAGCTCGCGCATGGTGTCCAGCACGGCCTTGTGTTCGGTCTTCTGGGTGATCAGGTGCTTGCCCTTGCTCTTGTAGAACTGGGCGGCGCCCTTCAGTGCCAGGTTGTTGGATTCGGTGGCACCGGAAGTCCACACGATTTCCTTCGCGTCGCAGTTCACCAGGCGCGCCACTTCGGCACGGGCGTTTTCCACTGCCTCTTCCGCCTCCCAGCCGTAGCTGTGGCTACGCGATGCCGGGTTGCCGAATTTTTCGGTCAGGTACGGAATCATCACCTCGGCCACGCGCGGGTCGATCGGGGTGGTGGCGGAGTAGTCAAGGTAGATCGGGTGCTTAAGCTCGCTCATTGCGGGTCTCCACGTAGTCGCGTCAGGCAGCGTTGCTGCCGGCGATGGCGTCGCTACAGGCGGCTGTGCGGCGCAGGGTGCGTTGATCTTGTACGACGCTGGTGTCTTTCGCCTTCTGGTTGTCCACCAGGCTGGCCAGCGTGATCTTGGACAGGTAGTCGAAGATGGTGGCGTTAAGGCTGGTCCACAGGTCGTGGGTCATGCAGCGGTGATTATCGTGGCAGTTTTCGCGGCCGCCACACTGTGTGGCGTCCACCGGTTCGTCCACGGCGACAATGATGTCTGCCACGGAGATATCTGCCACGGTGCGCGCCAGGGTGTAGCCGCCGCCGGGGCCGCGCACGCTTTCAACCAGCTGCGCGCGGCGCAGTTTGCCGAACAGCTGCTCCAGGTAGGACAGGGAAATGCCCTGACGCTCGCTGATGCCGGCCAGCGTGACCGGGCCGCCGGATTCGCGCAGTGCGAGATCCAGCATGGCTGTGACGGCAAAACGTCCTTTGGTGGTGAGGCGCATGGTAGTTAGGCTCCCAGGGTGGTTGACGCGATTATACCCTAATTCCGAGTAATTTAGTCAACTATTATTGGCCGGGAGTTCGCGACTGGATGGTCGCCAAGGATAGAGGCTGTGCTGCGGCGGGGGAATCCTGCAACCGGCCTAGTGCTTGCGACGTAGCCGGTGCGCAGCGGCTTTGGTGCGCTGCAGCGGGAAAGCGGGGATTTTACCTTTCTTTTCGCAGCCTTGGCAGAGTTTTTTGCCCTGTCCCGGCGGCGACTGCCGGCAGGGCGGTGGCTTGGTGTATCATCATACAAACAATTGTTTGATTGATTGTGGGCCTTGCTGCCCGTTACAGGATGAAGGAAACAACCATGCATGATGTGGTGATTAGCGGCAGCGGCCTGTTTACCCCGCCCAACGCCGTCAGCAACGAGGCGCTGGTGACGGCGTTCAATGCCTATGTAAATGACTATAACCAGCAGCACGCCAGCGCCATTGCCAGCGGCACTGTCGAGCCGCTGCAGGCATCCAGTGCCGAGTTCATCGAAAAGGCCTCCGGCATCAAGCAGCGCTACCTGATGGATGCCAGCGGCGTGCTGGACCCGCAGCGCATGGCGCCACTGCTGCCGGCGCGCGACAATGACGCACTGTCGGTGCCGGCCGAGATGGCGCTGGCCGCGGCACGAGATGCGCTGGCCGCTGCCGGCAAGACCGCCGCCGACATCGATATGGTGATCGCCGCCTGTTCCAATATGCCGCGCCCGTACCCGGCGCTGTCCATCGAGCTGCAGCAGGCGCTGGGCATCAATGGCTTTGCCTTCGACATGAACGTGGCCTGCTCGTCGGCCACCTTCGGCATCCAGACCGCAGTGAATGCCATTGCCAGCGGCCAGGCGCGCGCGGTGCTGATGGTGAACCCGGAGATCTGCTCGGCGCACCTCAACTTCCGCGACCGCGACAGCCACTTCATCTTTGGTGATGCCTGCACCGCCGTGGTGCTGGAGCGTGCCGACAGCGCTGCTGCGGCCAACGTGTTCGAGGTGCTGGGCTGCAAGCTGGCCACGGTGTTCTCCAACAACATCCGCAACAACTTCGGCTTCCTCAACCGTTGCGACGCCAACGGCAGCGACAACAGCGACAAGCTGTTCGTGCAGCAGGGGCGCAAGGTATTCAAAGAGGTGTGCCCGATGGTGGGCGAGCATATCGTGGCGCACCTGGACGGCCACGCCATTGCACCGGCCGGCGTGAAGCGCTTCTGGCTGCATCAGGCCAACCTGAGCATGAACCAGCTGATTGCGCGCCGCGTGCTGGGCCGCGATGCCGATTCGGTGGAGGCGCCGGTGATTCTGGACCGCTACGCCAATACCAGCTCCGCCGGTTCGGTGATTGCCTTCCACCTGCACCATGCCGACATGGCCAGTGGCGATATCGGCGTGCTGTCGTCGTTCGGCGCCGGCTATTCGGTGGGCAGCGTGATCCTGCGCAAGCGCTGAGCGGCTTGCGGCCAACATCAAGGGCGCCCCTCGGGGCGCCCTTGATGTTTGTGCTGCGCTTATTCCTGGGTCAACGGAATCGCCCACGGCAGCAAGGTCTTGTCATTCACCACCCGCAGCGTGGCGCGGCGGAAGTCCTGCAGGATGGCGGAGCGGCTGCCGCTGGACGGGTAGGCCAGCACATAGCTGTGGCGCGACTCGGTGACGAAGGGGCGGGTGATCACCCCCTGGTACTGCCATAGCTCCGAGGCGAACGGCTCCACGATGGAGACGCCGAAGCCGTGCGCCACCATGGCGTAGCGCGTGTGCGAGGTGTGGGTGCGGATGGTGTAGTGCGGGTAGACGCCGGCATGGCCGAAATACTTGTCTTCCTGGTTCTGGCTCAGCGGGTAGTTGGGCATCCAGCCGATGACGGTTTCTTCCGCCAGGTCCTGCGGAGTGATCACTTCGCGTGCGGCCAACGGGTGGTCGGCGCGCATCGCACACAGGGCCGGCGCCTCCAGCAGCGGTTCCACCTCGATGCCGGCAATGGCCGGAATGGTCAGGCTGATCGCCACGTCCACCTTCAAGTCCTGCAGCTTCACCATTACCTCGGCATTGCCGACGGTATCGATTTTCACCGGCACATCCGGCCGCAGCTTGAAAAACTCCTTGAGGATGTGCGGCAGCAGGCTGGTAGAAAGGACAGGCATGCAGGCGATGGCCAGCCCTTCGTTCTCATCGGTACGGATGGTTTCGGCGGCCTGGCGCAGACGCTCCAACCCCAGAAAGTTCTCCTCCACCGCGCGCTGGAAACGGATGGCGGCGGTAGTCGGCTCCATGCGCCCCTTGGTGCGGTTGAACAGCCGGAAGCCCAGGTCTTCCTCCAGATCGGCGATCAAGCGGCTGATCGCCGGCTGGGTGATGTGCATGCGCCGGGCCGCGGCGACGGTGGTGCCGCAGCTCATCAGGCAGCGAAATGCTTCGATCTGTCGAAAACGAATCATTTTTATTTGGCCAGTGACCGCGATGTCACCGCTAAGTGAAGATCTGTCGAGACTATAACAAAATCACATAGAACATCAATTTTACTCAGTGGATGTGATAGCGTCGCTTGTGAAATACTCAGCCGCCATCGGCCCAGGACGGGGTCGGGAAAGGCATTGCCGGAGTGTAAATAGGGCATGTGCTTGCGGGTTCTGCGAAAAATGCGCCGGAATCGGCAAGTAAAACCACATCATGCACTGCGATAAGTCATTGTGGCGGCAAGAAATGGCCATACCAAGCTTGAGCTTGGCCAGCGACGTTCCATAATGCATTTGTCCGGGGCTAACAATATCCGGTAAGCCGTTTGCATTGCCTACAGGCAATGCTAGGCATCACTTCTTCAAAATAGAAATAGGGAAACGAGAAACATGCGAGTAGCCAAGCATCTGCTGATTGCTGCCGGTCTGACCGTCGCAGCTACCGCCGCCCACGCCGCCGGCACCCTGATTTACTGCTCGGAAGGCAGCCCGGCCGGTTTTGATCCGGGCCAATATACTGCGGGCACCGATTTCGACGCTTCCGCGGAAACCGTGTTCAACCGTCTGGCGCAATTCCAGCGCGGCGGCACCAAGGTTGTTCCCGGCCTGGCCGAAAAGTGGGACGTATCCGCAGATGGCCTGTCCTACACTTTCCATCTGCGCAAGGGCGTGAAATTCCACACGACCGAATACTTCACCCCGAGCCGCGATTTCAACGCGGATGACGTGGTATTCACCTTTGACCGGATGCTCAATAAAGACAATCCGTTCCGCAAGGCTTACCCGACCGAATTCCCGTACTTCTCGGACATGGGTATGGACGAGAACATTGCCAAGGTGGAAAAGCTTGACCAGAACACCGTCAAGTTCACTCTGAAGAAGATTGATGCCGCCTTCGTGCAGAACCTGGCGATGAGCTTTGCCTCGATCCAGTCTGCCGAGTACGCCGACAAGCTGCTGAAGGATGGCAAGCCGCAGATGATCAACCAGCAGCCGGTAGGCACTGGCCCGTTCATCTTCAAGCGCTACCAGAAAGATGCGCAGATCCGTTACGCCGCCAACAAGCAGTACTGGGACAAAGTGGATGGCCCCAAGGTGGATAACCTGGTGTTCGCCATTACCACCGACGCCTCGGTTCGCTTCCAGAAGCTGAAAGCTGGCGAGTGCCAGATCACCACCTACCCGCGTCCTGCCGACATCCCGTCGATGAAGGCTGACCCGAAAATGAACGTGATCTCGCAAGCCGGCTTCAACCTGGGCTACCTCGCCTACAACGTCAAGCACAAGCCGATGGACAAGCTGGAGGTGCGCCAGGCGCTGGATATGGCCATCAACAAGAAGGCCATCCTGCAGGCGGTGTACCAAGGTTTCGGCATGGCCGCGACCAACCCGATGCCGCCGACCCAGTGGTCGTACAACAAGAACCTGAAGGACGCGCCGTACGATCTGGCCAAGGCCAAGGCCCTGCTGGCCAAAGCGGGCTACCCGAACGGCTTCGAGCTGACCCTGTGGGCGATGCCGGTACAGCGTCCGTACAACCCGAACGCCAAGCTGATGGCTGAAATGATCCAGTCCGACTGGGCCAAGATCGGCGTGAAGGCCAAGATCACCACCTACGAGTGGGGTGAGTACCTGAAGCGCGCCAAGGCAGGTGAGCACGACTCCATGCTGATCGGCTGGACTGGCGACAACGGCGATCCGGACAACTGGCTGGGCGTGCTGTTCGGTTGCGATGCCATCAACGGCAACAACTTCTCCAAGTTCTGCTACAAGCCGTTCGAAGATCTGATCCAGAAGGGCAAGAGCACCGCCAATGTGGCTGAACGTACCAAGCTGTACATGAAGGCGCAGGAAGTTGTGAAGCAGCAAGTGCCGATGACCACCATCGCTCACTCCACTGTCAATCAACCGATGCTGAAGTCGGTACAGGGCTTCAAGGTGAGCCCGTTCGGCCTGAACTCCTTCTACGGTGTCAGTGTTAAGTAAGTCTGGTTTGAATTGAACTAGGCTAAGAAGGCGGCGGGCGCGAAAGCGCCCCCGCCTTGTGTTAAGTGCCGCGGTGACCAGTTTTCCTGTTAGAGAAAACGGCGGCGAGGCATGGCAGTGGCAGCACGGGAAAAACAAGTCTGGAGAAGCGCGGGCAAGTGCAGTGATGTGATCGCACTGGCTTGATTTGCATCAATTTGCTCAGGTGGCAGGACTGCTATTGTCTCTCCTGCCGCGACGGTGGATGCAACTGATATTGGTGGGTGGTTTGGTTGCCATTCACTGTCCGGCACCTCTTCAAAATTTATGCGCTTTTCGCGCATATCTGTCTTGCCTCTCCCATGCTGACGTTCTGCACGCCATGTCCCAAGGACTGATGGCGCACATCGCCGTTGACGGTGTATGCGCCCTGGAGAGGTATCCATGTTTTCATTCATCCTGCGCAGGCTGGGCCTGCTGATGCCCACCTTCTTTGGCATCACGCTGCTGTCTTTCGGCCTGATCCGCATGATTCCAGGCGACCCGGTGGAAGTGATGGTGGGCGAGCGTACGCTCGACCCCAAGCTGCACGCCGAGGCGCTGCACCGCCTGGGCCTGGACCAACCCGTGTATGCCCAGTATCTGGACTATGTGGGTAAGCTGGTGCACGGCGATCTGGGCGAGTCGCTGGTGACCCGCGCCGGCGTCTGGACCGAATTCAAGACCCTGTTCCCGGCCACGCTGGAACTGGCGCTGTGCGCGCTGGTGTTCGCCACCGTGGTGGGCCTCTTGGCCGGCGTCATCGCCGCCATCAAGCGCGGTTCGATCTTCGATCACGGCGTGATGGGGATTTCGCTCACCGGTTTCTCCATGCCCATCTTCGTGTGGGGCCTGCTGGCGGTGATGTTCTTCTCGGTATTCCTGGGCTGGACCCCGGTATCCGGCCGCATCGATCCGCAATTCGACATCCAGTCGGTTACCGGCTTCATGCTGATCGATGCCTGGCGCGCCCAGGCTGCCGACCCCTCGCTGAACGCCGGTGCGTTCAAGGATGCGGTGATGCACCTGATCCTGCCGGCCATCGTGCTGGGCACCATCCCGATGGCGGTGATCGCGCGGATGACCCGCTCCTCGATGCTGGAAGTGCTGCGCGAGGACTACGTGCGCACCGCGCGGGCCAAAGGCCTGTCGCCGGCGCGCGTGATCTTCATCCACACCCTGCGCAACGCGCTGATTCCGGTGCTGACCGTGATCGGCCTGCAGGTGGGCACGCTGATGGGCGGTGCAGTGCTGACCGAAACCATCTTCTCCTGGCCGGGCATTGGCAAGTGGCTGATCGAGGCCATCGGCCGCCGTGACTACCCGGTGGTACAGAACGGCATTCTGATCGTGGCGACGCTGGTGATCATGACCAACTTCGTCGTCGACATCCTGTACGGCATCGCCAACCCGCGCATCCGTCACGCCAAGTAAGCTGCAGGAACACAAACATGGCTAATGTGAATACTTCGCCGCAAACCGTTGCGGCCCACGAAGACCCGGCACTGAGCTACCCGTCGCCGCTGAAGGAGTTCTGGCTGAGCTTCAAGCAGAACAAGGGTGCCGTTGCCGGCCTGATCTTCATGTCGGTGGTGGTGTTCTGTGCACTGTTCGCCGGCATCATCACCCCGCATGACCCGCTGGAACAGTTCCGCGACCATCTGCTCACCCCGCCGTCCTGGCTGGCCGGTGGCAGCAGCCAGTTCCTGCTCGGCACCGATGAACTGGGCCGCGACATCCTGGCGCGCCTGTTCTACGGCGCGCAGATGTCGCTGCTGATCAGCCTGGTGTCGGTGCTGCTGTCGCTGCTGCCCGGCGTGATCCTCGGCCTGCTGGCCGCGTTCTTCCCGCGGGTGCTGGGCAGCCTGATCATGCGTCTGATGGACATCATGATGGCGCTGCCGTCGCTGCTGCTGGCCATCGCCATCATGGCGATTCTCGGCCCTGGCCTGGTCAACGCCATGATCGCCATCGCCGTGGTGGGCCTGCCGGGCTATGTGCGCCTTACCCGCGCCTCGGCCATTACCGAGCTGAACCGCGACTACGTTACCGCCGCCCGCGTCTCCGGCGCCGGCCTGGTGCGCCTGATGTTCGTTACCGTGCTGCCCAACTGCATGGCACCGCTGATCGTGCACGCCACCATGAGCTTCTCCTCCGCCATCCTGGAAATCTCCGCTCTGGGCTTCCTGGGCATGGGCGTACAACCGCCGACTCCGGAGTGGGGCACCATGCTGTCCGGCGCGCGCGACTACATGACCAGCGCCTGGTGGGTGGTGATGATGCCGGGCCTGACCATTCTGCTGGCGGTTCTGTCGATCAACCTGATGGGTGATGGCCTGCGTGACGCGCTGGACCCGAAGATGAAGCGCGTGGCGTAAGGGGTGAACATGAGTCTGTTGCAAATCAAGAATCTGTCGGTGGAATTCGGCAATGCGGCCAACCCTTTCCGCGCGGTGGAAGGTCTCGACCTGAGCGTGAACCAGGGCGAGATCGTCGGCATCGTCGGCGAATCCGGCTCCGGCAAATCCGTCACCATGATGGCGATGATGGGCCTCCTGGAAGGCCAAGGCCGCATCGTGGCCGACCAGCTGGACTTCGACGGCAAGAACCTGCTGACCATCAGCCCGAAAGAGCGCCGCAAGATCGTGGGCAAGGACATCGCCATGATCTTCCAGGACCCAATGACCTCGCTCAACCCCAGCTACACCGTGGGCTACCAGATCATGGAAGTGCTCAAGGTGCACCAGGGGCTGCGCGGCGCCGAGCTGAAAGCGCGCGCACTGGAGCTGATGGAGCTGGTGGAGATCCCGGCCGCCAAGACCCGGCTGGATGCCTACCCGCACCAGTTGTCCGGCGGCATGAGCCAGCGCGTGATGATCGCAGTGGCCCTGGCCTGCAACCCCAAGCTGCTGATCGCCGACGAACCCACCACCGCGCTGGATGTGACCATCCAGGCGCAGATCATGGAACTGCTGGTCAGCCTGCAGAAAGAGCGCAATATGGCGCTGATCATGATCACCCACGATCTGGCGGTGATCGCCGAAGTGGCGCACCGCGTGGCGGTGATGTACGCCGGCCAAGTGGTGGAAGAGGGTACCGTGCCGAGCCTGTTCCGGCACCCGGTGCACCCGTACACCGAGGCCCTGCTGGCGTCCATTCCCGAGCACAGCAAGGGCGCACGCCGGCTGAACACCCTGCCGGGCATCGTGCCGGGCCAGTACGACCGTCCCAAGGGCTGTCTGCTCAGCCCGCGCTGCCCGTACGCACAGGATCGCTGCCGCGCCGAGCGCCCGGCCATCACGCCGAATGAGCATGGCGCCGCGCGCTGCTTCTACCCGCTGATCGACAAGGAGGCCCAATGAGCCAGACCGTACTGCAGGCTCGCGACCTGACCCGTCACTACGAGGTGTCGCAGGGCTTCCTCAAGCCGAAGGCCATGGTGAAGGCGCTCAACGGCGTCTCGTTCGAACTGAAGGCCGGCAAGACCCTGGCCGTGGTGGGCGAGTCCGGCTGTGGCAAGTCCACCCTGGCGCGCCAGCTCACCCTGATCGAAGCGCCTACCGCCGGCTCGCTGCAGCTGGCCGGCGTGGAAGTGGGCAAGGCCAGCACCGCCGAACTCAAGGCTCTGCGCAGCAAGGTGCAGATGGTGTTCCAGAACCCGTACGCCTCACTCAACCCGCGCCAGAAGATCGGCGACCAGCTGGGCGAACCGCTGCTGATCAACACCAAGCTGTCCGCCAGCGAGCGCGAAGCCAAGGTGCGCGCCATGATGCAGCGCGTCGGCCTGCGCCCGGAGCACTACTACCGCTACCCGCACATGTTCTCCGGCGGCCAGCGCCAGCGTATCGCCATCGCCCGCGCCATGATGCTGCAGCCGCAGATCGTGGTGGCCGACGAACCGACCTCGGCACTGGACGTGTCGATCCAGGCACAGGTGCTGAACCTGTTCATGGATCTGCAGGAAGAGTTCAACACCGCCTATGTGTTCATCTCGCACAACCTGGCGGTGGTGGAGCACGTGGCCGACGACGTGATGGTGATGTACCTGGGCCGCGCGGTGGAAGTGGGCTGCAAGGAGGCGGTCTACGCCAAGCCGCTGCACCCGTACACCAAGGCACTGCTGTCGGCTACGCCGTCGGTGCGCGAGGAAGACCGCCGCGCCAAGATCAAGATCAGCGGCGAGCTGCCCAGCCCGCTCAACCCGCCCACCGGTTGCGCTTTCCACAAGCGCTGCCCGTTTGCCACCGAGCGTTGCAGCAAGGAAGAGCCGCAGCTGCGCGAGCTGGCGGGGCATCAGGTGGCGTGCCACCACGCGGAAAGCATCAACACCTGAGTAGACTCGGGTGACCACCTGAACGGGTGGTGACCGGGTTTGCATGCACTACAGTACAAGCACCGGAGTGGTGAATCGCACCGCTCCGGTGCTTTTTATTCTGCATTGCAGCAAAAATGCCTTGTCCCACCCGCCAGCCACAAGTACAGTCGCCATGACACATAGCAATAGCAATAAAGGAAAGCGTCAATTGAAGCGAGCCGTCTACGCCGGAAGCTTTGACCCGGTGACCAACGGGCACTTGTGGATGATCCGTGAAGCCGTCGAACTGTTCGACGAGCTGGTGGTGGCCATTGGTGTCAACCCGGACAAGCGTTGCACCTTCAGCGTGGATGAACGGCTGGAGATGCTGCGGGCGGTGACACGCGGCTTTTCCAAGCTCAAGGTGGTGGTGTTCGAGAACCAGTTCCTGGTGAACTACGCGCAGAGCATCGGCGCCAACTACATCATCCGCGGCATCCGCACCGCCAGCGACTACGAGTACGAGCGCACCATGCGCTACATCAACTCCGACCTGCATACCGACATCACCACCATCTTCCTGCTGCCGCCGCGCGAGTACGCCGAGGTGTCCTCCACCATGGTGAAGGGGCTGATGGGGCCGCAGGGCTGGGAGCAGATCATTCGCCACTACGTGCCGGAGCCGGTGTACCGCAAGCTGGTAAACTATTATCAGCAGCAGGTGCTGCAGCTCGACTAGCTACGACTTGTCTCGCGAGATCGTACACAGCTCCTGAACCTTGCGGCCAACGTTGGCCGCACACCGAATACATCACGCGCCGGACACGCTCCGGCGCTTCGCATTTCCGAGGTAAACCATGGCAGACGTATCCGCCTTCGCAGGCCGTCTTTCCAAGAACTACAAGCATTACGCCAAGTGGGCCAAGCGCAATGCGCTGGAAGCCTGGCGCGTATACGACCGCGATGTGCCGCAGTTCCCGCTGATCATCGACATCTACGGCGAGCACGTGCACCTGCAGGAATACGATACCGGCTGGCAGATCGGCGACGACGAGTACGCCGACTGGATGCTGGCCGTGGGCCAGGCCATCTGCGAGGTAACCGGGGTGGCGCCGGACAAGATCGCGCTGAAGGCGCGCCGCCGGCAGAAGGGCGACAACCAGTACGAGAAGACCGGCCGCGAAGGCGAGGACTTCGTGGTGGCGGAGCAGGGCCAGCGCTTCTGGGTGAACCTGGACGCCTACCTGGACACCGGCCTGTTCCTCGACCATCGCAACACCCGCAAGCGGGTACGCGAGGAGGCCGCCGGCAAGCGCTTTCTCAACCTGTTCGCCTACACCGGCAGCTTCACCGTGTACGCTGCCGCCGGCGGCGCGCTGAGCAGCGAGACGGTGGACCTGTCCAACACCTACCAGGCGTGGAGCCGTCGCAATTTCGAGCTCAACGGCCTGGACCTGGCCAGGCATGTGCTGATCCGCGACGACGTGTTCCAGTACCTGGAAGACGCCGCGTTTGCCGGCAAGCAGTTCGACCTGATCGTGATGGACCCGCCCAGCTTCTCCAACAGCAAGAAGATGCAGGACGAGCTGGACGTGCAGCGCGACCACATCAAGCTGGTGGACGGCGCCATGCGCCTCCTGGCGCCGGGCGGCGTGCTGTACTTCTCCAACAACCTGCGCAGCTTCGAGCTGAGCCCGCTGCTGGTGCAGGACTACGACGTGCGCGATATCAGCAAGCAATCGGTGCCGGAGGACTTCCGCAACAAGAAGATCCACCAGTGCTGGCGGATCGGCCACCGTGCCGCCGGGCACGCGGGCTGAGCCGATAGCGGCAGACAATAAAGGCGCAAATAAAATCAATCGCGGCGCTACCTTGAGTTTTGCCGCGCCAGCGCCAATTGTTCAGTCATCAGCGCCCGCCACTCACGGCGGGCCAGCGCAAAAGGAACACAGCATGTCTTACGTGAACATCACCGCCGATACCTTCAACGACCACGCCGAGCGCGAGGGGATTCTGTTCCTGGATTTCTGGGCGGACTGGTGTGGCCCGTGCAAGATGTTCGGCCCGATCTTCGAGGCCGCCGCCGACAAGCACCCGGACATCGTGTTCGGCAAGATCGACACCGAAGCCGAGCAGGCGCTGGCGGCGCACTTCCAGATTCGCTCCATCCCCACGCTGATGGCGCTGAAAGACGGCATCGTGGTGTTCCACCAGGCCGGCGCCATGATGGGCGCCCAGTTCGAGCAGCTGATCCAGGCCGTGCGCGACCTCGACATGGACAAGGTGCGCGCCGACATCGACAGCCAGCAGGAATGAGCCACGCCTGGCTTGGCTCCACACAACGCCGCCGCAACTTGTTGCCGCGGCGTTTGTCTTTATCATGTTGGCCGCGATACCCGCGGCATGGACTTTTCTGCGATCCGGAGCCCGTCATGCGCAAGCTGCTTGCCACCTTCTACCTGCTGCCGGCACTGGCCAGTGCCGCCTGCCCGACCTTGCTGGACTACCGCGTGCCGGGGCTGTCCGGCGGCACCATCGATATGTGCGCCTACCAGGGCAAGGCGGTGGTGGTGGTCAATACCGCAAGCCACTGCGGCTTCACCCCGCAGTTCAAGGGCCTGCAGTCGCTGTGGCAGGACTACCGCGACAAGGGGCTGGTAGTGGTGGGCTTTCCCAGCGACGACTTCTTCCAGGAACTGGCCCAGGACAAGGAAGTGGCCAGCTTCTGCCAGGCCAACTACGGTGTGAGCTTCCCGATGGCCAGCCGCGTGCACGTGCGCGGTGACGACGCCCACCCGCTGTACCAGGCGCTGGCCAAGGTCAGCGGCAGTGCGCCGAAATGGAATTTCTACAAGTACGTGATTGCCGCCGACGGCAAGACGGTTACCGCCTTCAGCCCGCTGACCAAGCCGGATGCGCCCGATTTCCTCAAGGCGGTGGATGCCGCGCTGCCCAAGCCCTGAACCCTGCCTGTTGCCGCAATGACGAAGCCATAAATTGGCATTTGCCAGTGCGGCCACGCCTTCATTACCATCGCGTATCGCCGCCTTGCGGCCAACCTTTGCGCCCGAGACTGCCCTCATCGCCATGTTCAAGCGCCTGATCACCCTGGCCAGCACCGCGCTGCTGGCCGCCTGTGCCTCCTACCCGCCGCTGACCACCAGCACCAGCCAGGTGCGCTACCAGAGTGCGCAGTTTGCCGACCTGCCCGGCTGGGGCGGGCCGCTGGCCGGCGAGAGCCTTACCGCCCTGAAAGCCAGCTGCCGCACCCTGCAGGGCCGCCCGCAGTGGCAGGGCATCTGCGCCGACAGCGGTAGCATCGATGCGGCCAACCCGCAGGCGGTGCGCAGCTTCTATGAAAGCCGCTTCACGCCGTGGCAGCTGCTGGACAGCGGCAAGGACAGCGGGCTGATCACCGGCTACTACGAGCCGTTGCTGGCCGGCAGCCGCAGCAAATCGGCGCAGACGCCGTACCCGGTGTATGGCACGCCGGCCGATCTCTACGTACTGGATATCACCGCCGAGCAGCGCGTGCAGCCGCAGCTGGTGGCCAGGCGCAGCAGCGGCAACCGCCTGCAGCTGCTGCCGGGCAAGAGCGTGGCCGGCTCGGGCGAGATCCAGATCAGCCTGGCGGATTTCGTTACCGACAATCGCACCCGCGCGCTGAAGGGCCGCATCGACGGCAACCGCCTGCTGCCGTACTACACCCGCGCCGAGATCAACGCCGGCAAGGGCAATGACAAGATGCCGGTGCTGGCCTGGGTGGAGGACGAAACCGAACTGTTCTTCCTGCAGGTGCAGGGCTCCGGCCGCATCCAGCTGGAAGACGGCAGCTTCATCCGCGTCGGCTATGCCGACCAGAACGGCCACGGCTACAAGTCGATTGGCCGCTGGCTGGTGGATCAGGGCCAGATGCGGCTGGAAGACGTGTCGATGCAGAACATCAAGGCGTGGATCAGCGCTCACCCGCAACGCCGTGCCGAACTGTTTGCGGCCAACCCCAGCTACGTGTTCTTCAAGCCGCTGCCGGCCAATGACAGCGGCCCGCTGGGCGCGCTGGGCGTGCCGCTGACCAGCGGCTACAGCGTGGCAGTGGACCCGCGCTACATTCCGCTGGGCGCGCCGGTATACCTGGCCACTACCTGGCCGCTGGACGGCACGCCGCAGCCGCTGAACCGCCTGGTGCACGCGCAGGATACCGGGGGCGCCATCCGTGGCGGCGTGCGCGCCGACTTCTTCTTTGGCTACGGTGCCGAAGCCGGCATGTACGCCGGCCGCATGAAGCAGAGCGGCAAACTGTGGCTGCTGCTGCCCAACGGCATGACGCCGGCGGCCGCCCCCTGACCGATTTTTCCGGACCGTTCATGACGCATTCGACTTCCCTCATTCGTAACGCCGCCGTGTTGGCGGCGCTGCTGGCGCTGGCAGCCTGCGGCAAGCCGGCGCCGGGCGGAGAATCCGGCGCCGCAGCTGCCAGCGGCGCCCAGGCGGCGGCACCCGCCCGCCAGCTGGCAGCCGCCGACGTACTCACCACCCGCGTGGCGCCGCTGGCCCGGTTGCTGCCGTTCACCGCCACGCTCAATGCGCTGCAGAGCGCCGAGGTGGCGGCACAGGCCGACGGCACGGTGCAGCAGGTGCTGGTGCGCGAAGGCGAGCAGGTGACGCGCGGTCAACTGCTGGCACGTATCGACAGCGAAGCGCTGCAGCAGCAACTCAACGAGCAGCAGGCGCAGCTGGCCAATGACGAAACGCGGCTGAAGCTGGCGCGGCTCAAGCTCGACAAGCAGCGCGAATTGCTGCAGCAGGGTTTCATCTCCAAGTACGCGTTCGACGAGATCGAAAGCGATTACCAGGTGCGCGCCGGTGAAGTGGCGGCGCGGCGCAGCCAGCTGGCGCGCGCCAGGAAGAGCCTGAGCGAGAGCGAAGTGCGCTCGCCGATGGCCGGCACCGTATATGCGCGCCGCACCCAGCCGGGTGAACAGGCGGCGCGTAACCAGAAACTGTTCGGCATTGCCGACCTGGCGGAGCTGGAAGGCGTGGCCAGCGTGCCGGCGCGGCTGGTTGGGCAGCTCAAGCCCGGCCAGCAGGCGCGCTTTGCAGTGGAGGGCGTGGACGGCCAGTTCAACGCCACCCTGGCGCGCATCAACCCGGTGGCCAATGCCGCCACTCGCACTTTCAACGTCTACCTGCGGGTGGACAACCGCGACGGCAAGTTGAAAGCAGGGCAGTTCGCCAAGGGCGGCGTGGTGCTGGCCGAGGTGAAAGACGCCATCAGCCTGCCGCAGGCGGCGCTGCACGATGCCGATGGCAGCCAGCCCTGGCTGCTGGCGGTACGCGGCGGGCGCCTGCTGCGCCAGCCGGTGCAGGTGCTGCTGCAGGCCGACAGCGAACGGCAGGTGGCGGTGCGCGGCATCGCCGCCGGCGAAACCGTGCTGGCGGCGCCGCTGCTGGGCCTGAAGGCCGGGGACGCAGTGTCCCTGCCGCAACGCTGAGGACGCTGCCATGTGGCTAACCCGCGTCAGCGTGCAGAACCCGTACTTTGCCGCGGTGCTGATGCTGCTGCTCAGCGTGCTGGGGCTGTTTGCCTGGTTCAACCTGCCGGTGGAGGAGTTTCCGGACATCCGCTTCCCGGTGGCGGTGGTGATGACCAACTACCCCGGCGCCTCGCCGGAGGTAGTGGAAAGCGATGTCACCCGCCCGATCGAAGAGGCGGTGAACACCATCAGCGGCGTCAAGCACATCCGCTCCTATTCCTTCGAGGGCAGCTCCACCGTGGTGGTGGAGTTCGAACTGTCGGCCGATGCCGCCGAGGGGCTGCAGGAAGTGCGCGACAAGGTGGGTGCGGTGCAGGGACGGCTGCGGCGCGAGGTGAACACGCCCACCATCTCGCAGATGAACCCCAATGACGAAGCGCTGATGTCCTACACCCTCAGCTCGCAGGACAGCAGCCAGCGCGAGCTGACCAGCTGGGTGGACAACATCCTGAAGAAGCGGCTGCAGACCGTGTCCGGCGTGGGCGAGGTGAAGCTGGTGGGCGAGAGCCGCCGCGAGATCCACATCGATATCGACCCCTACCGGCTGGAGGCGCTGGGCCTGTCGGTGGCCGAGGTGTCCGACGTGGTGACTGCGGCCAACCGTGACTACCCGGCCGGGCAGGTCACCACCCAGCGCAACGAGCTGGCGGTGCGCGTGGCCGGCAAGCTCAAGACGGTGGACGACTTTGCCGCGCTGGTGGTGGCCAGCCGCGGCGGCAGCGACATCCGCCTGGCCGACGTGGCCAATGTGCGCGATACCGAGGCGGAAAAGAGCAGCCTGACGCTGATAGACGGCAAGCCGGGCATCGGCATCGACATCCGTGCCGCACGCGGTGCCAACGTGGTGCAGGTGGCCGACGGCGTGAAGCGCATCCTCGACGACTACCGCACACAGGCGCCGCCGGGCACCGTGTTCAAGCTCACCTACGACAAGTCGCAGGAAGTGAAGAACTCGCTGCACGAGGTGCAGAAAACGCTGGGCGAGGGCGCGCTGCTCACCGTGCTGATCGTGTTCCTGTTCCTGGGCAGCTGGCGCAGTACGGTGATTACCGGCCTGACGCTGCCGATCTCGATGATAGGCACGCTGTTCGCGCTGCAGGCGCTGGGCTTCACCCTCAACCTGATGACGCTGATGGCGCTGTCGCTGTCGGTGGGCCTGCTGATCGACGACGCCATCGTGGTGCGCGAGAACATCGTGCGCCACGCCAACCTCGGCAAGGGCCACTTCCAGGCGGCGCTGGACGGCACCAACGAGATAGGCCTGGCGGTGCTGGCCACCACGCTCACCATCGTGGCAGTGTTCCTGCCGGTGGGCTTCATGGGCGGCATCATCGGCAAATTCTTCCACCAGTTCGGCCTGGCGGTGACGGTGGCGGTGCTGATCTCGCTGTTCGTGTCGTTCACGCTGGACCCGATGCTGTCGTCGATCTGGCACGACCCGCATCACCACGGCGACCGCCACCGCGGGCCGGTGGGGCGGCTGCTGGACTGGTTCGAAACCTCGCTGGACCGCATGGCCGCCGGCTATGTGGCGGTGATCCGCTGGGCGCTGGCGCATCGCAAGACGGTGCTGGCCGCTGCGCTGGCGCTGACGGTGGGCAGCTTCCTGCTGGTGCCGCTGGTGGGCGGCGAGTTCCTGCCGCGCGCCGACAAGGGCGAATTCCGCCTCAGCCTCAAGACCGCCGCCGGCTCCTCGCTGGAGTACACCGAGCTGAAGGCGCGCGAAGTGGAGGCCCGCCTGCGCAGCCTGCCGGAGGTGCAGACCATCGATAGCAAGATCGGTGGCGGCAGCTTCGGCGCCGGGCGCAACCAGGCCAACATCACCGTGAACGTGGGCGACAAGCGGCAGCGGGCGCGCGATCTGTTCCAGCTGATGGCGGCGGCAAGGTTGGCCGCACAGCAGGTGGCCGGCATCGAGCTGGATTCGGTGGAGGAAACCGGCAAGCAGGGCTCGCCGGGCAAACCGGTGCACCTGGGCATACGCGGCAGCGATCTGGCAGCGCTGGAGCGCGCCAGCGGCGACATCATGGCGCGGCTGCGGGCGATTCACGGCGTGACCGATGTGCAGTCCAGCCTCAACGACGCCGACCCGGCGCTGAATCTGCAGGTGAAGCGCGAGGCCGCCTCCACTCTGGGGGTGGATCTGGCGCGGGTAGGCTCTACCGTATCGGCATTGCTGGGCGGCAGCACGCTGACGCAGTGGGAGGCGCCGGACGGTGAAAACTACGATGTGCGGCTGCAGGTGCCGCGCGATGCGCGGGTGGCGGAGCTGCTGGATGTGCTGACGGTGCCGGGCAAGCGCGCCGACAGCGGCGAGGCGCAGATGGTGCCGCTGTCGCAGGTGGCCAGCATGCTGCCGGGCAGCAGCCCGCGGCAGATAGACCGCACCGACCTGATGCGCGAGATCACCCTTACCGCCAACATCAGCGGCCGTGGCGCCACCGAGGTGTACGCCGACATCGACCGCATGCTCAAGACGGCACAGTTGCCGCAGGGCGTGCTGCTGGCGCAGGAGGGCGAGCGGCGCGACATGCAGGAGTCGCTGGGCTACGCAGTGCAGGCGCTGGCGATGGGCGTGGTGTTCATCTACCTGATCCTGGCGGCGCAGTTCCGCAGCTTCACCCTGCCGGTCACCATCATGGTGGCGCTGCCGTTGTCCTTTGTCGGCGTGTTCGTGGCCTTGCTGCTGTTCGGCTCCACGCTGAACATGTTCTCGGTGATCGGCATCATCATGCTGATGGGGCTGGCGTCCAAGAACGGCATTCTGCTGGTGGACTTCATCAACCACAGCCGGCGTGAGGGCATGGCGCGCGAGGAGGCCATTGTGGAGGCCGGCCGCGTGCGGCTGCGCCCCATCATGATGACCAGCCTGGCGATGATCTTCGGCATGCTGCCGCTGGCGCTGGCCAGCGGTGCCGGCTCGGAGACGCAACGGCCGATGGCGCATGCCATCATCGGCGGCATGGTGACGTCCACCGTGCTGACGCTGATCGTGCTGCCGGTGGTGTACACCTATCTGGACGGCCTGCGCGTGCGCATCCGCCGCCTGCTGGCGCGGCTTAGCGGCCAGACGGTGGCCTCGCCGCACTGAGTTGCTGCCGCATGAAAGCACAAGGCCGCTGCATAAGCAGCGGCCTTGTACTTTGCCGGGCCGGCTGTCGCCAGCCCATGCGGCCAACCTTACTGCTTCACGTACACCACCTGCGCCGGCATCGGCGCCGGGAAGGCATCACCGCCCAGGGTGTCGCGGATCAGCTTGTTGCTGTCGAAGTACACCTGCCAGTAGTGGTCGTTATGGCAGAACGGCCGTACGGCCAGCACCGGCCCCACCAGGTTGAACTCCAGAATCTCCACTTCCACCGCCGGGTCGGCCAGCACATTGGGAATGCCTGCCAGTCGCTGGCGCAGCTGCGCCATGGCGGCGGGGGCGTCGGCTGCGCCGGACAGTTGCGCCTTCAGCTCCACGCGGCGGAACGGGTTGCTGCTGAAGTTCTGGATGGTGTCGCCCATGATCTTGCCGTTGCCCACCATGGTCAGCACATTGTCCGGCGTGTTGATGGTGGTGGTGAACAGGCCGATTTCCTTCACCGTACCGGTAATGCCGGCGGCGGTGACGAAATCGCCCACCTTCATCGGCCGCAGCACGATCAGGAACACCCCGGCGGCGAAGTTGGAAAGCAGGCCGGACCAGGCCATGCCGATGGCCACGCCGGCGGCGGCGAACAGCGCGGCGAAGGTGGTGGTCTGGATGCCGAAGTAGCCGAGGATGCCGATCACCAGCATCACGTTCAGCGTTACCGTGATGGTGGTGCCCAGGTAGCGCATGATGGTGGCGTCCACGTGCTGGCGTTCCAGCGTGCGCTGGAGCAGCAGCGCGACCTTGTCTATCAGCCAGCGGCCGACGATCCAGAACGCCAGCGCCGCCAGCAGGGTGGAGCCGACGCTGAAGGCGTAGTCGGTGGCGACCTGCTGCCAGTGGGAGAGGTTGATCTCGTTCATGATGCTTCCTTGCTGTGGGGGATAGCTGCAGTCAAGCACATGGCATGGTCGCTCTCAAGGCACTCGTCATAGATATGCGCCACAAAAATGTGCGGCTGTTGTGGCTACATCAAGGCAGCACTCCGGGCGCAGGGTATAATGCGGCCAACCTTTTTGCCGAAACGCCGCCATGACCACGCTTCAGAACGATACCTTCCTGCGCGCGCTGCTCAAGCAGCCGGTTGACTACACCCCGATCTGGATGATGCGCCAGGCCGGCCGTTACCTGCCGGAATACCGCGCCACCCGTGCGCGCGCCGGCAGCTTCATGGGCCTGTGCACCAGCCCGGATTTCGCCACCGAAGTCACCCTGCAGCCGCTGGAGCGCTTCCCGCTGGACGCGGCGATCCTGTTCTCCGACATCCTCACCGTGCCGGACGCCATGGGCCTAGGCCTGTACTTCGCCGAAGGCGAGGGCCCCAAGTTCCAGCGCACGCTGCGCGAGGAATCCGCAGTGCTGGCGCTGCAGCCGGCGCCGCTGGAAAAGCTGCAGTACGTGTTCGACGCAGTGAGCAGCATCCGCAAGGCGCTGAACGGCCGCGTGCCGCTGATCGGCTTCTCCGGCAGCCCGTTCACCCTGGCCTGCTACATGGTGGAAGGCGGCGGCTCGGATGACTTCCGCCACATCAAGGGCATGCTGTACAGCCGCCCGGACCTGCTGCACCGCATCCTGGACGTAACCGCCCAGTCGGTGACCGCCTACCTGAACGCGCAAATCGATGCCGGCGCGCAGGCGGTGCAGATTTTCGATACCTGGGGTGGTGCGCTCAGCCATGCCGCGTACAAGGAATTCTCGCTGGCCTACATGCAGCGCATCATCGCCGGCCTCAAGCGCGAAGCCGACGGCCGCCGCGTGCCGGTGATCGTGTTCACCAAGAACGGCGGCCAGTGGCTGGAAGACATCGCCGCCATCGGCGCCGACTGCGTGGGCCTGGACTGGACCACCGACATCGGCCTGGCGCGCGCCCGCGTGGGTGACAAGGTGGCGCTGCAGGGCAACTTCGACCCCAATGCGCTGTTCGGCAGCCCGGCGGCAATCGAGGCCGAGGCTGGCCGCATCCTGGCTTCCTATGGCCAGGGCTCCGGCCACGTGTTCAACCTGGGTCATGGCATTTCGCAGCACGCCAACCCGGAGCATGCCGCCGCACTGGTGGCAGCGGTGCACAAGCTGTCGCGCCAATACCACGTATAAGAACCTGCTTTCGATCTGCTGCGCGTCGGCGATACGGCGTTAAAAACGGCTTCGGAATGCTCATTTACTATTTGTAAACTCCGCTTCCTCAGCCGTTTTCGCCTTGTCTCGCTCTAGCTCGCGAGACCGTAAACAGGTTCTGGCAGCGGTTGTAGTACAGCGCGGCCACTCGTAGCGGGTGGCCGTTTTGTTTGCCGCTTGTCAGTCTTGATCAACAGGGCTTGACAGTGCGCCGGGCAGTTGATCTTGCAGTTATGCACACCAAAATCGGGCAAAGCCGCAGGCTGTCAAGCCGTGCTGCCAGAAAAATGTGCATAAATCTAAACTGCTGATTTTTAAAGATTTATTTTTCAGATTAATTTTTGTGCAATCTAACGGCAAAGCCGCGCCGATGCGCTTTTTGCCAGTTTGCATACAGCTTGTGCACAAAGTTATCCACAGCATTTGTGCACAGATTGCGCCAAGCCGCGCCAGTGCTGGCTTGGCGCCCGGATGGGGGAAATCGTGGCGTCAACGGTGATCAGCGTATGGCTGGATGTGCCCCTGCGTGGGGCATTCGCCTACCTTCATACGCAGCCGCTGGAAAGCGGCCAACGGGTGCTGGTGCCGTTCGGCAACCGCGAGCTGTGCGGAGTGGTGGACAACAGCGTAACGCCGGATGCCATCGCGCCGGAGCGGCTCAAACCGGTGCTGCAGGTGTTCGATGCGCTGCCGCCGCTGCCGGAGAGCCTGCTGGCGCAGGTGCGCTTTGCCGCCCGCTACTATCTGCACCCGCAGGGCCAGGCCTTGTTCACCGCGCTGCCCACCCTGCTGCGCGAAGCGCGCGACGTGCGGCTGCCGGACCGTGCCTGCTACCAGCTCACTGCACAGGGCATGGGCCAGCCGCCGTCGGCGCGCAGCAGTGCCAAGCTGGCGCTGTGGCAGGCGCTGCACGAGCCGATGGAGCGCGAGGCGCTGCGCCGGGTGCATACCCAGGCCACCAGCTACCTCAAGGCCGGCCTCGCCAGCGGCGACATTGCCGCGGTGCCGTGGCAGGCGCCGGAGCTGCAGGTAAGCGGGGAGCTGACGCTGAACGACGAGCAGCGCGAGGCGCTGGACAGTGTGGCAGCCAGCCTGACGCGCTTCGAGCCTTTCCTGCTGCACGGCATCACCGGCAGCGGCAAGACCGAGGTCTATCTGCAGCTGATCGCCCAGGTGCTGGCCGCTGGCCGCCAGGTGCTGGTGGTTATTCCGGAAATCAACCTTACCCCGCAGCTGATCGACCGCTTCGCGCGCCGCTTCCCGGCCACGCGCATCGTCTGCCTGCACAGCAACCTGGCCGATGGCGAGCGGCTGGAAGGCTGGTGTGATGGCTGGCTGGGCCGCGCCGGCATCGTCATCGGTACCCGGCTGGCGGTGTTCACCCCGCTGCCGCGGCTGGGGCTGGTGATCGTGGACGAAGAGCACGACGGCTCCTTCAAGCAGCAGGACGGCCTGCGCTACCACGCCCGCGATCTGGCGGTGTGGCGTGCCCACACTGCCGGCGTGCCGGTGCTGCTGGGCAGCGCCACACCCAGTCTGGAAACGGTGGCCAATGTCGAGGCCGGGCGTTACCGCAAACTGGTGCTGAGCCAGCGTGCGCACGGTAGCGCCAGCCTGCCGCAGGTGGGGTTGGTGGACATCCGCCGCCAGAAGCTGGTGGAAGGGTTGGCCGCACCGGTGCTGGAGGCGCTGAAGCAGACGCTGGAGCGGCGCGAGCTGAGCCTGGTGTTCATCAACCGCCGCGGCTACTCGCCGGTGCTGGCCTGCAGCGCTTGCGGCTGGACCTCGGCGTGCAAGCACTGCAGCGCGCGCATGGTGCTGCACCTCTCTGCCCGGCAGCTGCGCTGCCACCATTGCGGCGCTTGCGAGCGCATTCCGCTGCAGTGCCCGTCCTGCGGCAACCCGGACGTGCAGCCGCTGGGCGAGGGCACGCAGCGGCTGGAATCCGCGCTGCAGCGCATGCTGCCCGAGGCGCGCATCCTGCGCATCGACCGCGACAGCACCAGCAGCAAGGCAGCATGGGACGCCATCTACCAGCGGGTGCATGCCGGCGAGGTGGATATCCTGGTGGGAACGCAAATGCTGGCCAAGGGTCATGACTTTGGTGCGCTGTCGCTGGTGACGGTGCTGGGTAGCGACGGCGGGTTGTATTCGGCGGATTTCCGCGCCGGCGAGCGCCTGTTCGCGCAGCTGATGCAGGTGGCCGGCCGAGCCGGTCGCGCCGGGGTGCCGGGCAGGGTGCTGGTGCAGACGCAGTGGCCGGAGCATCCGCTGTACCAGGCGCTGCAGCGCCATGATTTCGACGGCTACGCCGCCAGCATGCTGCAGGAGCGGCGCGAGGCGGGCTTTCCGCCGGCGGCGTTCCAGGTGCTGCTGCGCGCCGATGCGCCGGCCTATGCCGATGCCGGGAGCTTCCTTGATACGCTGCTGGCGCAGCTGGGCGAGCTGCCGGATGGCCTCGACGTATTCGGCCCGGCGCCGGCATTGATGGTGCGCCTGGCAGGGCGCGAGCGCGCACAACTGACTTTCGAGGCCGCCAGCCGCCCGGCGCTGCACAACTGGCTGCGTGCGCAGCTGCCGCTGATCGAACAACTGGCACGCAAGGCGCCGCGCGGCATGCGCTGGTCGCTGGATGTCGACCCGCTGGAGATGTGATGAAACGACTTTTGCTGTTGCTGGCCGTGGTGGCTGCACCCTTGTATGCGGCGGCGCCGGCCGGATTCAACGATGACGAGATCGCGCTGTGGGCGGCGCCGGTGGAAGGCGGCGTGTTCGAAGCGCATCGCGCCGAGCAGGCGGTAAACCCGGCCTCAACCATGAAGCTGCTTACCAGCTGGGCGGCGCTGAACCGGCTGGGCCCCAACTTCCGCTGGCAGACCGAATTCCGCAGCAGCGCGCCGCTGCAGAATGGTGTGCTGCAGGGCGATCTGTACTGGCTGGGCCGTGGCGACCCGCGGCTGGACAGTGCGCGCCTTACCGAGATGCTGCGCCAGCTGCGGCTGCGCGGCGTGCGCGACATCGCCGGCCGGCTGGTGCTGGACCAGAGCGCCTGGCAGGGCCTGGGCGCGGCGGACGGCTTCGGAGGCGATGCCGACCGGGTGTTCACCGTGGCGCCGCATACCCACCAGCTGAACCTGAAAGTGGCCTGGCTGCGTTACTACTTCGACAACGGTCAGCCGCAGGCACTGCTCGACCCGCCGCTGCCGGGCGTCAGCGTGGACAGCCGCCTGCAGGCGGCCGCCGGCAATGGCAGCAGCTGCGGCGATGTGCGCCGCTACGTGAAAGTGGTACAGCAGGGCGCGCGGCTCGGTGTCAGCGGCAGCCTGCCGCCGGCCTGCGACGGTGCGGCCAACTATGTGAACCTGCTGGACAGCAACGAGTTTGCGCAGCAGGCGTTTGCCGCGCTGTGGCAGCAGCTGGGCGGTAGCGGCCCGCGTGGTCTGGCGCTGGCCACCACCCCGGCTGGCGCGCGCAGCCTGCTGCGGCAGGATTCCGCCGACACCCTGGCCGGCGTGCTGGTGGACATGAACAAGTACAGCAACAACACCATGGCGCGCAGCGTGCTGCTGACGCTGGGGGCGCAATACCCGGCCAGCGGCAACACCTTTGCCGACGGCGAGCGCCAGCTGCGCAGCCTGCTGGTCGAGCATGCCCTGCCGCAGCAGCCGCTGCTGCTGGAAAACGGCGCCGGCCTGTCGCGGCGCGAGCGGGTGAGCGCGCAGCTGCTGGGCGAGGTGCTGCGCGATGCGCTGCGTGGCCCCTACGGGCCGGAGCTGGCGGCCAGCCTGCCGCTGGCCGGCGAGGACGGCACGCTGAAGAAGCGGCTGGGCGACGTAGGCGGCAGCCTGCGGCTGAAAACCGGCTCGCTGGACAATGTGCGTGCGCTGGCCGGCTACTGGCAGGCGCCCTCCGGGCAGCGGCTGGTGCTGGTCGCCATCGTCAATTCGCCGCGCGCCGACAAGCTGACGCCACAACTGGATGCCGCGGTGGCGGCGCTGGTGGCGCGCTATCAGGCAAGGTTGGCCGCAAGCGCGGCTGCGGGCTTATAATCGGACCACTTTTCTGCAGGAACCCAGTATGCAACCCGTCACCATGTATACCACCGCGGTATGCCCCTACTGCATCCGCGCCAAGCAACTGCTGTCCAGCAAGGGCGTGACCAGTATCAAGGAGATCCGCATCGACCTGGACCCGGTCGAGCGCGACAAGATGATGAGCATCACCGGCCGCCGTACCGTGCCGCAGATCTTCATCGGCGAAACCCATGTCGGCGGCTGCGACGACCTGGTGGCGCTGAATGTCGCCGGCAAGCTGGAACCGCTGCTGGCAAGCTGACCGGTCGCGACTGACATTTTTTCATGCGATGATGCATGCCAAGCCACCCGGCCGGACTTTTGCCCGGCCAGATGGCAGCGACTTCAACCCCGCACCTGCCCGGTGCCTTCGAGATAGCACAATATGAGCGAGCAACAACAGCTGGAACCGGTTTTCTCCATTGAAAAAATCTACGTGAAGGACCTGTCCTTCGAAGTGCCGCACGCACCGCAGATCTTCCTGGAACAGGAACAGCCGGAAATCGACATGCAGCTGGCCAACAGCGGTCAGCAGCTGGACGAGGGCATCTTCGAATCCGGCATCACCATCACCGTTACCGCCAAGCTGGCCGACAAGGTCATGTTCCTGTGCGAAGTGACCCAGGCCGGCATCTTCCAGATCCGCAACATTCCGGCAGAAGACATCGACCCGATCCTGGGCGTGGCCTGCCCGAACATCCTGTTCCCGTACGCGCGCGAAGCGGTATCCAACCTGGTAGGCCGCGCCGGCTTCCCGCCGGTGCTGCTCAGCCCGATCAACTTCGAAGCCCTGTACCTGCAACAGCGCGCCTCCCTGGCTGAAGCCGGCACCGCCTGATCTCAACCATGAAGCGACATCTGTTCGTTGCTGCCGCCGTACTCGCCTCGCTGGCCGGTACGGCGTTTGCGCTGGAGTTCCGCTCGGTGAAGGAAACCGGCGTTGCCCTGTACGATGGTCCCACCCTCAGCGCCAGGAAACTGTTCGTTGTCAGCCGCTACTACCCGGTGGAAGTGCTGACCACGCAGAAGGACTGGTCGCGGGTGCGTGACGCCACCGGCGGCATCGCCTGGATTCCGGGCGCCGCGCTGTCCAACCGCCGCACGCTGCTGGTGGTGGCCGACCGCCTGCCGGTACGTGAAGCGGCCGACGACAAGTCCAAAGTGCTGTTCTGGGCCGAGAAGGACCTGGTGCTGGACATGGCCGACGAGCCGCAAAGCAGCTGGGTAAAGGTCAAACACCGCGACGGTACGACCGGTTACGCCAGGATCGGCGGCTTGTGGGGGCTGTAAGCGCATGCGAATAACCGTTATCGGCGCCGGTGCCTGGGGCACCGCGCTGGCCATAGCCTTCAGCCGCCAGCATGAGGTGACGCTGTGGGGCCGCGATGCGGCGCAGATGGTGGACATGCAGGCCAACCGCCTCAATCGCCGCTACCTGCCGGATTGCCCGCTGCCGGAGCGCCTGCACCTGTCTGCCGACCTGTCCGAGGCGGTGATGGGCGTGGAGCTGGCACTGGTGGTGACACCGATTGCCGGCTTGCGGCCAACCCTGAAGGAGCTGGCGCGTCTCAAGGTGGATGCGCCGCTGCTGTGGGCGTGCAAGGGTTTCGAGGCCGGCTCCAGCCTGCTGCCGCACCAGGTGGTGGCCGAGGAGTTTCCGCGGCTGAAAACCATTGGCGTGCTGTCCGGGCCGAGCTTTGCCAAGGAAGTGGCACTGGGGCTGCCGGCGGCGGTATCGCTGGCATCGGAAAACTACGCCTTTGCCCGCGACTTCGCGCGCGAGCTGCACAGCCCGCTGCTGCGCATCTACGCCAACGACGACCTGGTGGGTGTGGAGGTAGGCGGCGCGGTGAAGAACGTCATGGCCATCGCCACCGGCGTGGCCGACGGCCTGGGCTTCGGCATGAATGCCCGCGCCGCACTGATCACCCGCGGCCTGGCGGAAATCACCCGCCTGGCGATGGCGCTGGGTGGCAGCCAGCAAAGCATGCAGGGCCTGTCCGGCGTTGGCGACCTGATCCTGACCTGCACCGGTGCGCTGTCGCGCAACCGCCAGGTGGGGCTCAAGCTGGCCGAGGGCAAGTCGCTGGAGGCCATCCTGCAGGAGCTGGGCCACGTGGCCGAAGGCGTGCCTACCGCACGCGAGGTGCTGAAAATGGCCGAGCGGCTGCAGGTGGACATGCCGATCACTGCTGCGGTGTGCGAGCTGCTGTATCACCACGCCACGCCGCAGAGCGTGGTGGAAAGCCTGCTCGGGCGTACGCCCAAGCCGGAATTCGGCCACGGCTGAGAGCTTGCGGCCAACATGAAAAAGGCACCTTGCGGTGCCTTTTTCAGGCTGCTGACGAAGTACCTCGCTTCCACTCTACCGGACCCGGCCAAGCCGGGCCGCTCCAGCGAAGTCCTTGAGTCGGCAGCCTTCCCGTTTACATAACAAAGCCCTTTCGCCAGGCGAAAGGGCTTTGTCGATATTCTCAAAAGGCACCTTGTGGTGCCTTTTTTACGTCTGGCGAGGGCTCACTCAAGCCGGCTGGCTGCCGGGCAAGGCCTGCTGCGTGGATAGCAGCGCGCTGCGGATGCGGGCCAGGTCGAAATCGTCGTCGACATCGTCCAGCCGCTGCGCGTACAGGATGCGGTCGTTATCGTCCACCAGCCACAGTGCCGGGCAGGTCATGCCGGCCAGCGGGTAGTCCTGCAGCAGTACGCCGAAGTGCTTGTGAAAATCGCGGCCGCGCAGGGTGGACAGCAGCACCACATTGGGCAGGCCGTGTTCCTTGCGGCTGCGGTGCAGGCTGAAGGGCGAGTCGACGCTGATGACGATGAATTGCAGCAGCGACCAGCCTTCCAGCTTGCGGCGCAGCTCCTGCAGCAAGGCCAGGCCGCCCTGTTCCGCATCCAGCGACAGCAGGGTAAGCACCAGCTTGGTTCGCCCCAGAAAGGCCTCCAGCGATACGTCGCGCAGGTGTTCATCCACCAGCATGAAGCTGGGCAGAATCTGGCCGGTTTCCGGGAAGCTGCCGGCTACCGCCAGGCTTTCGTCGCCGTAACGCAAGAAATGCTGTGCCATGCTGGTCTCCTGTAGGCGTTTTCCTGCCTTTCATGGTGGCCCAGGCTGCATAAAAAGCAAGGTTGGCCGCGGCCAACCTTGTGCATGGCTAACTGGTGTGCGCGCTCAGGGGTAGTAGAAGTCCAGGCTGTAGCCCTGGGCCTTGCCCTCGGTGACTTCCATGCGCAGCTGGATCTTCACCTCGCTGTTGGCATTGAACTGGCCGAGCTTGAAGTCGGATGTTGCCAGGTATTGTTGTGGCTGTAGCACCTTGCGCAGCAGCACCTGGTCGTTGCCATTCTTCAGGGTCAGCTCCATCAGCGGGTAGTTCTGCGGGTAGGCGGCCAGGTTCTTCAGCGTGGCGTTGAGCTGGATCAGCTTGTCCTGGCCGGGGACGAAGGCCAGTTCCGACCATTCGGTGCGGATCAGCTGGCGGTCGCTGGGCAGCGGCACCTTGCAGCCCAGGTGGCTGCAGACAGCTTCCAGCAGCGGACGCAGCTCCGGCAGCTCGGCGGCGGCACGGGTACGGTTGATGAACAGTGCCTGTGCCAGCAGCAACAGCAGCAGCACTACCGCCAGCAAGGCCAGCAGCGTGGTGCGCCACCACGGGCGGCCGGGGGTATCGTCCTGCGGCGGCAGCGGCTGTTCGCGCTCCGGCACCATGGCGGGCAGCGGTGGCGCGTGTTCATCCTCGTCTTCCGCCGGCCAGTCCGACGGCACTGCCGCCTGCAGCGGGGCAGGGCTGTCCGTGTCGTCGAAGGGGTTGCTGGCAAGGGGTTTTTGCGGCGTGTCGCCGGCTTTGTGCGGGCGCAGTGCCGCGGCCAGCGCTTGTTCGAATTCGGCCAGTTGCTGGTGACCACCCTGTTCGGCGCTCTGTTCCGCATCCTGGGCGGCGGCACGGAAATCCGCGCCGATGCTGTGATCCGCCGGCGCCTCGGTGGCAACGTCATGCTGGCGCAGCAGATCGAAGTCGGGCAGGTCGAAGTCTGCCGCTGCCTCCGGCATGGTGGCGGCTGGCAGCGGGCTGGCCGCTGGTGCCGGTATTTCTGCAGCTGCCTCTGCTTCGGCCGGCGCCGCGGCGGCATCCGGCTGGAAGTCGGGCAACTCCAGCTCGAAGTCGTCGTCTTCCGGCGTGGCCGCTGCGGCAGCGTGCGCCGCCGGTGGCGTTACCGGCTGTGCCGGGGTGGCGGCCGGCGCTGCGGGCGCCTCCTGCTCGGCGGCAATATGGCTGGGGGCGTGGAACACATGATTGCAGCGGCCGCAGCGCACCATGCCACCGGCCAGTGCCAGGTGGGCGTCGGTGACTTTGAACTTGGTCTGACAGGCGGGGCACTGCGTGGTATGGCTCATGTCGGGGTCTGTTTTGCCGGGTTGAGGTTGGCCGCACCGTGGCGCGGGCATGCAAAAAGGGCCGCTGGTATTACCGGCGGCCCCTGTGCGTGCTGACTGGCAGCGATCAGCGCTTGCTGCCGGTCAGGCGGGTCCAGCCTTCATCGAAGACTGCCGGTTCCATGTCGAACCACTGCGCGTAGATGGCGGACAGTTCGTCGGCCTGTTCGGCCAGGATGCCGGAGAGCACGATTTTACCACCGGTTTTCACGTGGCTAGCCAGTAATTCGCCCAGCATGCGCAGCGGGTTGGCCAGGATATTGGCCACTACCACGTCGTATTCACCGCTCTGCAGGCTGTGCGGCAGGCCGAAGTCGCCGGTCACGCCGTTCTGTGCCGCGTTGTCGATGCTGGCGCGCACTGCCTGGGCATCGATATCGATGCCGCGGGTGTGGCCGGCGCCCAGCTTCATGGCGGCAATCGCCAGAATGCCGGAGCCGCAGCCGTAGTCGAGTACGCTTTCGCCGCCCTTGATATTGCTATCCAGCCATTGCAGGCACAGGCGGGTAGTGGGGTGGCTGCCGGTGCCGAATGCCAGGCCCGGGTCCAGCTGCAGGTTGATGGCAGCCGGGTCCGGCGATACGTGCCAGGTGGGGGTGATCCACAGCCGGTCTGAGATGCGGATCGGGTCGAACTGGCTCTGTGTCAGGCGCACCCAGTCCTGCTCTTCCACGCGGCTCAAGTGGTACTGCGGTACCGGGATGCGGCAATCGTTGGCCGCAGCGGTGATCAGCAGTGCCACGTCGGCATCTTCGGCGAACAGGGTGTTGATCAGGCTGTGGCTCCACAGCTGGTCTACCGGCTCGCCCGGCTCACCGAAGATGGGCTGCTCGGCAGCGGTGCCGGCCAGCGCGTCTTCGATGGTAGCCGACAACGCACCGACGTCCATCAGGGCGTCGGCCAGTTTCTCGGCAATGGCCGAATCGGCCTGGATGGTGGCTTGCAGCCAGGGCATGTGTCAGCTGCCTTTCTTCATCTGCGACAGGCGCTCTTCCAGATAGTGGATGCTGGTGCCGCCCTGGCGGAACGCAGCGTCCAGGAACAGTTCCTGATGCAGCGGGATGTTGGTCTTGATACCGGTGATCACCATTTCCGACAGCGCGACGCGCATGCGGGCCATGGCCTGCTCGCGGGTGTCGCCGTAGGCGATGAGCTTGCCGATCATGGAATCATAGTGCGGCGGAATGGTGTAGCCCTGGTAAATGTGCGAATCGATGCGGATGCCCGGGCCGCCGGCCGGGTGGTAGCTTTCGATCTTGCCCGGCGACGGAATGAAATTGAACGGGTCTTCCGCGTTGATGCGGCATTCCATGGCATGGCCCTTGAACACCACCTGATCCTGCTTGAAGTGCAGCTTCTCGCCGAAGGCGATGCGAATCTGCTCCTGCACGATGTCGATGCCGGTGATCAGCTCGGATACCGGGTGTTCCACCTGTACGCGGGTGTTCATCTCGATGAAGTAGAACTCGCCGTTCTCGTACAGGAATTCAAAGGTACCGGCGCCGCGGTAGCCGATGCGGCGGCAGGCGTCGGCGCAGGCTTCGCCGATCTTCTGGCGCTGCTCGGCGGTAATGCCCGGTGCCGGCGCCTCTTCGATGATCTTCTGGTGGCGGCGCTGCATCGAGCAGTCGCGCTCGCCCAGGTACACGGCATTGCCGTGTTCGTCGGACAGCACCTGGATCTCGATGTGGCGCGGCTGCTCCAGGAATTTTTCCATGTACACGGTGGGGTTGCCGAAAGCGGCACCGGCTTCGGTACGGGTCATGTTCACCGAGTTGATCAGCGCGGCTTCGGTGTGCACCACGCGCATGCCGCGGCCGCCACCGCCACCGGCGGCCTTGATGATCACCGGGAAGCCGATCTTGCGGGCGATCTTGGTGATTTCCTTCGGGTCGTCCGGCAGCGCGCCGTCGGAGCCCGGTACGGTGGGCACGCCGGCTTCGATCATGGCGTGCTTGGCCGATACCTTGTCGCCCATCATGCGGATGGTTTCCGGGCGCGGGCCGATGAACACGAAACCGGATTGCTCCACGCGCTCGGCGAAGTCGGCGTTTTCCGACAGGAAGCCGTAGCCCGGGTGGATGGCCTGGGCATCGGTTACCTCGGCAGCGGCGATCAGCGCCGGCACGTTCAGGTAGCTCTGGCCGGATGGTGCCGGGCCGATGCACACCGACTCGTCGGCCAGTTTCACGTACTTGGCGTCACGGTCGGCTTCGGAGTGCACCACCACGGTCTTGATGCCCATTTCGCGGCAGGCACGCTGGATGCGCAGCGCAATTTCGCCACGGTTGGCGATGAGGATCTTTTCAAACATGTTCGCTTCTCCCGGCAAAACCCCCCGGCTCAGGTGCGCTTGCGCGACAGGGGGTTCAGCCCGGGCTGTTCTGGCAGCCCTAACAACACGTCAAAAACGGAAAGGGCACCTTGTCGTGCCCTGTCGTCGGTATTCTATAAGTTGGCCGCTTATTCGATGATGAACAGCGGTTCGCCGTATTCCACCGGCTGGCCGTTTTCCACCAGAATGGCCTTCACCACGCCGCTACGCTCGGCTTCGATCTCGTTCATCAGCTTCATGGCTTCGATGATGCACAGGGTGTCGCCGGCGTTGACGGTCTGGCCCACTTTCACGAATGCCTCGGCGTCCGGGCTCGGCTTGCTATAGAAGGTACCCACCATCGGGGATTTCTGCGCCTTGCTCATGTCGGCGGCCGGTGCGGCTTCGGCAACCGGGGCTGCAGCGGCGGCTACCGGGGCGGCGGCCATGTGCGGCGCTACCTGGTAGTGCATCGGCTGGGCCATTGCCATCGCGTGATTGGCGGAGACACGGGTGATGCGAACTTTTTCTTCGCCCTCGGTCACTTCGAGTTCAGCAATGCCGGATTCCTCGACGAGATCGATCAGCTTTTTCAGTTTGCGCAGGTCCATGGTTTTCCTTCGGTAATTATTCGGTGTTATGCCGGCGTGGCCAGACGCTTCATCGCGTGGGCCAGGGCCAGCTCATAGCCATGAGCGCCCAGGCCGCAAATAACGCCAACCGCCAGATCGGAGAAATACGAATGATGGCGGAACGGCTCGCGGGCGTGGACGTTGGACAAGTGGACTTCGATAAACGGTACCTTGACCCCGGAAATTGCATCGCGGATGGCGACACTGGTATGGGTAAAGGCAGCCGGATTGATGATGATCATCGCCGTACCATCGGTCAGGCAGGCATGGATGCGTTCGATCAGGATATGTTCGGCATTGCTTTGCAGAACATCCAGTTCGAAGCCGCCAGCCGTGGCCTGCTCACGCAGTCGGGTATTGATGTCATCCAGGGTGTCCCGGCCATAGTGCTGGGGCTCGCGCAGTCCGAGAAGATTCAGATTGGGGCCGTGCAGCACGAGGATTTTTCGGGTCAAGGTGTTGGTCCCTGTTTTGATATGGCCGCGAGTTTGCCGCAATTGGCAGCAAGATGTCCAGCAATTGCCACATTTCAAACAATCGTTTGCGAGGCGCTGCTGTTGGTAAAATGCTGCGGCTTCGAGTGAAAGCACTACTTGACGCCGGGCATTGTAACGAGCTTGTCGCCTGCGTGTGCCTGTCCGTTCGGGCCGGCTTGATCCAGGGCAAGTTGCAGCGGTTGGCGCGCTGCAGCAGGCAAAAGGTATAATCCCGCGGTTAATTGAACCAGAAGCTTCACATGCACGTTTCAGATTTCGACTACCACCTGCCGGACGAGCTGATCGCCCAGCACCCGCCGGCCGAGCGCGGCAGCAGCCGCCTGCTGCTGGTGCACGGCCATACGCCGCAGGACAGCCGCTTTACCGAGTTTGCCGACCAGCTGCAGGCCGGCGACGTGATGGTGTTCAACGACACCCGCGTGATCAAGGCGCGGCTGTTCGGCGAAAAAGACAGCGGCGGCAAGGTGGAGGCGCTGGTGGAGCGCGTGCTGAACGAGCACGAAGTGCTGGCGCATGTGCGCGCCAGCAAGTCGCCCAAGCCGGGCACTCGCATCATCTTTGCCGGCCGCTGGCAGGCGGAAATGGTGGCGCGCGCCGACGAGCTGTTCCATCTGAAGTTTCTGGATGCGGCCAACGTATTCGATATCCTGGAGGCGTCCGGCAAGCTGCCGCTGCCTCCTTATATTGCCCGCGATACCGATGCCGACGACGACGAGCGCTACCAGACGGTATATGCGCGCGAGCAGGGCGCGGTAGCTGCGCCTACCGCCGGCCTGCACTTTACCGATGCCATGCTGCAGCAGCTGCGCGACAAGGGCGTGCAGCTGTGCCACGTTACCCTGCACGTGGGCGCCGGCACCTTCCAGCCGGTGCGGGTGGACAATATCGCCGAGCACAAGATGCACAGCGAAATCTACGAAGTGCCGCAGGGCACGGTGGATGCCATCCACGCCGCGCATGCCGCCGGGCGCAAGGTGCTGGCGGTGGGCACCACCAGCATGCGTGCGCTGGAATCCGCCGCCCGCGATGGCGGCCTGAAAGCCGGGCGCGGCGAAACCGACATCTTCATTACCCCCGGTTTCCGCTTCCAGGTGGTGGACAAGTTGCTGACCAACTTCCACCTGCCAAAGTCCACGCTGCTGATGCTGGTGTCGGCGTTTGCCGGCTACGACGAGATTCGCGGCGCCTACGCGCACGCGGTGACACACGGCTACAAGTTCTTCAGCTATGGCGATGCCATGCTGCTGACACGCAAGGATTAGTCCTCATGTCCCTCCAACTTCTGCTTAAGTCGATGACGATGTTCGGCATGTGTTTGGTGGGTGTTGGGACTGTATTGCTATGGCGGGGAAGTCCGGGCGGGTACGCGCCGGGTGTATGGATGAATGACGCATTGCTTAATGAGCTGAAACAAAATAATCGCCGGATGTTGTGTAAGCAGCGATTGGCGATTTCTCTGATTGTTGTTGGGACTGTCATGCAGTTTCCCAGCGTCATTATGGGATGAGTAGGCGGTTATTGAATTTCATGAAAGATATGACCATGTCAGGACAGTCTGCATATTCTGCCAACCCGGTGGAAATCAAGCTGCACGCGGTATCGCAGCAGCTGGAGGTCGCCTACGACGATGGCGCCAGCTTCAGCCTGGCGGCCGAATACCTGCGGGTGTACTCGCCGTCCGCCGAAGTGCGCGGCCACGGCGTGGGCAACGAGGTGCTGCAGGTGGGCAAGAAGCAGGTGGCCATTACCGCGCTGGAGCCGGTGGGGCACTACGCACTGAAGATCGTGTTCAGCGACGGGCACGACAGCGGGCTGTACAGCTGGGCTTATCTATACGAGCTGGGCGTGAAGCACGACCAGTACTGGCAGGATTATCTGAATCGCCTCGCCGCCGCTGGCGCGAGCAGGGAGTAGACATGAGCAAGACCCACTTTGGTTATCAGAACGTCGAAGAAAGCGAAAAGGCCGGCAAGGTGGCCGAGGTATTCCACTCGGTGGCGCAGAAATACGACGTGATGAACGATCTGATGTCCGGCGGCCTGCATCGCGTGTGGAAGCACTTCACGCTCACCACCTCCGGCGTGCGCTCCGGCGACAAGGTGCTGGACATTGCCGGCGGCACCGGCGACCTGGCGCGCGGCTGGGCCAAGCGGGTGGGCAAGAGCGGCGAAGTGTGGCTCACCGACATCAACAGCTCGATGCTGACCGTGGGCCGCGACCGCCTGCTGGACGAAGGCATGATGCTGCCGGTATCGCTGGCCGATGCCGAAAAGCTGCCGTTCCCGGACAATTACTTCAATGCGGTGTCGGTGGCCTTCGGCCTGCGCAACATGACGCACAAGGACGCGGCGCTGAAGGAAATGTGCCGCGTGCTCAAGCCGGGCGGCAAGTTGTTCGTGCTGGAGTTTTCCAAGGTATGGAAGCCGCTGTCGCCGTTCTACGATTTCTACTCGTTCAAGGCGCTGCCCATCATGGGCAAGATGGTGGCCGGCGATGCCGACAGCTACCAGTACCTGGCGGAATCCATCCGCATGCACCCGGACCAGGAAACCCTGAAGCAGATGATGCTGGACGCCGGCTTCGGCCGCGTTGACTACCACAACATGACCGGTGGCGTGGTCGCGCTGCACAAGGGCGTGAAGTTCTGATGACGCCGGAGCTGGCCGCCCGCCTGGCCGAGCTGGGCATCGATCCGCAAACGTTGGCCGCACGCGGCCTGCGGGAGTATGCCGAGCCGGACGCGCTGGTCGTGGCGGACAGCAACGACGCCGGAAGAATCTTCGAACTGATTGCGCCGGCCGCTGCCGCATGGCAGCAGCTGCGCGCGGCGGCGGCTGCCGATGGCGTGACCCTGTTCCTGGTGTCCGCCTACCGCAGCATCCAGCGCCAGCATGAAATCGTTGCCGCCAAGCTGGCGCGCGGCCAGACGCTGGACGTCATCCTGCAGGTCAGCGCCGCACCGGGCTTCAGCGAGCACCATAGTGGCCGTGCCATCGACATCGGCACGCCGGGCTCGCCAGTGCTGGAGCAGGCGTTTGACACCACCGCGGCGTTTGCCTGGCTGCTGGCCCATGCCGGCGAGTTCGGCTTTCGCCTGAGCTACCCGGCCGGCAACAGCAGCGGCTATCTGTACGAACCCTGGCACTGGTGCTGGCACGCGGGCTGAACGCCTGCATCCACGGCAGACCGGTGCCCCGCGCATTGCCTGCCGCGTTTCACCGCCATATTCCTCGCGTGTCGCAGACCCGTGCCGGGCTTTCCATTTTCTATCCCACCATGGAGTAACAAGTAATGAACAAGCGTGTTTCCACCGCATCCCTGATCACCGTACTGTCCGCCGCACTGCTGGCCGCCGGCTGTGCCAACAGCCAGTATTCCAGCAGCCAGATCGGTACCGCCATCGGCGTGGCCGGCGGCGCGGTGCTGGGTGCAGCCGTATCCAGCAAGAAGGACCGCACCAAGGGCGCCATCATCGGTGCCGTGGGTGGCGGCCTGGCCGGCTATGCCGTGGGCACCTATATGGACAACCAGGCCAAGGACTTCGAAAAGCAGCTGGCGCCGCAGATCAAGGCCGGTGCCATCGAACTGCAGCGCAATGCCGACAAGAGCCTGACCGTGGTGATGACCTCCTCCACCGCATTCGATAGCGGCTCCTCCGCACTGAAGGGCGGCTTCCTGCCGACGCTGGATACCATCTCCGCCATCGTGAAGAAATACGGCAAGACCACGCTGGATATCGAAGGCCACACCGATGCTTCCGGCAACGACCGCATCAACCAGCCGCTGTCCGAGCAGCGCGCCGCTGCGGTAGAGCAATACCTGCAGGCGCATGGCGTGCAGCAGGAGCGCATGCAGGCTATCGGTTACGGCTCCAGCCGCCCGCGCGCCGACAACAACACCGAAGCCGGCAAGCAGCTGAACCGCCGCGTGGAAATCCACATCGTACCGGTGGTGCAATAAGCGCCGCGTAAAGTTAGCCTGACAGCCGGCAGTGCCGGCTGCTGAGTGCTGACAAAGTCCTTTCGCATCGCGAAAGCGGCTTTGCCGGGTCCGGTAAAGTTTAATCGAAGCACTTTGTCAGCCGCCTGGCCGCAGGCAGCGCTGCCGATGGTAGGCTAGCTGCCTGGCAAGCCGGTGTCGCAGCATGGTGCCGGCGTACTCTTATTGTCTGAACAGGCAAGGATACTGAGCATGGGTTTGCGCATCGCAGCCTTCAATCATCTGTTGAACCAGCACCCGGAGGTGCGTGCCGACCTGGCGCTGCATGCCGGGCGCCGCATCGCTGTCACCCTGCCGCCGTTCGACCTGGCCGGGGTGGTCACCGCCGATGGCTGGCTGGCCGCCTGCGAGGGCGAGCCGGAAGCGCGGCTGCGCCTCAAGCATGGCGTGGCGCTGGCGCAGCTGGCCGGGCGCGAGCCGGCGCTGGCCGACATCGTGCTGGAAGGCGACACCGAGCTGGCCACCGAGGTTGGCCGCATCGTGCGCCGCCTGCAGTGGGATGCCACCGAGGACCTGTCGCGGGTGGTGGGCGACGTGGCCGCCAACCGAGTGCAGGGCTTCGTGCGCGGCCTGTTCGGCATCAAGGGCGAGATCGGCGGCCGTCTGCTGGAAAACTGGATCGAGCACCTGCGCGAGGAAGCGCCGCTGCTGGCCAGGAAGCAGGATGTGGCCGGCTTCGTGGCGGCGGTGGACGAGCTGCGCGAGGCGGCCGACCGCTTCGACAAGCGGCTGGCCTTGCTGGAGCAGGGGCAGCAGCCCGGCTGATCCACACGGACTCCCCTGCGTGGCCGGTGCCTGCACCGGCTTTTTGCTGCCCGCCGGCATTGCCAGCGCGCCCCCGCCGCGACTATGCTTCGCGCTTTGCGCGGCATGCCTTGTGGCGTGCTGCGGCCAACCTTTCCCCCGACTGAATCCATCATGCGTATCGCGCGGCTCGCCAAGATCGTTGCCACTTTCTATCGTTATGGCCTGGACGACTTCCTGGTCGACCGCCCGCGGGTACGGCTGCTGCACTGGCTGTTCCGCCTGACGCCGGTGCCGCGCGACCTGTCGCAGCCGCTGCCGGTACGCGTGCGCCTGGCGCTGGAAAGCCTGGGGCCGATCTTCGTCAAGTTCGGCCAGGTGCTGTCCACCCGCCGTGACCTGCTGCCGGAAGACTATGCCGACGAGCTGGCGCGGCTGCAGGACAAGGTACCGCCGTTCGAGGCCGCCACCGCGCGCGCAGTGATCGAGCGCAGCCTGGGCCAGTCGATTGCCACACTGTATGCCGAGTTCGACGATGTGCCGGTGGCCAGCGCCTCGGTGGCACAGGTGCACCGCGCGCGGCTGCATGGCGCCGGCAACACGCCGGGCCGCCAGGTGGCGGTGAAGGTGCTGCGCCCGGCGATCAAGCCGGTGATCCAGCAGGATCTGGCACTGATGGCCAGCCTGGCCGGACTGGTGGAGCGTTTCCTGCCCGACGGCAAGCGGCTGAAGCCGCGCGAGGTGGTAGGGGAGTTCGACCGCCACCTGCACGACGAGCTGGACCTGATGCACGAGGCCGGCAACGCCAGCCAGCTGCATCGCAACTTCGTCGGCAGCGACATGCTGATCGTGCCGGAGGTGTACTACGACTACAGCAGCCGCGACGTGCTGACGCTGGAGTGGATGGACGGCATCCCGGTAGGGCAGATCGAGCGCCTGCGCGAGGCTGGCGTCGACCTGAAAAAACTCAGCCGCTTCGGCGTGGAAATCTTCTTCACCCAGGTGTTCCGCCATGGCTTCTTCCATGCCGACATGCACCCGGGCAATATCTTCGTGGCCGACGACGGCCGCTACATCGCGCTGGACTTCGGCATCGTCGGCAGCCTCACCGAAACCGACAAGCACTACCTGGCGGTCAACTTCCTGGCCTTCTTCAACCGCGACTACCACCGCGTGGCCACCGCCCACATCGAATCCGGCTGGGTGCCAAAGGAAACCCGTGCCGAGGAGCTGGAAGCGGCGGTGCGCACCGTGTGCGAACCGATCTTCAACAAGCCGCTGTCGCAGATTTCCTTCGGCATGGTGCTGCTGCGGCTGTTCGAAACCAGCCGCCGCTTCAACGTGGAAATCCAGCCGCAGCTGGTGTTGCTGCAGAAGACCCTGCTCAATATCGAAGGCCTGGGCCGCCAGCTGGACCCGGACCTGGACCTGTGGGATACCGCCAAGCCTTTCCTTACCAAGTGGATGAACGAGCAGATCGGCTGGCGTGGTCTGCTGCGCACCCTCAAGCACGAGGCGCCGCAATGGGCCACCACGCTGCCGGCGCTGCCGCGCAAGCTGAACGAGGCGCTGTCCGGGCAGACCACCGAGCTCTTGGTGCAGGGCTATATCCAGCTGATGCGCGAACAGAAGCGACAGAACTTCCTGTTGATGCTGATTGCTTTACTATTGGCGGTATTGCTGGTCATCGGCTGGGTTGGCCGTTAATTCACCTATCGCTTTAAGAACCGTGAACAAAGTCTCGCAGAGTACCTGAGACAAGGCGTTCCGCCGCAGACAGTACAACGAGTACGGCAAGGCGGCGTAACGCAGGATCAGGGATTTTGTTCGTGGTTCTTGTCTACAACCCGGCTGGGCTGGCGTCAGAGGCGTCACCCCAGCCGTTTTGTTTGTGCGGCAGACGGCTGTGGTAACGCATTCTGACCATTAAGGAGTTGCCATGTTGAGTCGATCTGCAGTCCTGCCCAGCATAGTCATCGTCGGTGGTGGCGCCGGCGGCCTGGAGCTGGCCACCCGTCTGGGCCGCAGCCTGGGCCTGCGCCACAAGGCGCGCATCGTGCTGGTGGACGGCGCGGCCACCCATATCTGGAAGCCGCTGCTGCACGAAGTTGCCACCGGTGCGCTGAACACCGGCGAGGACGAGGTGAACTACTTCGCCCACGGCTACCGCAATGGTTATGAATTCGAGTTCGGCTATATGCAGGCGCTGGACCGTAGCCGGCGCGCCATCCGCCTGGCTGCCATCCACGGCAGCAACGGCCAGCTGCTGAGCCCGGAGCGCGAGGTGGGCTACGACTGGCTGGTGCTGGCAGTGGGGGCGGAAGCCAACGACTTCGGCACCCCCGGTGTGCGCGAGCACGCGATGCAGCTGAACACCCCGGCCGATGCCGAGCGCCTGCGCCACCAGTTGCTGGAGCTGGCGTTCAAGTGCAGCAGCGGCCAGCAGGCGGGCATGGATATCGCCATCGTCGGTGGCGGCGCCACCGGGGTGGAACTGGCGGCGGAGCTGAACCACACCGTGCGCGAGATGCATCACTACGGCGCGCGGCTGCAGCCGGCGCAGGTGCACATCAGCGTGATCGAAGGCAGCGAACGGGTACTGGCGGCGGCGCCGCCGTCACTGTCCGCCTACGCGCAGGAACAGTTGGCCGCACGCCACGTGCGGGTGCTGACCAGCAGCCGGGTGGCGGCGGTGACCGCCAGCGGCGTCCAGTTGCAGGACGGCAGCCAGGTAAATGCCGACATCACGGTATGGGCGGCAGGGGTGAAGGCACCGGCATGGCTGGCCACGCTGGATGGCCTGGCGGTGAACGGCATCAACCAGCTGCAGGTGGACGAGCGCCTGCGCTGCGCCGGTGACGACAATATCTACGCGCTGGGCGACTGCGCCGCCTGCGATGGCGGCAACGGCCGCCCGCTGCCGGCCACCGCCCAGGTGGCGCACCAGCAGGCGCAGTGGCTGGCCGGCGAGCTGAGCCAGCGCCTGCGCGAGCAGCAGGCGGCGCCGTTCCAGTTCAAGCCGCAGGGCATGATGGTGTCGCTGGGCAAGCACACCGCGGTGGGCAGCCTGGCGGCCATTGTCGGCCCCAAGCGCGACTACTACGTGGAAGGGCGCGGCGCCAAGCTGATCTACGCCTCGCTGTACCGCATGCACCAGGCGGCGGTGCACGGCTGGCTGCTGGCCACGCTGCTGTTCATCGGAGACAAGCTACGGCGGGTGGCCAAGCCGTCGCTGAAGCTGCATTAGCCGCTGACCTGCCGCCGTAACGACAAGGCCGCCCACGGGCGGCCTTGTGCTTGGCGATGCGGCCAACGTTGGCCGCAGATTCAGGCCATCCGGGCCTGCCTGTAAGTGCCTGATCCGCGATCAATGCAGCCAGTAATGCCAGCCCCACAGCAGCAGGCCGGCGGCCAGCATCCAGCAGGCGGTGGCGGCAAGCAGGGTGAAGGGCAGCGACAGCCTTGTCGCCAGCGCGTATACCGCCAGCAGGTAGACGGCGTAGGGTAGCAGCGAGCCGAGGCCGAATAGTGCGGTCTTGCGCAGCGCGTCGGCGCCGCGTGCGCTGCCCACCATGTAGTGGGCGATCAGCGCGAAGGTGGGGAACAGCGGCACCAGGCCGGCGATGAAGAAATAGCGGCTTTGCGACAGCAGGCTGATCAGCAGCACCGCCAGCGCGCCGAGCAGCGCCTTGCCGGCCAGCGCCAGATCCGGTGCCATTATTCGCCCAGCAGTACGGCGATGACCTGGCGATCCTCCGCCAGCAGGATGTTGTAGGTGCGGCAGGCGGCATTGCTGTCCATCACCTCCACACCGATGCCGGCATTACTCAGTGCGGCAGTCAGGCGCGGATGCGGAAAGCGCAGCCGCTGGCCACTGCCGAAGATCACCACTTCCGGCTGCAGGGCCAGCAGGGCGGCAAAATGCTCTGCGGCCAAGGTTTCAAACGAGGTCGGCGCCCACGGCTGGATGCTGTCGGCAGTAACGATCAGGCTGCCGCTGTGGCGGGTGCCGTTGATCTCGACATAGCCCGCGCCATAGGCGGTGAACAGGTTGCTGCCGCCTGTCTTTGCTTCATGTAGTTTCATGCTGGAATCCCGTCGGTGCTTGTAGTGCAGTGCACCACGTATTGGGATAGGATTATAACCCGCCTGCACGCAGCAGACGTGTAGCGGGACAATCGCCGGATCCACCACCAATAACAGTGACAGCCCCCATGCAGCCTATCCAGAAATCCCAAAAACTCGCCAATGTCTGCTATGACATCCGCGGCCCGGTCCTCGAACACGCCAAGCGCATGGAAGAGGAAGGCCACCGCATCATCAAGCTCAATATCGGCAACCCGGCGCCATTCGGCTTCTTTGCGCCGGACGAGATCATCGAGGACGTGATCGTCAACCTGCAGAACGCCTCGGGTTACTGCGATTCCAAGGGGCTGTTCGCCGCGCGCAAGGCCATCATGCACTACGCGCAGCAGAAGCAGATTCCGAACGTGGGCATGGAAGACATCTACGTGGGCAACGGCGTGTCCGAGCTGATCGTGATGGCGATGCAGGCATTGCTGGACAATGGCGACGAGGTGCTGGTGCCGGCGCCGGACTACCCGCTGTGGACCGCGGCGGTGAGCCTGGCCGGCGGCAAGCCGGTGCACTACCTGTGCGAAGAGGAAAAGGGCTGGCTGCCGTCCATCGCCGACATCCGCGCCAAGATCACCCCCAATACCAAGGCGCTGGTGATCATCAACCCGAACAACCCCACCGGCGCACTGTACCCGGACTACATCCTGCAGCAGCTGGTGGACGTGGCACGCGAGTACGGCCTGCTGCTGTACGCCGACGAGATCTACGACAAGGTGCTGTACGACGGCGCCACCCACACCTCCATCGCCTCGCTGGCGCAGGACCTGATGGTGTGCACCTTCAACGGCCTGTCCAAGAACTACCGCGCCTGCGGCTACCGCGCCGGCTGGCTGATCCTGTCCGGCGACAAGCGCCGGGCCAAGGACTATATCGAGGGCCTCAACATGCTGGCCTCGATGCGGCTGTGCGCCAACGTGCCGGCGCAGTACGCGATCCAGACCGCGCTGGGCGGCTACCAGAGCATTGACGACCTGGTGGCGCCTGGCGGCCGCCTGGCACGCCAGCGCGATCTGGCGCACAAGCTGCTCACCGAGATTCCGGGCGTCAGCTGCGTCAAGCCACAGGGCGCGTTGTACCTGTTCCCGCGGCTGGACCCGGACATCTACCCGATCGAGGACGATCAGCAGTTCATCCTGGAGCTGCTGCAGCAGGAGCGCGTGCTGCTGGTGCAGGGCAGCGGCTTCAACTGGATTGCGCCGGATCACTTCCGCGTGGTATTCCTACCGAACAGCGATGATCTGACCGAAGCCATCGGCCGCATCGCCCGCTTCCTGGAAAACTACCGCAAACGCCACGGTACCGACTGATGCGCAACGTCCATGCCGCCTGCCAGCAACACCTTGTCAAAGGCAAGGTGGCGGCGGCGCGTGGGAAATAGGCAGACAGACGAGGGGGCGCTTGCGCCCCCTTGTGTTAGCGAGCGCAGCGAGGCCCCCTTGCAGGGCAAGGGCGGGGGGATGGGAGTAATCAGGGCTGCGGGTGAGGGGAGTACAGTGGCGAGGCCCGGCTTTGCCGGGTCCTGTGAAAAGTGAGCAGATTGCGCTGTCGCAGCCACGCTTGCGCCCCCTTGTGTTAGCGAGCGCAGCGAGGCCCCCTTGCAGGGCAAGGGCGGGGGGATGGGAGTAATCAGGGCTGCGGGTGAGGGGAGTACAGTGGCGAGGCCCGGCTTTGCCGGGTCCTGTAGAAGGTGAACAGATTGCCTTGTCGCAGCCGCGTTTGCGCCCCCTTGTGCTGCCTGACAAGAAGAGGCAGTTTTTACATGATGCAGACCATCGAGTCGGGCCGGTCATGCCGGCCCCGCTGGATAGCCTGAATCCAGGGACAAATAAACAGAACTTAGGAGTTTAACTATGAAGCCAATCAATATTGGCCTGATGGGTGTGGGGACTGTCGGTGGCGGTGTCGCCACCGTATTGAAGCGCAACGCCGAGGAAATCAGCCGCCGTGCCGGGCGCGAGATCCGCCTGACCATCGCTTCGCGCCGCAACGTGGAAATGGCGCGCGAGCTGGTGGGCGCGGAGGTGGCCGTGGTGGCCGATGCCTTCGAAGTGGTGAACAACCCCGACGTGGATATCGTGGTGGAGCTGATCGGTGGCGACACAGTGGCCAAGGAGCTGGTGCTGCAGGCCATTGCCAACGGCAAGCACGTGGTAACCGCCAACAAGAAGCTGCTGGCGGTACACGGCAACGAGATCTTCGCCCGTGCGCAGGAAAAAGGCGTGATGGTGGCGTTCGAAGCGGCGGTAGCCGGCGGCATCCCCATCATCAAGGCGCTGCGCGAGGGTCTGTCGGCCAACCGCATCGAGTGGCTGGCCGGCATCATCAACGGCACCTCCAACTTCATCCTCTCCGAAATGCGCGAGAAGGGCGCCGACTTTGTCGACGTACTGAAGGAAGCACAGCGCCTGGGCTATGCCGAGGCCGACCCGACTTTCGACGTGGAAGGCCATGACGCCGGCCACAAGCTCACCATCATGGCGGCCATCGCTTTCGGCATCCCGATGCAGTTCGACAACTGCTACCTGGAAGGCATCAGCCAGCTGGAAGGCAAGGACATCCAGTACGCCGAGGAACTGGGCTACCGCGTGAAGCTGATCGGCCTGACCCGCCGCACCGAGGCTGGCGTGGAGCTGCGCGTGCACCCGACGCTGATTCCGGAAGACCAGCTGATCGCCAACGTCAACGGCGTGATGAACGCGGTGCTGGTACGCGGCGATGCCGTGGGCCAGGCCCTGTTCAATGGCCCGGGCGCCGGCGCACTGCCGACTGCCTCCGCGGTGGTGGCCGACCTGGTGGACGTTACCCGCCTGATGACCGCCGACCCGGGGCACCGCGTGCCGCATCTGGCGTTCCAGCCGGACCAGCTGAAGAACCTGCGCATCCTGCCGATCGACGAAGTGGTGAGCAGCTACTACCTGCGCATCCAGGCGGTGGACCGTGCCGGCGTGATGGCCGACATCACCCGCCTGCTGGCCGAGAACGGCATTTCCATCGAGGCGCTGATCCAGAAGGGTTCGGTCGCCGACGGTTCCGCCGAGATCGTGATCCTTACCCATCGCGTGGTGGAAAAATCGGTGAACACGGCGATTGCCGCCATCGAAGCGCTGGACAGTGTGGCCGGCAAGGTGGTGCGCCTGCGCATGGAAGAACTTAATGGCTAAGCATGGCGCTACCGTGCTGTTGTGTCTGCTGCTGGCGGGCTGCAGCATTCTGATGCCGCGTACCGTTGCGGAGCAGAAGCTGGGCGAGGCCTGCCGCAGCAAGATCAACAACACGCCCTTGCTGCCGGTATTGCTGTCCACCCCGCAAAAGGTGGACAGCTACTGCAGCTGTGCCAGCAACAAGCTGGTGTCCAGCCTCAGCGATGATGAAATGCAGGAGATCGCCAGCAAGGGCAAGGCCGTGCTGGGTGATCCGAAATGGCAGGGCCGCTTGCTGAACGTGGGCGTGAAATGCCTGAATACCCTGGTTGAATGACATGAAATACATCAGCACCCGTGGCGGCATGGCGCCGCTCGAATTCTCCGACACCATCCTGATGGGCCTGGCGCCCGATGGCGGCCTGGCGCTGCCGGAAAGCTACCCGCAGGTTGGCCGCAAGCAGCTGGATGACTGGCGCAAGCTGTCCTACGCCGAACTGGCGTTCGAGGTGATTCGCCTGTTCGCCACCGACATTCCGCAAGCCGACCTCAAGGACATCCTCGACCGCACCTACACCGCCAAGGTGTACGGCAGCGAGGCGATCACCCCGGTGAAACGCCTGCAGGACGGACTGGTGATCCTGGAGCTGTCCAACGGCCCGACGCTAGCGTTCAAGGACATGGCCATGCAGTTCCTCGGCAACCTGTTCGAGTACGTGCTGGCGAAGAAGGGCGAGCAGCTCAACATCGTTGGCGCCACCTCCGGCGACACCGGCTCCGCCGCCGAATACGCCATGCGCGGCAAGGCCGGCATCAACGTGTTCATGCTCAGCCCGGACGGCCTGATGAGCCCGTTCCAGCGCGCGCAGATGTACAGCCTGCAGGATGCCAATATCCACAACATCGCCATCAAGGGCATGTTCGACGATTGCCAGGACATCGTGAAGGCGGTGCAGAACGACCACGCCTTCAAGGCGCAGTACAAGATCGGCACCGTCAACTCCATCAACTGGGCGCGCGTGGTGGCGCAGGTGGTGTACTACTTCAAGGGCTACTTCAACGCCACCGCCAGCAATGACGAAAAAGTCAGCTTCTGCGTGCCGTCCGGCAATTTCGGCAACGTCTGCGCCGGCCATATCGCCCGCCAGATGGGCCTGCCGATCGAGCGCCTGATCGTGGCTACCAACGAGAACGACGTGCTGGACGAGTTCTTCAAGACCGGCAGCTACGCGCCGCGCGGCACCGCCAACACCTACGTCACCTCCAGCCCGTCGATGGACATTTCCAAGGCATCCAACTTCGAGCGCTTCGTGTTCGACCTGGTTGGCCGCGACGGCGGCAAGGTCAAGGCGCTGTGGGCCGAGGTGGACAGCGGCAAGGGCTTTGACCTGAGCAGCCAGCTGGCGCAGGTGCGCGAGCAGTTCGGCTTCGTGTCCGGCAGCAGCAGCCACGCCGACCGCCTGGCTACCATCCGCGCGGTGGATGCCAGCGACGGCGTGGTGGTGGATACCCACACCGCCGACGGTATCAAGGTGGCGCGCGATGTGCGCCTGCCGGGCGAAACCATCGTCTGCCTGGAAACCGCGCTGCCGGCCAAGTTCGCCGACACCATCCGCGAGGCGCTGAACCGCGAGGCGCCGCGCCCGGACGGCTTCGACGGTCTGGAAGACCTGCCGCAGCGCGTTACCGTGTACGACGCCGATGCCGGCAAAGTGAAGGACTACATCCGCCAGGCACTGGGCTGAGCTGCCTGCGCATCCGCCAAACCCGCGTCCGGAACTGCCGGCGCGGGTTTTTTGTCTGTGTGCTGATGGGCGATGCGGCAGCGTGCCGTGCCGGAGTAAAATAGCCGCATGAAGCAAATACTTATCAGCCTGCTGTTGCTGGGGGCAGTGCCCGGTGCATGGGCGGCGGGGCAGGATGGACGCCAGATCGAACAGGTGGCCAACCAGTTCCTGCACGGCGAGCAGGGCAAGGATGGCTATACCTACAAGCTCAAGCTTTCGCCGCGCAAGCCGCTGATGCCGGCCTGTGATCAGCCCTTGCAGGCCGATTGGCCGGCAGGGGGCAGCAAGCCGCAGCACATGCTGCTGGTGAGCTGCAACTCGCAGGGCTGGAGCCTGTCGCTGCAGGTGGAAGCGGCGGAAGTGCAGCTGGTGCTGGTCACCACGCGGCTGGTACGGGCCGGGGATGTGCTGCAGCCGGGCGATGTGCGGCTGGCGGCGGTGAACAACCGCTCGCTGCTTAGCCAGGGCCTGCGTGACGAATCCGCCGTGGTCGGCCAGATGCTGCGCACGGCATTGCCACCCGGTGCCATGCTCACTGCATCGCAATTGCGCAGTCCCTATGTTGTCAAAATGAACCAGCCGGTAAAGCTGCAGGTGCTGGGTGACGGATTCAGCGTGAGCAGCGACGCCGTGGCGCTGGGCAATGCCAGCGTGGGTGAGCGGGTGAGCGTGCGGGTGAGCAGTGGCAAGGTGATTTCCGCCCTGGTGGAGGCCGATGGCAGCGTGTCTCTCCAGCTGCAGTGAAAAAATGCCTCAAGTTTCAGTTTTTTCAGGCGATAATAGGACTAACCGTAAAGAGATTCTGGGCAGGTGAATCATGAAAATCGACAACTCGGGCAAGGTTGCAAGCAACTATTCCGCCCCCAGCCGTACGCAAGGCAAGTCGAACACGACGACCGAGCGTACCGATGGCGAGAGCGTTGCGATTAATCCGTTTGCAAGCCGTCTGCAGGGCATGACGCAGGCTGCAGCCAGCGCGCCGGCGTTTGACGCCGACAAGGTGGCAGCCATCAAGTCTGCCATTGCTTCCGGCCAGTTTACCGTGCATCCGGAGGCCATCGCCGACAGCCTGATTGCTTCCGCCAAGGAACTGCTGGCCGGCTGAGACGGCAGCTAGATCATGGATGTTTCCGCTCTGCTGGCACTATGCCAGGATGAAATGGCCACGCTGGACGCCCTGCAGCACACGCTGGAGGAAGAACAGCGGGCTATTTTGCGTTTTGATGCTTTTCAGCTGGACGAAATGTCGCAGGCCAAGCTGCGCCAGCTGGGCGAGTTGACCGCTGCGCGCGAGAAACGCCTGGCGGCGCAAAGCGCGGAAGGGCTTGCCGATTCGATACACTGGCAAACCTGGCTGTTGCAGGCGCCGGCGGAATTGCGCCAGCTGTGGCATGAAATGGAAAAGGCGGTGATTCGCCTGAAAACGCTCAATGAAGTGAATGCCGACCTGGCCCAGGAACGCATGCAGTTCGCCACCGATGTGCTGGAATCGCTGCGCGCTTCCAGCCAGGCCATTACCGGCTATGGCCGTCATGGCAACCTTTCTTCCTCCCCCCTGACCGGTTCGCGTCGGCTGGGTTCTGCCTAGCCCCCGTCTAGCCCGCGGTTTTGTGGTATCTTCCACCGCGGGTAACCAACAACCATCCGCGTATCCATGACCCTGATTTCGCTGATCGCCGCACTGGCACTCGAACAACTGCGCCCGCTGGGAAACCGCAACCGCGTCTGGCGGCTGTTCATCCGTTATGCCAATCACCTGGAACGTAACCTGAATGCCGGTTACAACCGCCATGGTGTCATGGCCTGGCTGGCTGCCATGGTGCCGGCACTGGCGCTGGCGCTGGGCGGCTACTACCTGCTGCACGCGATCAGCCCGGCGCTGGCCTTCGCGTGGAATGTGCTGGTGCTGTACCTCACCATGGGGTTCCGCCATTTTTCCGGCCATTTCTCCGAGATCTCGCTGGCCCTGAACGAAGGGCGCGACTTTGAAGCGCGCCAGGCACTGTCCAGCTGGACCAACCAGCCCACCAGCGAGCTGTCGGTGGGCGAGGTGTCGCGTCTGGCCATCGAGCAGGGCGTGGTGGACAGCTATCGCCACGTGTTCGGCACCATGTTCTGGTTCGTCGTGCTGCCAGGCCCTGCCGGCGCGGTGCTGTACCGCTTCTCGCAGCTGTTGGCGCAGAAGTGGGGCTACCGTGGCAACGAGGACCTGTTCGGCCGCTTTGCCGGCCGTGCCGGCGAATGGCTGGACTGGATTCCGGTGCGCCTTACCGCCATCAGCTTCGCCATCATGGGCGACTTCGAGGACGCGGTGTATTGCTGGCGCTCGCAGGCCCGCACCTGGGGCAACTACGCCACCGGCATCCTGCTGGCTTCCGCTGCCGGCGCGCTGGGGGTGAAGCTGGGCGATCCGGTACGCCAGAACTACACCATCAACTTCCGCCCGGAGCTGGGAGTAGGCGACGAAGCCGACCCCAACTACCTGAAGAGCGCGGTAGGGCTGGTGTGGCGCACCGTGCTGTTGTGGTTGTTCGTGATCCTGCTGTTGAGCGTGGTCAGCCTGTTCAACTGAGCTGACCCGTGACTGTGCGCCGCCGCGTAAGCCTGGCGGCGCTTCGCTTTTTAATGATTTGCAGGTTCGCCGCCGGCTGTGTGCCGTGGCGGGCCGATTGGAGTTCCTGACATGTCGTTTGCCGAGCTAGGCCTGGCACCCGAGATCCTGCGTGCCATCGACGAGATGGGTTACTCGGAGGCCACCCCTATCCAGGCCAAGGCCATTCCGCTGGTACTGTCCGGCCGTGACCTGCTGGCCGCGGCGCAGACCGGTACCGGCAAGACTGCCGCCTTCCTGCTGCCCATCCTCGAACGCCTGAAAAAATTCGCCAACCCCAGCGTATCGCCGGCCATGCACCCGGTACGCGCGCTGATCCTGTCGCCTACCCGCGAGCTGGCAGACCAGATCGGCGTCAACGCCAAGGCCTATACCAAGCACCTGCCGCTGCGCAGCACCACCATCTTCGGCGGTGTGAACATGGACCCGCAGGTGGCCGAGCTGCGCCGCGGTATCGAGATCGTGATCGCCACGCCGGGCCGCCTGCTGGACCACGTGCAGCAAAAGACCATCCAGCTGAACAAGGTGGAAGTGCTGGTGCTGGACGAGGGTGACCGCATGCTGGACATGGGCTTCATCCAGGACATCCGCAAGATCATGTCGATGCTGCCCAAGGAGCGCCAGACGCTGCTGTTCTCCGCCACCTTCGCGCCGGAGATCAAGAAGCTGGCCGCAGACTTCATGCGCGACCCGCAAACGGTGGAAGTGGCACGCCAGAACTCCACCAACGCCCAGGTGGAGCAGCTGGTGTACGCGGTGGATGCCTACCGCAAGCGCGCACTGCTGTCGCACCTGATCCGCGAACGCGAAATGAGCCAGGTGATCGTGTTCTGCCGCACCAAGATTTCCGCCGACCAGCTGTCGCGCGATCTGAAGCGCGACGGCCACGCTGCCGAGGCGATTCACGGCGACAAGGCGCAAAGCGCCCGCCTGGAAACGCTGAACCGCTTCAAGTCCGGCGAAGTGAAGGTACTGGTGGCCACCGATGTGGCGGCACGCGGCCTGGATATTTCCGAGTTGCCGTTCGTGGTGAACTACGAAATGCCGAACTCGCCGGAAGACTACGTGCACCGCATCGGCCGTACCGGCCGTGCCGGTGCTTCCGGTGTAGCCATCTCGCTGATGGCGCCGGACGAGAGCAAGCAGCACGAGGCCATCGAGCGCCTGACCAAGCAGACACTGCCGCCGCAGGCCGTACAGGGCTACAGCGGTCGCCGCGAGGAAGGCAATGGCGAGGCCGCCCCGCGCCGAGAGCGTGCTGAACGTGGCGAGCGTGAAGACCGCGATCGTCGCGACCTGCGCGAGGCACGCGACAGCCGCGATCGCCCGCAGCAGCGTGAACCGCGCGCACCGCGCGAGCGTGAAAATGGCCGTAGCCTGCTGCAGCCGGCGGACAAGCCGCGTGAACGCGACGACGGCGAAGGCCGCAAGGTGGAGAAAAAGCTGGGTGGCCGCATGTTGCCGCAGCGCCAGCGCGAAGTGCCGGCACTGCTGCTGCCGCCGCGCTACAAGGTGGAACGCAGCTAAGCGCTGCCCGCTGGCATCACCCGCAAGGCCACGACATGTGTCGTGGCCTTTTTCATGCTTGCGGCCAACGTTGGCCGCAAGACAAGCGATCTCGTTTATATCGTGCATGACAAGGCGCACGGCATTTTCTTTGATGGCTTGGTGTATTTGGCTTTGCCACGATGGTATTGAATCCGCTGCGCGGATGCTGTTTGAAGTCGCCGGTTCCGCCCAGCGGACGGGAAAGGGGGCGACCGCCGCCCCCTTTTCAATCCCCGGCTCCCCGGCGGCTGCTCGAAACCCCGTGCAAAACGGCACGTCCCAGGCGCCGCCGAACTCGTCCCTCGCTAACGGCTCGGGACTCAAACAGATCGGCGTCTTAAAACCTGGGGCAAATTAATACAATTTCGCCCGGCTCGCGCCAACGGGATGGGGGCACGCTGCTTAGGCTCTACCGGTAGTGAGAGGCCTGGGCTGCTCAGCAAAAAAAAAACGGCCCCAGCGGGGCCGTGAAGCGAAGCAACAACGCAGTATTCACGCAAAAATTACCAGCGCCGCCATCGCGCCATGCGCACCCATCACCAGGCTCTGCTCAATGTCGGCGGTGCGCGAGCTGCCGCTGATGAAGGCGCCGAAGCCGTGTTCGGCGATGTCGATGCGGCTGTAGGCATCACGCATGGTGTCGACGATGGCGTCGCGTGGCACCACCAGCACCAGCTTCTGGGTGAGGAAGTAGATCGAGCGCCAGTCGTTGCCGGCATTGCTCACCCACACCGCAGCGTTTTCCGCCACTGCCAGCTGGCCGGGGATGATGGCAACGTCCACGTCCTGCCAGTCATGCGGGCTGGCCACCTGTTCCGGCGTAGCGGTGGTGAGGTCGGCCAGGCGGCCGTGTTGCGGCCAACGTTGTTGCACCGCATCCAGCACGCTCTGGCCGGCGGCCAGGGTAATGGCCTCGCCGCCCAGGTTGCGGATCAGGCCGGCAAAGGCCGCCAGCTTGTCGTCGTAACGGATGAAGGGCACGGCGTGGATGTCGGGCAGGGCGGGGCCCTGCGGGCGGTTCTGCCGCAGCTTGGCCAGAATCTGTTCGCGGCTGCTCATGCTTTTTTCTCCTGGCGCGCGCGCCACATGTCCTTGAAGCTCTGGGCAGGCATTTCCGGCAGCTCGCGCCCGGCGCGGCTCCAGGCGCTGCCGGCAGTCAGCGCCTGCGGCACGATGGGTACCACCTTGCGCATCACCTTGCCGCCTGCATCCATCAGCGCCGGGTGCTGCGTCAGGAAGCGCATCGCCAGCAGGCCCATCTTCTTGGCCGGCTTCAGCGTGCCGGCATCGAAGGCGCGCTTGCGCTGCAGAATCAGCTGCTCGTGCAGATTGATCTTCACCGGGCAGACATTGCTGCACGAGCCGCAGGTGGTACAGGCGAAGGCCATGCTGCCGTGTTTTTTGATGTCGCGGCTGGGGCCCAGCGTGGAGCCGATCGGGCCGGGAATGATGTAGCTGTAGCTGTGGCCGGAGGAGCGGCGGTACACCGGGCAGGTGTTCATGCAGGCGCCGCAGCGGATGCAGCGCAGGCTCTGGTAGAAGTCGGGGTTGCCGAGGATGTCGCTGCGGCCGTTGTCCACGATGACGATGTGCATCTGCCCGCCGGGGCGCGCCCGGTGGAAGTGCGAGGTGTAGGTGGTGACCGGCGAGCCGATGGCGGAGCGCGCCAGCAGGCGGGTGAACACGCCCAGGTGCTCCAGCTTGGGAATGATCTTCTCCAGCCCCATGCTGGCGATGTGGATGGGCGGCAGTGCGGTGCCGAGGTCGGCATTGCCCTCGTTGGTGCACACCACCACGCCGCCGGTTTCGGCAATGGCGAAGTTCACCCCGGTCAGGCCGGCGTCGGCGGTGAGGAAGTGTTCGCGCAGGTTGGCGCGCGCGGCGTGGGTGAGGTAGGTCGGGTCGTTGTTGCCGGCCTCGGTGCCCAGCTCGCGGTGGAACAGCTCGGAGATCTGCTCCTTCTTCAGGTGGATGGCCGGCATCACGATATGGCTGGGCGCCTCGTGGCGCAGCTGCACGATGCGCTCGCCAAGGTCGGTGTCGATCACCTCGATGCCATGCTGTTCCAGGTAGGGGTTGAGCCCGCATTCCTCGGTGAGCATGGATTTGGACTTCACCAGCTTTTTAACGTTGGCCGCAGCCAGGATGCCGTGCACGATGCGGTTGTGCTCGGCGGCGTCGGCAGCCCAGTGCACGGTAACGCCGTTACGCTCGGCATTGGCCTGGAATTCGTTCAGGTAGTCGTCCAGCCGCGACAGGGTGTGTGCCTTGATCTGCTGCGCCAGCACACGCAGCTGTTCCCACTCCGGCAGCTGCTGCGCCTGGGCGTCACGCTTCTGCCGCACCCACCAGATGGCGCTGTCGTGCCAGCGCGCGCGTTCGCGGTCGGCCAGGAATTCGGCGGCCGCCTCCGGGTGCTTGATGTTGTCGGCCTTCATGCCGCACCTCCGCGCCCGGTGAGAATCTCCACGATGTGCAGCGGGCGGATGGGTCGGCATTTGTGGCGGATGATGCCGCCCATGTGCATCAGGCAGGAGGGGTCGGCGCCGACGATGAACTCGGCACCGGTGGCCTCGTGCTGCGCCACGCGGTCTTCACCCATGGCCACCGACACTTCCGGCTCGTCCACGCTGAAGGTGCCGCCAAAGCCGCAGCATTCGTCGCGGCGCTCAGGCAGGCGTACTTCCACGCCGTCCACCAGCTGCAGGATGCGCTCCAGCCGCGAGTGGTAGGGAATCATCAGCTCGGACGGCGCCGCATGTTGCAGTTCGCGCAGGCCGTGGCAGCTCTGGTGGATGGATACCGTATGCGGGAAGTACACCGGCTTGGGCAGCCGCTCCACCTTGAGGATGTCCTGCAGGAATTCGATGACTTCGTACACCCGCGGCTGCAGCGCGCGGTAGTCGGCGTTGTCGGCGATATACCAGCTGTAGTGGTGCTTGACGTAGGACGTGCAGCTGCCGGACGGCGACACCACGTAGTCGTAGTCCTTGAACAGGTCGGTGAAGCGGCTGGCGGCCTCGCAGGCGCCGCGGCTGTCGCCGTTGTTGCTCAGGGGTTGGCCGCAGCAGGTCTGCGCCAGCGGGTATTCGACGTCCAGGCCGTAGCCCTCCAGCAGCTCGGCGGTTGCCATGGCCACGTGCGGGTACAGCTCGTTGACGAAACAGGGGATGAACAGCGCGACTTTCATGGCGTATGGGGAGTCTCCGGATGCGCGCCCGTTGCGGACGCAGGCCATGCTGTGGATTAAAGCCGCTGGCGGAGAAACTGCCAATGCGGACTTACCCTTGTTGTTGGCCACGTGCGGCCAACCTTGTTGCGATTTGGGCGTAAAAAAGCCGGGGCGGGCCCCGGCGTCTGTGTCGCTACACGCGGCTATACCGGGTCGACGTGGGTCATCACATCGAGCACCGGATAGGCGGCCATCACCCGGCGGCGTGCTTCCGCGGCGATGTCATGGCCCTGGCGCACGGTCTGCTCGGCATTCAGTTCCAGATGCACATCCACCAGGATCATGTCGCCCATGCGGCGGGTGCGCAGGTCGTGCAGCCCCAGCACGCCAGGCGTTTCAAGCACTACCTGGCGGATGCCGCTCACGCTGTCTTCGTCGGCGGCGCGGTCCATCAGGTCGCCCAGCGCCTCCCAGGCGAATTCCCAGCCGGTCTTGCCGATCATGAAGCCCACCAGCAGCGCGGCTACCGGGTCCAGCCACGGGTAGCCCAGCAGGTTGCCGCCGATGCCCAGCGCCACCACCAGCGAGGAGGCGGCGTCGGCACGGGCGTGCCAGGCGTTGGCCACCAGCATGCTGGAGCGCACTTTCTCGGCAATGGCCAGCATGTAGCGGAACAGGCCCTCCTTGCTCAGCAGGGTGATCACCGCCACCACCAGCGCCGCGGGGTGCACGCTGCTCATCGGCGTGTTGCCGGCAAACTTGTTGGCCGCGGTCCACAGCATGCCGGCGCCGGCGGCCAGCAGCAGCAGGCCCAGCGCCAGCGAGGCGGCGGTTTCGTAGCGCTGGTGGCCGTAGTGGTGGTCGTCGTCGGCCTCCTTGCGGCTGTGGTGGCCGGCAAACATGGCCACGAAGTCTGCCAGCAGGTCGGACAGCGAGTGCATGGCGTCAGCCAGCAGCGCCTGCGAGCCGGCGAACAGGCCTACCACGCTCTGTACCACGGTCAGCACCAGGTTGAGTGCCACGCTGACCCACAGGCTGCGCTGGGCAGCCTTGTGCTCGCGCGGGTCGGCGTGTTCGTGATCCTGCATGGATTGTGTGATGGTCATGGGGAAATCCGCTAAAGATGTGCCGCGCGCATTTTAGCCGTCCAGGCTTAAGGCGGCATGAATAACTACTCGTCCGGCTCCGATTCGCCGTCGGCTTCCGGGTCCAGCGTCGGCAAGGTGCCCAGCAGGTCGCCCAGCAGGCTCTGCGTCAGCCATGGCGGCACGTCCTGCAGCATCCAGCCGGCCTGTTGGCCGCACATGACCACGCCGCGCAGCAGGCGGTGAAAACCGGCGCGGCTGAGTTTGATATTGAGCGTGGCATCGCCGATGACAAAGCCGATGCTGGCGTAGTCCTTGCCGGCCTTGGCGTCCAGCCCGGTGCACAGCGGGGTGCCGCTGTCGCTGGCGTGGGGTGGTGCCTTGTTGCTGAATTGCAGCGGGCTGACGCCGGCATCGCTGGGCGACAGGTCTTCGCCGTTCATCGCCATCTGATGTTCCAGTGCAATGCGCTCCGCCTGGCTGCCAGCGCCGGGAATACCCTCGCCCGGCACCTGCTTGGCGAAGATGGCGGCGACATCGCGCACGATGGCCTGCACCAGGCGCCGGGTCAGCCACAATTTGTGGCTGCCGGGCTGGACGATCATCAGCAGGCGGTCTTCGGCTTCGAAGTAACTGAATGATGTGCTCATGACTTGATGGTAAGCGAGTGGGCCGCATGCGCAAAGCCTGGCTGCGGCGCATAATGGCGCGATGACTAGCATACATCCCTATGCCGCGCTGACGCCGGACCTGATCCTGGATGCCGTGGAAAGCCTGGGCCTGCGCTGCGACGGCCATCTGCTGGCACTGAACAGCTATGAAAACCGTGTCTACCAGATAGGCATGGACGACGGCGCGCCGCTGGTGGCCAAGTTCTACCGGCCGCAGCGCTGGAGCGATGCGCAGATTCTGGAGGAGCACCGCTTTGCCGCCGAACTGCTGGCGGAGGAGATTCCGGTGGTGGCGCCGCTGGCTTTCGATGGCGATACCCTGCTGCACTGGAACGGCTTCCGATTCGCGCTGTTCCCGCGCCGTGGCGGCCGGGCACCGGAGCTGGAAGACCCGCAGGTGCTGCAGTGGCTGGGGCGTTTTCTCGGTCGCATCCACCTGGTGGGTGCCGCGCATGATTTTGCCGTGCGGCCAACCCTGGACAGCTACAGCTTCGGCCACCAGTCGCTGACGCGTATCCTGGCCTGCCCGCTGCTGCCGGCATACCTGGCGCCACGCTACCAGGCGGCGGCACAGCAGGCGCTGCAGCAGGTGGATGCCGCTTTTGCCGCGCTGCCGGACATCCGCTGGCTGCGCAGCCATGGCGATTGCCATACCGGCAACGTGATGTGGACGCCGGACGGGCCGCATTTCGTCGATCTGGACGACAGCCGCATGGCGCCGGCGGTGCAGGACCTGTGGATGCTGCTGTCCGGCGACCGACAGCAGCAGGCAGGGCAGCTGGCCGAGCTGCTGGCCGGCTACGAGGATTTCGCCGAGTTTGATTACCGCGAGCTGCGGCTGATCGAGCCCCTGCGCACGCTGCGGCTGATGCACTACAGCGCCTGGCTGGCCGCGCGCTGGGATGATCCGGCCTTTCCGGCAGCGTTTCCGTGGTTCGGCAGCGAGCAATACTGGCTGGAGCGCATCGTCGAGCTGGAAGGGCAGTGCGCCGCCATGCGGGAGCCGCCGCTGTTCGCATTGCCGTGCTGATGGCATGCATACAGTTGCCACCGGATTTTGCCATCCGGCTGTCACCGGCACGTCATGTGCTGTTTGCGTGTGGTGCATAGCAAAAACCGCTATAAAAAACGGCTCCGTATGCCTTGCCAGCCGGGGCGGTCTCGGGCCAGAATCGTTGTCCGACATCCAAACCCGATCTGAAGAAAACAAACATGGCACTTATCGTACAAAAGTACGGCGGTACCTCGATGGGCTCCCCGGAGCGCATCAAGAATGTGGCCCGCCGTGTCGCCAAATGGAAAGCCCAGGGACATCAAGTGGTGGTTGTCGTTTCCGCGATGAGCGGCGAGACCAACCGCCTGATTGCCCTGGCCAAGGAAATCCAGGATTACCCGGACCCGCGCGAGCTGGACGTGATCATGTCCACCGGCGAGCAGGTCACCATCGGCCTGCTGTCCATGGCGCTGAAGGAAATCGGTGTTCCGGCCAAGAGCTACTGTGGCTGGCAGGTACGCGTGACCACCGACAACTCCCACACCAAGGCCCGCATCCAGTCCATCGACGACACCGCCATGCGCGCCGACCTGACTGAAGGCCGCGTTGTGGTGGTAGCCGGCTTCCAGGGTATCGACGAGGAAGGCAGCATCACCACGCTGGGCCGTGGCGGCTCCGATACCTCCGCCGTGGCCATGGCCGCCGCGCTGGGCGCCGACGAATGCCAGATCTACACCGACGTTGACGGTGTCTACACCACCGACCCGCGCGTAGTGCCGGAAGCCCGCCGCCTGAAGACCATCACTTTCGAAGAGATGATCGAGATGGCCAGCCTGGGCTCCAAGGTGCTGCAGATCCGCTCGGTGGAGTTCGCCGGCAAATACAAGGTACGCCTGCGCGTGCTCTCCAGTTTCGAAGACGAGGGCGAAGGCACACTGATTACGTTTGAGGAAGATGAGAATATGGAAAAGGCCGTTGTCGCCGGTATCGCGTTTGATCGTAACGAAGCCCGCATCAATGTGAAGGGCGTACCGGACAAGCCGGGAATCGCCTACCAGATCCTGGGCCCGATCGCCGATGCCAATATCGAAGTGGACATGATCATCCAGAATGTGGGCGAGAATGGCACCACCGATTTCTCCTTCACCGTGCCGCGCGGCGAATTCCAGCGTACGCTGGCCATCCTGCGCGACGTGCAGACCCACATCGGCGCCGGCAAGATTGATGCCGATGACAAGGTGGCCAAGGTGTCCATCGTTGGCGTGGGCATGCGCTCGCACTGCGGCATCGCTTCCACCATGTTCCGCACGCTGGCCGAAGAAGGCATCAATATCCAGATGATCTCCACTTCCGAGATCAAGGTATCGGTGCTGATCGACGAAAAGTACCTGGAGCTGGCTGTGCGTGTTCTGCACAAGGTTTTTGGCCTGGACCAGGTAAAGGCATAAAATCTGCAAGCAAGGCTTGACAGAGTGCGATGTGTTAATTAATATGTCGTTCTCTTGACGGAGAAATGGCCGAGAGGTCGAAGGCACTTCCCTGCTAAGGAAGCATACGGGCTTAAACCTGTATCGAGGGTTCGAATCCCTCTTTCTCCGCCATACCGCGCACCCGTAGCTCAGTTGGATAGAGTATTTGGCTACGAACCAAAGGGTCGGGCGTTCGAATCGCTCCGGGTGCGCCACCCAGTCCCCATCGTCTAGAGGCCTAGGACACCGCCCTTTCACGGCGATAACCGGGGTTCGACTCCCCGTGGGGACGCCATAATCAAGCAAAAAAGCCACCGCAAGGTGGCTTTTTTGTTTTTCAGCGTTCTGTCATGCCTTGCAGGCGCCGGAGGCCTGCTGGCAGATCGCTCGCGCATCTTCCCATTCCTGCTGGCCGTGCGCTTGCGGCCAACCTTCACGTTTGCTGCGGGCAAAAAAAAAGCCGGCTCGAAAGCCGGCATAACAACGCTCGTAAGGGGATACATCGGTACAAACCCCGTACATCATCCCCGGATGTACGAGGCACCAGTCAATCCTGTCCAGCATTCGCTGGTGCCTTGTTCAATCCAGATACTCTGAACCAAACACACAACCTGTCGTAACTTGCAGTAGCGGGAGGAGTGACCAGCCACTGCAGAGGGTGTTACGGCGGGCTGTTGTTACGAGCCACAACACAACACAGAGAGTGATACGGAGTATAGGGCGGCTTGTTCCATTCTAAAAATGAATTAAAATTATAAATATGATTCCAAAACAGAATGGTGCCTCATGGACGTGAAAGCCCTGCGCTATTTCACCGAACTGGTGCGCAGACAGAACTTTACCCGCGCCGCCGAAGCCTTGTTCGTCACCCAGCCCACCATCAGCAAGATGGTGCGTCAACTGGAGGAAGAGCTGGGCATGCCGCTCTTGATCAAGGAGGGCAAGTCCTTCCATCTCACCGATGCCGGCAAAGTGGTGTATTTGCGCGGGCAGGATGTGCTGGCCGCGCACCAGCGGCTGAACAGTGCGCTGGCCGACCTGGTGTCACTGTCGCGCGGCGAGCTGGTGGTGGGGCTGCCCCCCATGTCCGGCGGCGCATTCTTTGCTCCGGTGGTGGGCACCTTTCGCGATCGCTACCCGGGGGTGGAGCTGAAGATGGTGGAGGACGGCGCGCGGGCGATCGAGAGCAGCGTGCGCTCTGGCCTGCTGGAAATCGGCGCCGCGGTGCTGCCGGTGGATGACAACGTGTTCGACAGCCTGAGCCTGGTGCACGACCCGCTGTGCCTGGTGGCGCCGGCCGGCAGCAGCTGGCATGGGCGCAGTGCGGTGACGCTGGCGGAGATTGCCGATCAGCCCATCGTGTTCTACCCGGAGGATTTCACGCTGGCGACGCGCATCAGCGATGCCTACCGCCTGCTGGGCAAGACGGTGAACATTGCCGGCCGCAGCGCGCACTGGGACTTCATCGCGGCCATGGTCAAGGCCAGGCTGGGCGTGGCGTTGCTGCCGCTGGTGGTGGCGGGGAGGCTGGAGGCGGGGGAGTTCGACGTGGTGCCGATGGCCGACAAGCACATCGAATGGCATATCGGCCTGATCTGGAAGAAGAACAGCTACCTGTCGCACGCCGCCCGGGCGTGGATCTCGCTGACGCGCGAAATCCTGCTGCCGGAAGAGGCCGGCAGCTAGGCCAGGGCGGCCCGGCTGCCGTGCTGGCTCAGCCGGCGCGGCCCAGGCATTGCTGGTAGCGGCCGTTCACCCGTTCGGCAAACCAGGCGGTGGTGAGCTTGCGGGTGATCTTGGGGCTTTGCAGGCGGATTTGCGGCAGTACTTCCCGCGCTACGCGCTTGCCGGCCTGGGCATCGGCCAGTTGCATCACCTTGCGGTACAGCGGGCTGTCGGCAAAGCCGGCGTTTTTTTCCAGTTTCAGATCGCGCAGGATGTCCGCATCGCTCATCTGCAGCTTGCCACGCAGCTTGGCCACTGCCTTCTGGCTGCTGCTGATGCCGGCTGTCGTGCCGTTGTCGTAGCGCAGCAGGTCGCCATCCGGTGCCAGCCTGCTGCCGCTGAGGCTGGCCAGCGCCTGCTGGAAGGCCGCGTTGCGGCTGGAGTAGCGCCCGGCGTTGAAGTCGGCAAAGCGGTACAGCATGCTGCTGTAGTTCACCGGGTATTGCAGCAGGATGGCGCTGCCGAAATACACGCCGCCCCGCTGGCTGAACACCTCGCTGCGCACGCTGCCGCGGCGCGGGTAGGGGTAGGGCCAGGCGCGCACGTGCGCTTCGGCGAACTCCACGCTGACCTGCATCGGGCCGCCGGTGCGGATCGGGTTCTTCATACCCACCGGCAGGCCGATATTCCTGGCTTCCACCGCCATTTCCTCGAACAGATCGTTCATTTCGCCTTCGGTGCGAAGGCTGTCGATGCGCTCCTTGTAGCTGCGGCCGTCGCGGGATTTCTTCAGCAGCGCGGTTTTTACCAGCCCCAGCGGAACGTAATAGCCGCCGGCCTTCTCGCCGATCTTGCCCCACACGATCCGGGGCAGGCCCGGCACCGCCGGGTCGGCCTGGAAGCTGGATTCCTGCTCGATTACCGCAATCACCGCGCACAGGTTTTCCGCGCTGGGCTGCAGTTGCAGCGCGCCGAAAGCGCCGAGGATGTCGTCGCGCCAGCTGTCGCGCTGGCGCGCGGCGGCTGGCATCAGTTTGCCCAGCAGCTGGCGAGGGTTGGCCGCAGGCGGGCGTGGTGCCGGTGTGCCGGGCGGCGTAATGACGACAGGCGGTGGCGTCTGCGGCAGCACTGCCACGGCAGCTGGCGGCTTGCTCTCGGCCGCGGGGGCGGAGGCGGCGGGAGGCTGCGTGCTGATGACGGGTGCTTGCGGCGGAGTTGGGGCCGGGGTGGCGCAGGCGCCCAGCAACACGCTGAGGCCGAGCAGGCTGGCGGTAGATTTCATGGTGGCATGGCGGAACGGAATGCCGCCATTCTAGCCGATGCGCAGCGGCTGGCAGCTAGTCGCTGGCAGTCAGGCCGGCATCGTACTGGTCGATGATCTGCTGCTGGCGCCCGCTGTGCTGCAACTGGCGCAGGCCGGCATTGAAGGTGTTGCGCAGCTGTTCGGAACGGAATAGCACGTGGTAGCTCAGGTGCGGAAACAGGTCGTGATACTGCACCGGGCGCGGCGTTTCGTTGAACTCCTGCAGCATGCGGCGGTTCATGTAATTGAAGATGCGCACATCGGCTACCACCACGTCCACGCTGCCGCGGTACAGCAGCCGGTTCTGATCGAGCTGGTTGCCGGTTTCGCTGTAGGCAGGGTGTACCCGGGTGAGCTGATGGAAGGGCTCGCCCAGGTAGCGGCTGGCCAGCGGAAAGCCCAGCACCCGGAAGCGGGCAAGGTCGCTGATGCCGGCAATGTTCAGATTGCGCTCCTGCAGGGTGATGGCCTTGTCCAGGTACTGGATATAAGGCTCCGAGTAGGCGCCGTTGATGCCGTAGTTGGGCAGCATGGTGGCCACTGCGTCCACACCCTTGTTGCCCAGCGCGTAGGGCAGTCGCTTTTGCGCCAGGAACACCGGCTTGAGCCGCAGATCCTGGTTCTGCAGTGCCTCGCGGATGATGTCCACCTCGATGCCGCGCGCCTGCTGCGGCATGACATAGGGCTCCAGCGACTCGCCGAAGGCGACGGTGACGGTGCGTGCCTGGGCCATGGCGCCGGCATGAACAGCCAGCAGCGCAGCAAGAGCCAGGGCATGGCGAAGCGGCATGATTGCCTCCGGATAGGGGGTGGCCGGTTGTTGCCGGGCGGGCGTCACAGCTTGAAGCGCGCGCTGGATGTTTCCAGACTATCGGCCGCCTGCCGCGTTTCCTTGATCATTTCATGCAGTTTGTCGATGGCCGCGGATTGCTGGCGGCTCTGTGCCAGCACGCTTTGCAGCTCGCGGTAGACATCCTCGCGCAGCGAGCCGCTGGCCTGCAGCTGGCTGACCACGTGGTTCAGCGCGGCGCCCAGCCGGTCGATGTTACCGCGCAGCTGTTCCATGGTGCGGCTGGCATCGCGTACCTTGCCCAGCCCGGCCTCGGACTGCTGCAGGCCCTGGCGTATGCTGCCGGCGGCCTCGCGGGTGGATTGCTGCACGCTGCCCAGGATGCCGCCGATATTGCCGGTGGCCTGCGAAGTGCGTTCGGCCAGTTTGCGCACCTCATCCGCCACTACGGCAAAGCCGCGGCCGCTTTCCCCGGCGCGGGCCGCTTCGATGGCGGCGTTGAGCGCCAGCAGATTGGTCTGCTCGGCGATGTCGCGGATGGTGCCGGTGACGCCGCCGATTTCCTCTGCACGTGTGCTGAGTTCTTCCAGCAGGCTGGCGGTGATGCGCACGGTGTCCACTACCTGTTGCAGTACCTCGCCGCTCAGCTGCAGTTCCTGGCCGCTTTGCTGCGCGGCGCTGGTGGCTTCGCCGCTGGAGGCCGCGGCAGTGGCGCTGTCGCTGGCCAGCTGCGCCAGCATGCCGGTGAGGCCGGCCACCTGCTGCCCCATGCCGGCGATGCCGTCCTGCTGGGTGCGCGCCACGCTGTGTACCAGCTGAGCTTCGGCGTGGATGCTGTCGCTGCTGTGCTTGAGGTGGTGCGCGGCGTCGCGTACCCGGGTGATCCGCTGCTGCAGGTTCTGGCGCATGCTTTCGCTGGCATTACTGAGCTGGCCCAGTTCATTGCCCTGTTCGCTGCCGATGGGGTGCTGCAGATTGCCCAGCGCCACCTGTTGCAGGGCCTGCTGCAGCAGCGCCAGTTGCTGGCGTTGTGCGCGGCTGATGGTGAGCACCAGCCACAGCGCCAGCAGCAGGATGGCGGCCAGGCTGCACAGAATGATGATGCGGCTTTGCGCCACCGCCGTTTCGGCGGCCTGTTCCTCTGTTGCCAGCGCTGCGTTTTCACGCTCAACCAGCTTGTCTATCTGCAGGCGGTGCTGCTGGTACAGTGCGGCCAACTGTTGCAGGGTGGCGCTGGTGTCCTGGCCGGCCAGTTTCTGCGGAAAGAATTTCTCGCGCGCCAGGGCAAAGAACTGCCGTGCCGGCGCATCGGCATCCTGCAGCAGTAACTGGCGGCTTGGCGGGCTCAGCGGCTGGCCGCTCCAGTAGCTGCCGCGCTGATCGAAGTCGCGCGCCAGCTCGTCCAGCCGTTTCGCCAGTGCCTGTACGCCGCTGCTGTCGTGGCTCTGCTGCGCCTGCAATACCACCAGGTAGGATTCGATGATGTAACGCGGCGGCGGCAGGATATCGGCCACCATGTCCTTGCCACGCACGATGTTCTGGTAGGCAGGCCCGCCCACGCGCAGCATTTCCTGCTGCCGCCAGCCCACGCCGGCATACAGCAGCAGGCCGCAGCCTACGCTGGCCAGTACCAGCAGGAATTGTGTACGGATGCTCAAACCGCTGAGGTAGTGACGAATGCCCATGGCGCAGCCTTTCTTGTTGCTGTTGTCGCGGGAGGGGCGGCGCGGTGGGCCGTGCCTGGCGGCGGGGTGGCGGGTGGTGGGGATTCCTCTTTCAAAATAGGGTTATATGCTGGCTATGTCGATGAAAAAAAAGCCTTTTTCGGCGTGAAAGCCAGGCCGCTTTCTGGCACAATGCGCGCTCTTTCCAGAAATGCCGTTTTGACAATGACGCTTCCCGCAGCTCCGCAAGCCATCAACAGTTACCGTAAATACTGGGCCAGCCGTTTCGGCACCGCCCCGTTCCTGCCCATGACCCGCGCCGAAATGGACGAACTGGGCTGGGACAGCTGCGACATCATCATCGTGTCGGGTGACTGTTACATCGACCATCCCAGCTTCGGCATGGCGCTGGTCGGCCGTCTGCTGGAGGCACAGGGCTTCCGCGTGGGCATCATTGCGCAGCCGGACTGGAACAGCGCTGACGCCTTCCGCGAGCTGGGCAAGCCCAATCTGTTCTTCGGCGTGACCGCCGGCAATATGGATTCGATGATCAACCGCTACACCGCCGACCGCAAACCGCGCTCCGACGATGCTTACACCCCGCATGCCGAGGCAAACAAGCGCCCGGACCGCGCGGTGACGGTGTACGCGCAGCGCTGCCGCGAAGCCTACCCGGGCGTGGGGGTGATGATCGGTTCCATCGAGGCCAGCTTGCGCCGCATTGCCCACTTCGACTACTGGAGCGACAAGGTACGCCAGTCGGTGCTGGTGACCTCCAAGGCCGACATCCTGCTGTTCGGCAACGCCGAGCGCGCGCTGGTGGAGATCGCCCACCGCGCTGCCCGTGGCGAGAAGCTGTCCGAGATGCGCGACATCCGTGGTACCGCCTTCATGGTGCCGCATGGCTGGCGCCCGGACGACGAGTGGCAGGAGATGGATTCCAGCGTGGTGGACGTGCCGGGCAAGGTAGACCCGCACCTCAACCCCTACCAGGAGATTCCCGAGCAGGCGGCCCAGGCCACGGCGGGCAGCGATCCGGCTGCGCCGCAGGTGATCCGCATCGAATCGCGCGAAGAGCGCCTGGCCAAGCGCCGCGCCGAGCGCGCCAAGACCGTGATCCGCATCCCGTCCTACGAGGCGGTGGCGCACGACCCGGTACTGTATGCGCACGCCAGCCGCACCCTGCACCTGGAATCCAACCCCGGTAACGCCCGCGCGCTGGTGCAGCTGCACGGCACGCGCGACGTGTGGCTGAACGCGCCGCCGATTCCGCTCACCACCGAGGAAATGGATTTCGTGTTCGGCCAGCCGTATGCGCGCAATCCGCACCCCAGCTACGGCGATGCCCACATCCCGGCCTGGGAGATGATCAAGTACTCGATCAACATCATGCGCGGCTGTTTTGGCGGCTGTACCTTCTGTTCGATCACCGAGCACGAGGGCCGCATCATCCAGAGCCGTTCGGAAGACTCGATCCTGAAAGAGATCGAGGAGATCCGCGACAAGACACCGGGCTTTACCGGCCACATCTCCGACCTGGGCGGCCCGACGGCGAACATGTACCGCCTGAGCTGCAAGGACCCGAACATCGAGCGTTCCTGCCGCAAGCTGTCCTGCGTATACCCGGACATCTGCGAGAACCTCAACACCGACCACAGCCACCTGATCCAGCTGTACCGCAAGGCGCGGGCGATTCCGGGGGTGAAGAAGATCAACATCCAGTCCGGCCTGCGCTACGACCTGGCGGTGAAATCGCCGGAGTACATCAAGGAGCTGGTGCAGCACCACGTGGGCGGCTACCTGAAGATTGCGCCGGAGCATACCGAGGACGGCCCGCTGTCCAAGATGATGAAGCCGGGCATGGGCGCCTACGACAAGTTCAAGGAGCTGTTCGAACGCTTCAGCCGCCAGGCCGGCAAGGAACAGTACCTGATTCCGTACTTCATCGCCGCCCACCCCGGCACCAGCGACGAGGACATGGTGAACCTGGCGCTGTGGCTGAAGAAGAACAACTTCCGCCTCGACCAGGTGCAGACCTTCACCCCGACGCCGATGGCGCTGGCTACCACCATGTGGCACACCCGCCGCAACCCGCTCAAGCGGCTGAGCCGCAGCTCGGAAAAGGTGGACGTGGTGCGCGACGGCTACCGCCGCAGGCTGCACAAGGCGCTGCTGCGCTATCACCACCCGGACAACTGGCAGGTGATCCACGACGCGCTCATCGATATGGGCCGCACCGATCTGATCGGCCACAGCAAGCAGTGCCTGATTCCGCCGACGCCACCGGGCGACAAGGCTGCCGCAGCGCGCAACCGCTTTGCCCACCATGCCCCGGCGGGCAGCCGTGGCAAACCGGGCGCACAGCGCGCCCCGGCTGCTGCCGCGCGGGGTAACGGCAACGGCCACGGCAAGAGCTTTGCCAAGCCGCAGGCCGCCAAGTCCGTCGCTGCCAAACCGGCCGCTGCCAAGCCGAACACCGGCCGCAGCGGTGGCGGCGCCAAGCCGGGCGGCAAACCGGCAGGCCGTAGCCGCTAAGCACCAGCAGGCCGCCCGTTGGGTGGCTGGAACACAAAGCCCTTGTGCATCGCGCAAGGGCTTTGTTGTAAAAAACAGCAAGACTGCCGATTCAATAACCCAGTCGGGGCGGCCCGGCTTGGCCGGGTCCGGCAGCACCTTCACGCCGGATTATGTCTGCAGCCTGGGCGGCTTTTTGCTGGCTGCCACCTGCACCTTGCCGCCGGCGGGCGGTCAAAACCTGAACCCATACCGGAGTCGCACCATGACCACCATCGCCTTCGACAACAGCTACGCCCGCGACCTGCCGCAGCACGCGGTTCCGTGGCAGCCGCAGCCGCCGCGCGCACCGCAGCTGCTGCACTGGAATGCCGCGCTGGCCGACGAACTGGGGCTGGAGACGGCGGATGTGGCGCCACAAACGTTGGCCGCATGGTTTTCCGGCGCCGAGCTGCCGGCAGGTGCGCAGCCCATTGCCCAGGCCTATGCCGGCCACCAGTTCGGCGGCTTTTCGCCCAGCCTGGGCGATGGCCGCGCACTGTTGCTGGGCGAGGTGATCGACCGCCACGGCCAGCGCCGCGACATCGCCTTCAAGGGCAGCGGGCGTACGCCGTTCTCCCGTCGTGGCGACGGCCGCGCCGCGGTGGGGCCGATGCTGCGCGAGCTGATCATCGGCGAGGCGCTGCACGCGCTGGGCATTCCCAGCACCCGCGCGCTGGCGGTGGTAGCCACCGGCGAGGAGGTGTTCCGCGAGACTACGCTGCCGGGCGCGGTGCTCACCCGCGTGGCGGCCAGCCACATCCGCGTCGGCACCTTCCAGTACTTTGCCGCCCGTGGCGAGCTGGAACAGCTGCAGGCGTTGGCCGACTACACCATCGCCCGCCATTACCCGCAGCTGGCCGCTGCGGCCAACCCTTATCTGGCGCTGGTGGAAGCGGTGTGCGCGGCGCAGGCGGCGCTGATCGCGCGCTGGATGCACGTCGGCTTCATCCACGGCGTGATGAATACCGACAATATGGCGCTCAGCGGCGAAAGCATAGACTTCGGCCCCTGCGCCTTCATGGATGCTTACGATGCGGACACGGTGTTCAGCTCCATCGACAACCAGGGCCGCTACGCCTACGGCAACCAGCCGTGGATCGCGCAATGGAACCTGGCCCGCCTGGCCGAGACGCTGCTGCCGCTGATCGCACCGGACGACCCGGCCAGTGCAGTGCCGGCGGCTACCGCACTGGTGGAAGGCTTTGCCCAACAGTACCTGCAGCAGTGGCGTGCGCAGGGCTACCGCAAGCTGGCGCTGGCGCCGGTGGAGGGGCCGGGCCTGCTGGAAGACTGGCTGGCGCTGCTGGAAGCGCAGCGCGCCGACCATACCCTGGCCTGGCGCTTCCTGGCCGATGCCGCCGACGGCGACGACAGCCGGCTGGCCGCGCTGTTTGTCGAGCCGCAGCCGCTGGCCGACTGGCTGGCGCAGTGGCGGCTGCAGCTGGCCGCGAGTGGCACCACACCCGAGCAGGCCGCCGCCGCGCTGCGTGCGGCCAACCCGCTGTACATCCCGCGCAATCACCTGGTGGAAGAAGCCCTGGCCGCCGCCAGCGAGCGAGGCGACATGGCGCCCACCCTGCAGCTGCTGGCGGTACTGGCGGCACCGTTCACCGAGCGTGCCGGGCTGGAGCGCTATACCCAGCCGGCGCCGGAAGCGCTGGCGGCGGGTTACCGTACCTTCTGCGGTACCTGAGGTGACTTGCCCAAGCCGCTGATGCTGGCGATATCCGCGCACCAGAAGTGCACGCTAAACATCGGGCTTCATGTCGTTCAAGCCAAGCTGCGTACCGCCAAGCGGGACAACGCGCTACGGAAACGGGACTGCAACTCGCGGCGGGCGGAAAAACCCGGCTAGACTGGTGGCCTCATCGTGCAAGGAGGCCGGCATGGCGCAGCAAGATTTCCGCTTCACCCTCGGTAGCGACCCGCAGGCGCGGGCGGTGATTCAGCAGGGCTTGAAGGATTACAACATTGAGCACATCGGCGACTACGGCTATAGCGATGTCGAGCTGTATGCGCGCGATGCCGCCGGCCAGGTGGTGGGCGGGCTGTTCGGCCATTCCGGCATGGGCTGGCTGTACGTGGACTACCTGTGGCTGGACCGTGCGCAGCGCGGCGCCGGCCTCGGTGCGGCGCTGATGGCGCAGGTGGAGGAGGAGGCGCGGCGCCGTGGCTGTGCCGGCCTGTTCCTGTACACCTACAGCTTCCAGGCGCCGGATTTCTACCAGAAGCTGGGCTTCCGGTTCATGGGCGTGCTGGACGACTGCCCGCCGGGCCACCAGCGCATCTACCTGAAAAAGCCGCTGCTGTAGCGTCTGCAAGGTTGGCCGCAAGGCTGACCGCGGGCCGCCATCTGCCCTAACATGACGGCAGTTCATTTATCGATAAGGCACCCCGGAAGCCATCATGATCCTGATCCATACCCCTAGCCCGAAAGAAGTCGCCGCCTACCTGCAACTGTTCCGCGCCGCGCTGCCGCAGCAGACCTTCATTGCGCTGGACGAGATGCACGACCCGGCACTGGTGGAGTACGTGGTGACCTGGGGCCCGCCACCGGGCCTGTTCGGCAGTCTTGCCCGGCTCAAGGCGGTGTTCACGCTGGGCGCCGGGGTGGACAAGCTGCTGGTGCGCGACGACCTGTCGCCGGCGCTGCCGATCTACCGGCTGCTGGATGGCGGCATGGCGCCGCAGATGGCGGAATACGTGCGCTTTGGCGTGCTGTCCTACCAGCGGCACATGGATATCTACCGCCGTCAGCAGGCGGCCGGGGTGTGGAAGATGCTGGCGCCACGGCTGCCGGGCGAGGTGCGCGTAGGCGTGCTGGGGCTGGGCGAGATCGGCCGAGCGGTGGCGCAGGCGCTGGCGGCGGACGGTTACGCGGTAAGCGGCTGGAGCCGCACGCCGCGCCAGCTGGCTGGTGTCGATTGCCTGTTCGGCGACGAGGGCCTGGCGGAGTTGCTGGCCGGCAGCGATGTATTGGCCTGCGTGCTGCCGTCCACGCCGGAAACGCAGGGCCTGCTGAACGCCGAGCGGCTGGCCGCCTTGCCGGCCGGCGCCATGCTGATCAATGCCGGCCGCGGCGACCTGCTGGACGAGCAGGCGCTGCTGGCGCAGCTCGACAGCGGCCATTTGCGCTGCGCACAGCTGGACGTGTTTGCCAGCGAGCCGCTGCCGGCGGACAGCCGCTTGTGGCAGCACCCGGCGGTAACGGTAACGCCGCATATCGCCGCCATTACCCTGCGCCGCGAAGCGGTGGAGCAGATTGTGGCCAAGCTGGCGCTGCTTGGCGCCGGCGAGGAGCCGGACGGCCGGGTGATACGCGAGCGCGGTTACTAGCGCCGGAGCCGTGAAAAAGCCATGCGGCCAACCTTGATGGTTGGCCGCATGGCTTTGAGCCCGGGTCTTGGGGACTAGGGTCTAGGGTTTAGGGTCTCAGGGGCGGATCACATGCCACATGCTGGCAAAATTGTCGCCCATCATGTCGCCGGCTTTCTGGTCGCCGGACCAGAAGTACAGCGGGGAGCCGCGGAAGGTCCACTGCTTGCTGCCATCGCTGCGGGTAAGCAGGCCCAGCGGGCCCTGCGCGGTGGCGCCGGGCGGGGCGAGATAGGGCGGCCACTTGGCGGAGCAGCCGTCATTGCAGCTGCTGACGCCGCTGCCGGGCTGATCGCGATCGAAGCGGTACAGGGTGCGCCCGCCTTGTGCCACCAGCATGCCCTGGCGGAAGAAGGCGGCGCCCATCATCTGGCCGTTCATGTCCATCATGCCGTCATGCTGGGCATGCATATCGCCCTCCATGCCGCCGCCCATGCCTTCGTGCATATGCTCGTGGTAGCCGTAGCCGGCACAGCCGCTCAACAGGCCCAGTGTCAGCAGGATCAACAGTTTGCTGCGATTCATGGCTTCCTCCTTTGCCAAGTTGTCGCTAGGGCAACCATAGTCCACACGATGGCAATAAGCCAACCGGACTGCTTATTGCCGCATGCCCACCGCCAGGCGGTTGAAGGCGTTCATCAGTGCGACGGCGCAGGTCAGGTCGGATATCTCCTGCGCGCTGAAGTGCTCGCCCAGCGGCAGATAGTCACTGTCGGGCGCATGGCTGTCCGGCAGCGCGGTAAGCGATTCCGCCCACTGCAGCGCGGCGCGCTCGCGCGGGCTGAACAGGCTGCTGGCATGCCAGCCGGCCAGCGCATCCAGCCGCTGCTGGCTTTCACCGCGTTCGCGCAGCGCGCTGGCGTGCAGGCCCAGGCAGTAGCTGCAGCCATTGAGCTGCGAGATGCGCAGGTTGATCAGCTCGATCAGCGGCAGCCCCAGCGGGCTGTGTTCCAGCGCCTGCTTGCACTGGCGCAGGCCGGCCAGCGCGTCGGCAGACAATTGGTAGTAGGGAAGACGCAAGTTGCTCATGAACGGACTCCGGTGCTTTGTGGGGAAGGGTTGGCCGCATGCTGTCTGCCGGCCAGGCGCAGGCTCAGGCGCTGTACCCGGGGCGCCAGCAGCAGCACGACGCTGAACGCCGCCGGCCAGGCGGCAATGAAGGCATGGCGCCAGTGCGCCAGAAAGGCCGGGCCGCTGCCGAGGTTGAGCCAGGTGACCCAGGCGGTCATCAGCAGCGACATCAGGCAGGACATCAGCAGGGCGAAGATCAGGCGCAGACGCAGGGCGTGGGGCATGGTACGGGCTCCTATTGGTTAATGATGTCAGCTTACTTGACGCTGCTTTCTGCAAATATGGCTAAAATTTCAAAATCAAATTGCAGGAATGGAATCATGCTGGATGATCTGGCACTGTTCGTGAGCATCGTGGAAAGCGGCAGCCTGAACGCCGCCGCCCGCAAGGCCGGCATGCCGGCCGCCACCCTGACCCGCCGGCTGCAGCGGCTGGAGGCCGAGCTGGGCTGCCGCTTGCTGCATCGCAGCGCGCGGCAGCTGGTGCCCAGCAGCGAGGGCTGGCAGTACTACGAACGCTGCCGGCCGCTGCTGGCCTCGCTGCGCCAGGCTACCGAGGCGCTGGATGTATCGATCAACCACGTGGCCGGCAAGGTGCGGGTGCTGGCACCGGTGTCGCTGGCCAGCGGCGTGCTGCAGCCGGCGTGGGCCGGCTTTCTGGCCCGCTACCCGGACATCAGCCTGGATCTGCAGCTGAGCAACCAGCGTGAAGACCTGATCGGCAGCGGCGCCGACCTGGCGATTCGCGTCGGGCCGCTGCCGGACTCGCAGTTCAACCAGCGGCTGCTGGGGCGGGCGCCCACCGTGCTGGTGGCTGCGCCGGGCTACCTGGCGCAACATGGTTGGCCGCAACATCCGCAGGAGCTGGCCGGGCATGCGCTATTGCTGGCCGAGCCGTTGATGGAATGGCGGCTGCAGCACCGCGTCAGCGGCGAGTGGCACAAGCTGCCGCCGCCGGAGCGCACCCGTTTGCGGGTGAACGAGATCAGGCTGGCGGTGGAGCTGGCCAGCGCCGGGCTGGGCATCCTGTATTGCCCGCTCAGCCTGGCGCACCAGGCACTGGTGGAAGGCCGCCTGCAGCGGGCGCTGCCGGACTGGCGCGGCGATGCGCGCGATATCTATGCGGTGTGGCCGCAGCAGCGCTTGCTGCCAGCGCGGGTGAGGGCGCTGCTGGACCACCTGATCGGCTTCACCACCGGGCACCCGCTGTTTTCCGGTGAAGAGCCGTAGGCGCTACACTGCAATACCGACCTGGAGAAAATTGTCATGAGCGCGGCAGACAGCGGAATTTTGCAGCTTTACCAGCGTGCCCGGCTGCGGCAGGCGGCAGGCGCCATTACCGTGCTGCGGCTGGGAGCGGACCAGTGCGCGTTCGCCAGCGGCAGCGGCGCGGCGCCCGAGGCGCTGCTGACGGTGGCGCTGGGCTCGCGGCGCAGCGCCGAGTTGTTCCGCCACGTGCCGCCCACCGCCTATGAGATGGAAGAAGCCATCATGGTGGTGGAAGACGCGCTGGCGCCGCTGCGCGCACAGCTGCTGGCGGATGCCACGCTGTACTGCGACGACGCGCTGGTGCACGAAGTGGCGCGCCACGCCGGCATAGTCGGCGGCGGTAGCGAGGAGGTGTGGCTGCCCACCACGCAGCTGGAGTTCACCTTCGGCCGCTTTGCCGAAGTGGTGCAGGGCAGGCCCGCCAGGACGGAGGGCCTGCCGCTGGACGGCGAGTTCGCCGCCACGCTGCTGATCGTGCGCGAGCTTACCCACCACCTGGGCTTTGACGGCCTGTACCTGCTGCCGCCCCGCTAGCATTACCTCATCGCTTTACTCAATTTGCCCTGCTTGTTCAATCAGGCCGGCTCAGCCCTGCGGACTCAGCCGCCGCGCCAGCAGCCGGGCGCGGGTGTGGTCGTAGCTCCAGTTGAACAGATAGGTGTAGACCAGGAAGAACAGCAGCACGCCGATGTCCATCATCAGCGCCTGCCACAGGTTGCATTGCAGCCACCAGGCAATCACCGGGATGGTCAGCAGCAGCATGCCGCCTTCGAAGCCGATGGCGTGCAGGCAGCGCACCGACGGCGTGCGGCGCCAGCCGTAGCGGCGTTCCAGCCGCTCGAACAGCGTGTTGAACAGCATGTTCCACAGCATGGCGATGCTGGACATCATCAGCGCCAGCGCCCCCATATGGCCGAGGTCGGCACCAGCCAGCCAGCTGCCCAGCGGCACCAGCATGGCCATGGCGCACGCTTCGTACAGTACGGCGTGAAAGATGCGTTCGCGCAGGGTTTTCGCGTAGGAGTCCATATTGCGGCCCACCTTGTTGCTATCAGGATGCTGGGCAGTGTGATAGGTTTTATACGTAGATAAAAGTTAGGTTCCATCGGAGTATCCGATATGTCACTTTCCACCGATGCGTTGATCGCCTTCGTGCTGGCCGCCGAGCAGGGCTCGTTTTCCGCCGCCGCGCGCAGCCTGGGCAAGCGCCAGTCCACCATCAGCGAAACCATTGCCAACCTGGAGATCGACCTGGGGGTGACGCTGTTCGAACGCGGCGGCCGCCAGCCGCAGCTCAGCGCCGCCGGGCAGCGGCTGCTGCCGTTTGCACGCCAGTCGCTGGCCAGCCAGGACAGCCTGCTGCAACAGGCGCAGCTGCTGGCGGCAGGGCAGGAGACACGCCTGGCCATCGTGCTGTCCGATACCTTTCATACCGGCGATTTCGAAGCGGTGCTGGGGCGTTTTGCCGAGCGCTTTCCACTGGTGGAGCTGGAATGCCTGGTGGGCGAGCAGGACGATGTACTGGCGCTGGTGCAGGGCGGGCGGGCGAACCTGGGCTTGATGATGGCGAGGGCCGACTATGCCGCCGACCTGGCGCACCAGGCACTGGCGCGGCAGGCGGAAACCTCGCTGTACGTGGCGGCTGGCCACCCGCTGGCGCAGCTGGCCAGCGTGGGCGAGGCCGAGCTGCTGCGCTGGCGCGAGCTGCGGCTGCGCACCTATCAGGACACGCCGCAGCCGGACAGCGGCGGGCAGTGTTGGTCGGCGCCCAGCTACCTGCTGCTGATGGAGATGGCGCTGCACGGCTTTGGCTGGGCCGAGTTGCCGCACTGGCTGGTGGAGCGCTATGGCAGTGGTTTGCAGCGGCTGCCGGTTGCCGGCTGGCCACGGCGGCAGCGCATCGATGCGGTGTGGTCGCGGCGCCAGCCGCCGGGGCCGGCGGCAGCCTGGATGTTGCAGGTATTGCTGGGGGCGGAGTTCTAGGCCACCTGCGGCTTGAAGCCGTGCGGCCAACCTTTGGGGATGGCGGCCAGCAGCTGGCGGGTGTAGTCGTGCTGCGGGTGGGCATACAGCGTGTCGGCGTCGGCCAGCTCCACGCAGCGGCCCTGCTGCATCACCAGTACCTGGTCCGACAGGTGTTTCACCACCGCCAGATCGTGCGAGATGAACAGGTAGGACAGCCCCAGCTCGTCCTGCAGATCCTGCAGCAGGTTGAGCACCTGCGCCTGCACCGATACGTCCAGCGCCGATACCGATTCGTCGCAGATCAGGATGTCCGGGTGCATGGTCAGGCAGCGGGCGATGGCGATACGCTGGCGCTGGCCGCCGGAAAACTCGTGCGGGTACTTGGCCAGCGCCTGGCGGCTAAGGCCCACGTGTTCCAGCCAGTTAGCGGCCAGTTGCAGCCGTTCGCTGCCGTTCTGCCCGATGCCGTGCAGCAGCATCGGCTCGGTGAGAATCTGCGCCACGCTCATGCGCGGGTTGAGCGAGGCGTAGGGGTTCTGGAACACGATCTGGATGCGGCGCTTGTAGGCGGCGAATTCGCGCGGCCCCATCGCCAGCAGGTCCTGGTCGGCAAAGCGCACCTGGCCGCGGCTGGCCGGCAGCAGCCGCAGCAGCGCCTGCCCCAGCGTGGTCTTGCCGGAGCCGGATTCACCGACGATGCCCAGGGTGCGGCCGCGCATCAGGCGGAACGATACCTCGTCCACCGCGTGGCAGGTTTCGCGCCGCCCCAGCCAGCCGTGGCGGCTGTGGTAGTCCACGCATAGCCCCTGCACTTCCAGGATCACCTCGTCGTCCGGCAGGTAGCCGCGCTGGCGCGGCGGCGGCTCGCTGTAGCCGGCGTCGCCGAGGAAATCCTTGATCACCGGCAGCCGCGCCGGGCGGTGCGACAGGTGCGGGCGGCAGCGCAGCAGCGCCTTGGTGTACACGTCCTGCGGCGCTTCGAAGATCTGCCGCACCGGCGCGTGTTCGCGGATCTGGCCGTGGTGCATCACGATCACCTCGTCGGCGAACTGCCCCACCAGCTCCAGGTCGTGGCTGATGAACAGCACCGCCATGCCGTGCTTCTTCTGCAGGCTGGCCAGCAGTTGCAGGATCTGCTGCTGGATGGTGACATCCAGCGCGGTGGTGGGCTCGTCGGCGATCAGCAGCTTGGGCTCACAGGCAATGGCGATGGCGATCATCACCCGTTGCTGCTGGCCGCCGGACAGCTGGTGCGGGTAGCTGCTCATCTTGCGGTCCGGCGCCGGCAGGCCCACTTCCTTCAGCAGCGCCACTGCGCGCTGGTACGCCGCCTTGCGGCCAACCCCGGTGTGCAGCATCAGCGTTTCGATGATCTGCTCGCCCACGGTGTACACCGGGTTGAGCGAGGTCATCGGCTCCTGGAACACCATGGCGATTTCGCCGCCGCGCAGGCGGCGCAGCTCGCGGCGGCCCATGGTCAGCAGATTGCGGCCGTCGAAGCGGATATCGCTACCGGCGTCGATCTGGCTGCCATGCGCCGGCAGCAGCCGGGTGATGGCCATGGCGGTCACCGATTTGCCGGAGCCGGATTCGCCCACCAGCGCCACGGTGCGCCCCGCCGGGATGTCGAAGCTGATGCCCTTGAGCGCTTCCACGCAGTGGCCGTGCTCGTCGCGGAAGCTGACGCGCAGGTTGCGGACACTCAAGAGCGGCGGGGTGGGCGGGGTCATCGGTGGTTCCACGTGGGCTTGGGTCACTTTCAGGGCAATTTCACTGTAGGTGTTATTTCGCTTTGGGATCGAGCGCATCGCGCAGGCTGTCGGTGAGCAGCGAGAAGGCGGTGACCAGCACCGACATGAACACGGTGACGGTGAGCATCTGCCACCAGTAGCCCTGCAGCAGTTCGGACGGTGCTTCGGACAGCATCGCCCCCCAGCTCACCTGGCCGACGCCGACGCCGAAGCCGAGGAAGGACATCACCGCCTCGTACTTGATCAGCGCCACGGTAAGCAGGGAAAACTGCACCAGCAGCAGGTGGCTGACGTTGGGCAGGATGTGGTGCAGCATGCGGCGCACGTGGCCGGCGCCGATGGCGTTGGCCGCACGCACGTATTCGCGGCACTTGTGCTTGATGAATTCGGCGCGCATCAGGCGGAAGGTGCCGGTCCAGCTGGTCAGCGCCATCACCATCACCATGGTGTTCACGCCACGGCCGCTGACGGCGGCAAAGGCCAGCAGCAGCAGCAGGTCGGGCAGCGAGGTGAACACGCTGTAGAACCACATCAGCGCATCGTCCAGCAGCCCGCCGAAGTAGCCGGACAGCGCGCCCAGCACGGTGCCGATGGCAAGTGCCAGCAGCGCGCCGCTCAGCCCCACCAGCAGCGAGGTGGCGGTGCCCTGCAGCACCTTCTGCAGCACGTCGCGGCCGCGCTGGTCGGCACCGAACGGCAGCGACTCCGCCTTGCTGCTGCTGGCGGTGCGGTACTGTTTGGCCTGCTGCTGTGCGGCGGCCATGTCGGCGGCCAGCGGGTCGTCGCTGGCGCTTACGCCGGTGGCGGCGCTGCTGTCGGCGGCGCTGCTTGCCGCCGCAGCCTGATGGTTGGCCGCATCGATGTCGGCGGCGTTCAGCTGCACATGCTGTGGCGCCAGGTGGCGCAGCAGGGTGGGCGGGGCGAACGACACCGCCACTTCATCCTGCCAGTGGCGCGCCAGCAGGCCGCTCCACGCCCCCAGCGCGATCAGCAGGTAGACGGCCAGCACGCACAGCGCGGCAAAGCCGATGCGGTCGCGGCGCAGGCGGCGCCAGCCCTGGCGGGTAAGACTGTTGTGCGGCTGCGCGCTGCTGACGGGCGGTAGGGAGGCCGGGTTGATCATGGTTTATTCGAGATGCACGCGCGGGTCGATGAGTTTGTAGACGATGTCGGCTAGCAGGTTGAATACCATGGTGGCCATGGCGATGTAGATGGTGATGGCCTTGATCACCGGAAAGTCGCTGCGGTCCACCGCCATCACCACTTCCTTGCCCATGCCGGGAATGCCGAAGAAGGTCTCCAGCAGGATGGCGCCCATCATCAGGTAGGGCAGCGACATCATCAGCGAGGTCACCACCGGAATCATGGCATTGCGCAGCACGTGCTTGAGCATGATCACCGGCTCGGCCAGGCCCTTGGCGCGGGCGGTGCGCACGTAGTCGTGGTTCATCTCCTCGACGAAGCAGCTGCGGAAGAAGCGCACGTCCGGCGCCAGGCCGACGATCACCCCCATCAACAGCGGCAGCGGCAGGTAGCTGAACACATTGGCCAGCAGGCTGTCGCTCCAGCCCATGATGGGGAACCAGCCCCACTTGAAGGCCAGCCAGTACTGCCCGGCAATGATGTACACCAGTGCGCTGACCGACATGGCGCAGGTGCTGATCAGCGTCACCAGCCGGTCGGTGAGGCCGCCGCGCAGGTAGGCCACCAGCGCGGCGATGCTTACCGACAGCACGGTGCCCACCAGCAGCATGCCGCCGGTGAGCAGCAGCGACGGGCCGATGCGGCTTTGCAGGATGGCGGACACCGGCTGCTGGGTGGACCAGGAGGTGCCGAAGTCCAGCGTCAGCACCTGCTTCACGAAGATCAGGAACTGCTGCCACAGCGGCAGATCCAGCCCCAGCTGGCGGCGGATGCTGAGCAGGGTTTCCGTGCTCAGGCTCTTGCCGGCCAGGATGTAGGACGGGTCGCCGCCCACCCAGTTGAACAGCACGAACAGCAACAGCATGACGCCGAACAGGGTGGGCACCATCTGCCACACGCGGCGGATGATGAAAGCCAGCATGTCTACACTCCCGCCGCCACTGTGATCATTTCTGCAGGTCCAGGTAGCGCCAGGTGGTGTTCAGCAGCGGGTGCAGCTTCAGCCCCTTCACGTACGGGTGGGCCAGGGTATTGCGCACGCGCACATCGCCGAAGATCCACGGTTGTTGCACCACCGCAATCTTGTTCATGGCGTCGTACAGGCGGTTGCGTTCCGCGCCGTCCGGCAGCTTGAGCGAGGCTTCGTACAGGCGGTCGTACTCGGCGTTCTTGAAGTCGGCGGAGTTGGAATCGCCGGCGTTCTTGCCGTACAGCAGCTGCATGAAGTTCTCGCCGTCCGGGTAGTCCGCCCCCCAGGCCATGCCCCACATCTGCAGCTTGCCCTGGCGGTTGGCCTTGGCCAGCTCGTTCCACTTGCCCTGGCGGAAGGTGAGGTGGATTTTCAGGTTGTCGAAGGCCTTCTGCCAGTATTCGTTCCACTGCTTGTCGGTGGCGCTGGTGCCGCAGGCCAGCTCGATGGCCAGCGGCTTGCCGTCCGGGCGGCTGCGGTAGCCGTCGCTGCCGATGCGGTAGCCGAAGCGGTCCAGCAGGGCGTTGGCCGCCGCCGGGTCATACTTGCTGGCGCCGCGGAACGCCGGGTTGTGGCCGGCCACCCCGGCCGGCACGATGTAATTCATCGGCACCGCCTGGCCGCGGCGGATGGTGGCGATGGTCTCGCTCACCGGGAAGGCCATGGCGATGGCGCGGCGCAGCGCGATCTTGTCCTTGCTGTCGCCGCCCACCACCGGGTCCTGCATATTGAAGAAGTGGAAGGTGACTTCCGGCATCTGCATGCGTTGCAACTGCATGCCCTGGCGCGCGTACTTGTCGGCCAGCTTCACCTTGAGCGGGTCTTTCGGGTCGATCACCAGTGCCTCCTGCAGCGCCGCCTGCGGAATGCCGCTGATGTCCAGCTGGCGGTTGAGGAAGGACAGCCACAGCGGCTGCTCCTCCTCGATGACCGCTACCTCGATGCGGCCGATGCGCGGCAGGGTCTTGCCCTGCAGCACCCGCACCACCGCCTTGTCCACCGGGTCGTTGCCCGGCTTGCTGTCGAACACCACCTTGCGGAAGCCCGGGTTGGCTTCCAGCACGATCTTGCTGCCCGGCTTCCACTCTTTCAGCAGGTAGGGGCCGGTGCCCACCGGGTGGGCGTTGGTGTTGTCGCGGTTGGCGTCGATCACCTCGCGTGCCACGGCGCCGAAAGCCGGCATGGCGAGGATGGACAGAAAGTTGAAGTTGGTGTCGCGCAGCGTCAGCTGCAGCGTGTACTTGTCCACTACCTTGATGCCTTCCACCGGCGCATCGTAGTTCAGCGCGCCCTTGCCGGCGGCTTTCACCAGCTCGTCGGTGCCGACGAAGCGGCCTTCCAGCAGGTAGCTCCACGGCGAGTTGATGCCGGGGTCTAGGTGGCGTTTCAGGCTGTAGGCGTAGTCGGCGGCGGTCAGCTCACGCTTCTTGCCCTTGAAGGCCGCATCGTCGGCAAAGTAGATGCCGGGCTTGATGCGGAAGGTGTACACCTTGCCGTCCGCCGAGACGGTGGGCAGTGCGCTGATGGTGTTGGGCACCAGCCTGGCCGGCCGCGCCAGGTAGTCGTAGCTGACCAGCGGGTCGTAGATGTTTTCGGTGATGGTGCTGGAGTACAGATCGGATACCTTGGCCGGGTCGAAGCCGGTTTCCGGCGCGTTCATCGCCACCCGCAGTACCTTGTTCATGTCGGCGGCCTGCGCCGCCGGCAGCAAGCTCAATGCGGCCAACAGGGCCAGCACGGCGTGTTTGTTCATGTCTGCTCCTCTAATTGCTTCCCGGTGTTTTCTTTCCAGTCCTGGGGACTGCCGGTTTTTGCTTTCTTTATATTCTGGCAACAAATGCCGGGTTTTGCGCCTGGTCATGTTGCCGTGCTCGCAGGCGGGCAAGCTTAATGCAAGCGGTGTGCCGGCGTGGCGTGCTAGCTGCTGGCCATTGGTGCAGGCACGCTGTGGCCGGCCAGCATGTCCTGCAGTAATTCGATGAGCACCCTGACTTTCTGCGGCAGGTAGCGCCGGGCAGGATACACCACGTAGACATCGGCACAGCGGGTGGTGTACTGCGTCAGCAGCGGCAGCAACTCGCCGCGCTGCAAGGCGTCTTCCAGCAGGAAGCGCGGCTGGTAGAGCAGGCCCATGCCGGCGATCGCGGCGTTGACCAGCACATCGCCGTTATTGCTTTGCAGCGGGCCGTCCACTTCTATGCTGCTTTCCTCGCCGTCGCGCCAGAAGCGCCAGCTCTGCGGGTGGTTGCCTTGCTGGTAGCGCAGGCAGCTGTGGCCGGCCAGATCCTGTGGTGATTGCGGCGTACCGTTGGCCGCAAGGTAGCCGGGGGCGGCGCACAGCAGCAGCGGGATGCGCCCCAGCGGGCGGGCGATCATGCCGCCACCCAGCGGCTGGGTGCTGATGCGCAGCGCCAGGTCGAAGCCGTCCTCCACCAGATCCACCTGGCGGTCGGACAGCTCCAGCTCCACCTTCAGCTGCGGGTGGCGGCGGCGCAGTTCGGCCAGCCAGCCGCCCAGGTAGCGCATGCCGAACGACAGCGGCGCCGCCATGCGCAGCGTGCCGCGCGCCTCCACGCTCTGCTGCATGGCGGCGGCGTCGGCTTCTTCCAGCTGCGCCAGGATCAGCGATGCGCGGCGGGCGTAATCCAGCCCCGCCTCGGTAAACGCCAGCCGGCGCGTGGTGCGCTGGATCAGCCGGGTGCCCAGCTCCTGCTCCAGCGCGCTCACATACTTGCTCACCATGGCGGTGGACATCTCCAGCCTGCCGGCGGCGGCAACGAAACTGCCGGCTTCGTGAATGCTGTGGAACACCCGCAGGGCGACCAGTTTGTCCATGGGATTATTTCTTGTTGATTAGCAATTCATTTAATGATTAGCGGTTTATTCGCTTGCAGGCAAGGTGTTTAATGACTCCATCGCTGCAGCACGCAGCAACACCCACCCGAAGGAAGCCATCATGATCGACTCCCGCACCGCACCCTATGCCGCCCTGCTGCTGCGCCTGGCACTGGGCATCATGTTCATTGCCCACGGCCTGATGAAGCTGCTGGTGTTCACCCCGGCCGGCACTGCCGGTTACTTCAGCAGTATCGGTCTGCCAGGCTGGCTGGGCTACGTCACCATCGTGGCGGAGCTGGGCGGCGGCACGCTGATCCTGCTGGGTGTGGCTGCCCGTCAGCTGGCCCTGCTGCTGGTACCGCTGCTGCTGGGCGCCGCCATCTTCGGCCACGGCGGCAACGGCTGGGTGTTCAGCAACAAGGGCGGTGGCTGGGAATACCCGGTGTTCCTGGCGGTGGCTGCCCTGGTGCAGGCCCTGCTGGGTGATGGCGCGCTGGCACTGAAGCCGCTGGGCAAGCCGCAGCGCTAAGCTGGCCACCACGATAATCTTCCATTGCGCTGCGACCGTTGGCCGCAGCGCACCTGCCGGAGCAACACCATGACTATCGCCCCACTGTTTATCTCCCACGGCGGCCCGGATGTGCTGATCAACGAATCGCCGGCCCGCCATATCTGGCAGGCGCATGCGGCCAAGCTGCCGCGCCCGCGCGGCATCGTGATCATGTCCGCGCACTACCTGGCGCTGCAGCCGCTGATCGGCAGCGCACCGCAGTGGCGCACCGTGCATGATTTCGGTGGCTTCCCGCGCGAGCTGTATCGCCTGAGCTACCCGGCACACGGTGACGCGGCGCTGGCGCAGCAGGTAAGCGACGCGCTGTCTGCCGCCGGCATTGCCCACCAGCACGACCCGGCCGATGGCATGGACCACGGAGGCTGGGTGCCGCTGCTGACGATGTATCCGGAGGCGGATATCCCGGTGGTGACGCTGTCCACCCAGCCGCGCCAGGATGCCGCCGCGCATTACCGGCTGGGCCAGGCGCTGGCAGGGTTGGCCGCACAGGACATCCTGGTCATCGGCTCCGGCAGCATCACCCACAATCTGTACGCGCTGGGCGCTCCGGGTACGCCGGCCCAGCCGTGGGCGCAGGCATTTGCCGACTGGATCGCGGTGCGCCTGCAGCGCGGCGATGTGCCGGCACTGCTGAACTGGCAGGCGGATGCACCGTTTGCGAAGCAGAACCACCCCACCGACGAACACCTGTTGCCGCTGTTCTTCGCCATGGGCGCGGCAGCTGGCCGCCCGGCCCGCAGCCTGCACCGCGGCATCGAATATGCGTCCGTTACCATGGATGCCTGGGTGTTCGATGCGGATGCCGTCTAGATGAAGTGTTGATACGGCAAAAAAAGCTCCCGCCAGCGGGAGCTTTTTTTATGCCCGGCAGCGCGTGTCAGGTGTGGAAAGCCGTGGTTACGGCCTGGATGACAGCCGGGGCGAGTTTCTGCAAGTGGGCATTCAGTCGCAATTGTTTAGTTAATAAGTTTTAACTATTTCGTTGAAGAAATCTGCATGCCGACTTCGAATAATTGTACTGTTCGCGCCCGATGCGCTTTCTATAGTTAGCGCATCAGAACAAGTACGCAGGACAACCGGCTTGAGCGCGAGCGCATTGCTTGGCAGCCAGAGCTGGAGCCAACAAGTACGGGGTGAGGGGTGGAATCCGACAAGTGCAGCTAGCTCTTGAAAGGAACACATCATGAAAAAGCTGATACTGCTTGCTTCTCTTTTAACCTTGTCTGCAGGAACGGCTCTGGCCGCCAGCACCCCGGCTTCGGATGAAGGTCAGGATGCGCAGACAATGACAGCCAAACGCGAAAGTAGCGACTCTTGGTATATGGCCAAGCGCGAAAGCAGCGATGCCTATTACATCGCCAAGCGTGAAAGCTCTGATTCGTGGTACATCGCCAAACGCGAGAGTGGTGATGCCTACTTCCTCGCCAAACGCGAGAGTGGCGATGCCTACTTCCTCGCCAAACGCGAGAGTGGCGACGCCTACTTCCTCGCCAGACGCGAGAGTGGCGATGCCTACTTCCTCGCCAGACGCGAGAGTGGTGATGCCTACTTCCTCGCCAAACGCGAGAGTGGTGATGCCTACTTCCTCGCCAAGCGCGAGAGCAGCGATTCCTGGTACATCGCCAAACGCGAAAGCAATGATCCGTGGTATATCGCCAAACGCGAAAGTAGCGATGCCTATTACATCGCCAAGCGCGAAAGCAGCGACTCCTGGTATATCAGCTAACGCATGACATGCCGTGTTCGCTTTCCTGAGCATCCGTACAAAAAGCCCGCCTTGCGGGCTTTTTGATATTGCAGGCCTGGTTCTGTATGCCCGGCTGCGTGGCTGGAGCCAGCTGGCACTTATGCCTGCAGCCTGAAAGTGCCCACCTTGCTGTGGGGCGTGTCCCTCTGGCTGCTTGTGCGTATCGCCCGGCAAGGTTGAGTTTTTCCGTACAAAACCTGTCACCAGCACAGTGCCCGTTCGGGTGTTTTTCCCTGCCAGCCGGCTTTCCTGCAGATATTTTGAACTTTGTTCGAAAAACCAGAACTAATAATTCGAATCTTTGTGCTTTATCCTAGCTTAGATAGTAACTATAGTTACTACATTACAAGACAGAACAAGTAGAGCAAAGGCGTGACGCAGTAGAGGAAGTGTCTAGCCTGCCATGTTGACAAGGCGGAAAAACTGAATAATTTGGCCTAAAAGTACCTGGCCGCGTATTGAATAAAGGATATGATCATGAAAAAGCTCGTACTGATTGCTTCTATTTTTGCCGTGTTTGCCGGTGCTGCCCAGGCAGAAACCGCCGCCCAGTCTGCAACTGTTGCCAAGCGTGAAAGCAGCGACAACTACTTCCTCGCCAAGCGCGAGAGCGGCGACAGCTACAACATCGCCAAACGCGAAAGCAGCGACAACTTCTTCCTCGCCAAGCGCGAGAGCGGCGACAGCTACAACATCGCCAAGCGCGAAAGCAGCGATAACTACTTCCTCGCCAAGCGCGAGAGCGGCGACAGCTACAACATCGCCAAGCGTGAAAGCAGCGACAACTACTTCCTCGCCAAGCGCGAAAGCGGCGACAGCTACAACATCGCCAAACGCGAAAGCAGCGACAACTTCTTCCTCGCTAAGCGCGAGAGCGGCGACAGCTACAACATCGCCAAACGCGAAAGCAGCGACAACTACTTCCTCGCCAAGCGCGAGAGCGGCGATAGCTACAACATCGCCAAACGTGAGAGCAGCGACGGCTACTACATCGGTTGATAGGCCGGTTTGCCGTACAAGCAAAAGCCCGCTATTGCGGGCTTTTTTTTGTTTCAGGCCGCCTGTTGCAGCCAGCGCACCAGCGGTTGCACCCGGCGCACATGGCGCTCGTGTGGCGGCAGTACCAGGTAGTAGCCCTTGCCGGATGGCACGGTGCGCTCGCAGGGGGTGACCAGGCTGCCGTCGGCCAGCGCATCCTGCACGATGAACGGGTCCAGCAGGGCGATGCCCAGGCCGTGGCGCGCGGCCTCGATGCCCATCACGTCGGCATCGAACAGCAGTTCTTTCTGCCCTTTGGGCCACGGCGCATCCAGCCATAGCTCCCAGTCGTGGCGGTCGCGGCTGGTGTGGATCAGCGGGTAGTCGGCCAGGTCGGCCATCTGCAACTGGCGCTTGTCGGCGAGCAGGGCGGGCGAAGCTACCGGGGTCAGTTCCTCGCGGTGCAGCAGCTCCACGGTGACGCCGGGCCAGTCGCCGTCACCGTACTGGATGGCCAGGTCGAACAGCCCCCAGTCGAAGGCAGGTTTTTCTTCCCATACCGTGCTGACATTGATGTCCAGGTCGGGAAACTGCGCCTTGAACTGCTGCAGCTGCGGCACCAGCCAGCGCACGGCGATGGACGGTGGCGACTTGATGCGGATGCTGTGCTGGCGCTGGCTGAGCTGGCGGCAGGTATCGTCGATCTGCTGCAGGCTGGTATGCAGACAGTGCTGCAGGGTGGCGCCTTCCGGCGTCAGCGCAATGCCGCGCTGGCTGCGCACCAGCAAGGGAAAACCGAAGTGTTCTTCCAGGTTGCGCACCTGGTGGCTGACCGCGCTTTGGGTCAGGCACAGCGTTTCGGCGGCCTTGGTGAAGCTTTGCAGGCGGGCAACCGCTTCAAAGATACGCAGCGCATTCAGCGGGGGCAGTTTGTTCATCGGGCAGGCGGGGCAGAGTATGGTCCGCCACAATCTGCCGTATCGGCAGCCGGCTAGTCAATGCGCATTGCAGCTCTTCGCTGATGGTGCCGCAGCGCCAGGCAATCTCGTCGCAAGGCAGTGCTGCATCGCCCCATAGCGTCACCTCGTCGCCGATATCCACCTCCGGATGCGCGCTGAGGTCGATGGCCAGCACGTTCATTGCCACCCGCCCCAGTAGCGGTACGCGACAGCCGTTTACCAACACCGGGGTACCGCTGGGCGCGGCGCGCGGATAGCCGTCGCCATAGCCGGCACCCACAATGCCGATGCGCATCGGGCGCTCGGCGGTGTAGGCGGCGCCATAACCAATGCTGTCGCCGGCGGCCAGCTCGCTGGTGTGCACGATGCGAGCGGCAAAGCGCATCACCGGGCGCAGTCCCTGCAGCCACAGGCTGGTGTCGGGGTAGAACGGGTTGTTGTTGTACAAGAGGCCGCCCAGGCGCACCGCGGCGCCGTGGGTGAAGCCGGCGCGCAGGGTGGCGGCGCTGTTGGCGGCGGTGAACGGCAGGGCGGTGGCCTCCACCGCCTGCATGAAGCGCTGCCATGGCGCATCCAGCCGGATCGCCAGGTCATCGGCGCAGGCGAAGTGCGTCATCAGCCCGGCCACTTCGCAGCCCAGCGCACGCAGCTCGGCCACCACCTCGATGGCGCGCTCCGGCACGAAGCCGAAGCGGTTCATGCCGGTATTCACCTTGACCCACACCCGCAAAGGTTGGCCGCAAGCACGCAGCCACTGCAGCTGGTGCTCGGAGCGTACCACCACGTCCAGCTGCCAGGCGGCGGCTTCCTCCAGCTCGCGCGCCTCGATGGCGCCTTCCAGCAGCAGGATGCGCGCGCCGATGCCGGCATGGCGCAGCGCCAGCGCGTCGTCCAGGTTGATCAGTGCAAAGCCGTCGGCATCCGGCAGCGCCTGCGCCACGCGCAGCAGGCCATGGCCGTAGCCGTTGGATTTCACCACTGCCCACACATGGGTGTGCGGCAGCTGGCGCCTGGCCAGCGCGTAGTTGTGACGCAGGGCGGACAGATTTATCTCGGCGTAGGCGGTACGGGTCATGGCGGGCTTTCATGCCGGGGCAGGGCGCCCCGGCGGCAGGCGGGTAGGAGGCTTACTTGAACGGGTAGATGTCGTAGCTGAAGTACTTGTTCTGGATCTTCTTGTAGCTGCCGTCGGCCAGAATCTTCTTCAGCGCGGCGTTCACCTTGGCCAGCAGCTCCTTGTTGCCCTTCTGCACCGCCATGCCGCTACCCATGTAGTACTTGGGGTCGTTGTAGACCGGGCCGACAAAGGCATAGCCCTTGCCCATCGGCTTTTTCAGGAAGTCCTCATCGCCGACGTTGGCATCCAGGTACACCGCGTCCAGTCGCTGGTTGGTCAGGTCGAGAAAGCTGTCGGTCACCTTGCTGTACAGCTTCAGCTTCACGCCTTTGGGCACCCACTTGGCGGTGGCTTCCTCGCGCTGGATGGAGGTGCGCAGCACGCCGATGGTCTTGCCCTTGAACCAGGCGTCGTCCACCTTGGTGCCCTGCTTGGCGACCAGGCGGCCGGGGATGTTGAAGTACATATCGCTGAAATCCACCGCCCTGGCGCGTTCCGGGGTGATGTTCATCGAGGCGATGGCCATGTCGAACTTCTTGGCCTGCACCGCCGGGATGATGCCGTCGAAGTCCATGGTGCTGATCTCGCACTGCAGCCTGGCCTCGGCACACACGGCGCGGGCGATGTCCGGATCGAAGCCGACGATGCTGCCGTCCGGGTTGACCTTGGAGAACGGCGGGTAGCTGACATCGGTAACGATGCGCACTGCCTGGGCCTGGGCCAGCAGGGGCAGGGAACACAGCAGGGACAGTGCGAGGGCATGCTTGCAATTCATGACGTTCTCCAGTTCTCGTTGTATGTGCGGCGCAGGGGGGGGGCCGTTGAAACAAGGCTACTGGCGTGCTGATGCGCCCACAAATGATTAATCACCAACGGGGCATGAGAGATTTTCATGCTGCAGATGCAAAACCGGCGGCGGCAAAAGCAAAACCCCGCACCGGGCTACGGTGCGGGGTTGTGTGCGGGAACAGGGCGGCTGCCGCTGCCCTTGCCAGGCGGTGCCGCTTAGTTCTTGAACGGGTAGATGTCGTTCTTGAAGTACTTGCCCTGGATCTTCTTGTAGGTGCCGTCAGCCAGAATCTTCTTCAGCGCCACGTTGATCTTGGCCAGCAGCTCCTTGTTGCCCTTCTGCACGGCAATGCCGCAGCCCTGGTAGAACTTGGGGTCGTTGAACACCGGGCCCACGAAGGCGTAGCCCCTGCCCTTCGGGGTTTTCAGGAAGTCTTCCTCACCCACGGTGGATTCCAGGAAAACCGCGTCCAGACGGTTGCTGGACAGGTCGAGGAAGGCGTCGGTGATCTTGCCGTAGATCTTGATGCTGGCGCCCTTGGGCTTCAGCTTGGCGATGCCTTCCTGCTCCTGTACCGCGCTGCGCAGTACGCCGATATTCTTGCCCTTGTACCAGGCGTCGTCGATCTTGGTGCCTTCCTTGGCCAGCAGGCGGCCCGGCACGTTGAAGTACATATCGCTGAAGTTCACCACCTTGGCACGCTCCGGGGTGATGCTCATCGAGGCGATGGCCACATCGTATTTCTTGGCCTGCAGCGCCGGGATGATGCCGTCGAAGTCCATGGCTTTCAGATCGCACTGCAGCTTGGCCTCGGCGCAAACGGCGCGGGCAATGTCCGGGTCGAAACCGGTAATGCTGCCGTCGGCGGCCTGCTTGGAGAACGGCGGGTAGCTGACGTCGGTCACGATGCGTACCACTTCAGCCTGGGCCAGTACCGGCAGCGCGCATGCCGCGGCGGCGATCAGTGCAGTCTTGAACTTCATGAGGTCTCCTCTTCGTTTTGTCAGTCCGCAATGGGCCTGTGTGGCAGCGGTTCTACTGCATCCATAACTGTCCTGCCAAACCCCCGGTAGCAAATATGTATACCCTGGTCGCAAATCTGGACATGCCATGCAAAAAGCCCGCGCAGCGGGCGCGGGCTTGTGCGGGGTGGCCAGGGTTGGCCGCAAGGCTTAGCGGGTAATCGGCTTGTAGCGGATGCGCTTGGGCTTGGCACCTTCCTCGCCCAGGCGTTTCTTCTTGTCGGCTTCGTACTCCTGGTAGTTGCCGTCGAAGAAGGTCCACTGCGATTCGCCTTCCGCCGCCAGGATATGAGTGGCGATACGGTCCAGGAACCAGCGGTCGTGGGAGATCACGAACACGGTGCCGGCGAATTCCAGCAGCGCGTCTTCCAGCGCGCGCAGGGTTTCCACGTCCAGGTCGTTGGACGGTTCATCCAGCAGCAGCACGTTGCCACCCTTGAGCAGGGTCTTGGCCAGGTGCAGGCGGCCGCGTTCGCCGCCGGAGAGCATGCCCACCTTCTTCTGCTGGTCGCCACCCTTGAAGTTGAAGCGGCCGAGGTAGGCGCGGCTGGACATCTCGAACTTGCCCACGGTGAGGATGTCGGCGCCGCCGGATACGTCCTCGAACACGGTCTTGTCGCCTTCCAGGCCTTCGCGGCTCTGCTCGACAAAGGCCATCTGCACGGTCTGGCCGATCTTCACCGCACCGGCATCCGGCTGTTCCTTGCCGGCAATCATCTTGAACAGCGTGGATTTACCGGCGCCGTTGGGGCCGATGATGCCGACGATGGCGCCTGGCGGGGCCTTGAACGACAGGTTGTCGATCAGCAGGCGGTCGCCGAAGCCTTTCGACACGCCGTCGAATTCGATCACTTCATTACCCAGGCGCTCGGCCACCGGAATGAAGATTTCCTGGGTCTCGTTGCGCTTCTGGTGTTCGAAGCTGGACAGCTCCTCGAAGCGGGCCAGACGCGCCTTGGACTTGGCCTGGCGGCCTTTCGGATTCTGGCGTACCCATTCCAGTTCCTGCTTCATCGCCTTCATGCGCGCGGCTTCACCCTTGGCTTCCTGCTCCAGGCGCGCCTCTTTCTGCTCCAGCCAGCTGGAGTAGTTGCCCTTCCACGGAATGCCTTCGCCGCGGTCCAGTTCCAGGATCCATTCGGCGGCGTTGTCGAGGAAGTAGCGATCGTGGGTTACTGCCACCACGGTGCCGGGGAAGCGCACCAGGAACTGCTCCAGCCATTCCACCGATTCGGCATCCAGGTGGTTGGTCGGTTCGTCCAGCAGCAGCATGTCCGGCTGCGACAGCAGCAGCTTGCACAGTGCCACGCGGCGTTTTTCACCGCCGGACAGCGGGCCGATTTTGGCATCCCACGGCGGCAGGCGCAGCGCGTCGGCGGCCAGTTCCAGCTGCAGTTCGATATTGTCGCCGGCGCCGGCGGAGATGATGGCTTCCAGCTTGGCCTGTTCTTCGGCCAGGGCGTCGAAGTCGGCATCCGGCTCGGCGTAGGCGGCGTAAACCTCTTCCAGGCGCTTCTGCGCGCCCATCACCGCGCCCATGCCGCTTTCCACTTCCTCGCGCACGGTTTTTTCCGGGTCCAGCTGCGGTTCCTGCGGCAGGTAGCCGATGTTCAGGTTCGGCTGCCACTGCACTTCGCCGTCGTATTCCTTTTCCACCCCGGCCATGATCTTCAGCACGGTGGATTTACCGGCGCCGTTCAGACCCAGCAGGCCGATCTTGGCGCCGGGGAAGAAGGACAGGGAAATGTCCTTGATGATCTGGCGCTTGGGAGGGACGATCTTGCTCACGCGGAGCATGGACATCACGTATTGAGCCATGGTGTTTGGTATACCCGTAAACGGTTGGCAATGAAAAATCAGGCGCCGATTTTAACAGCGGCGGGCAGCTTGCGGCCAACGTTGGCCGCAGGCTTACTGCCGTGCGGTGCGCACATTGTCCGGCGTTTGTGCCGCCGGGTCGTTGCTGCGCCAGGGGTTGATGTCCAGGCCGCCGCGGCGGGTGTAGCGCGCGTACACGGTAAGCCGCTGCGGCGCGCAGGCGCGCAGCACGTCCACGAAGATGCGCTCCACGCACTGCTCGTGGAATTCGTTGTGCTGGCGAAAGCCGATCAGGTAGCGCAGCAGGGTTTCGCGGTCGATCTGCGGGCCGGTGTAGCTGATGGCGACACTGCCCCAGTCCGGCTGGCCGGTGACCAGGCAGTTGGATTTCAGCAGCTGCGAGGTCAGCGTTTCGCTCACCATGTTGGCCGCATCGGCCTTGAGCGTATCCGGGCACGGCGCGTAGTTGTCCACCGCAATGTCCAGCTCGTCGATGCTCTCGCCGGCCAGCTCCACGATCTGTTCGCGGCCGAACTCGGCGGGGGAGAGCAGGCTCACCACCACCTTGGCGCCGGCGGCATTGGACAGGTCCAGCTCCAGCTGCGCCGCCACCTGCTGCCAGCTGTCGATGCGGGTCTGGTTATAGCTGTTCAGGTACAGCTTGAACGACTTGGATTCGATCAGCCGCGGGCTGTCGGCCGGGATGCGGAAGGTGGCGATGGCCACCTGCGGCTTGCCCTTGCCGTTCAGCCACGACAGCTCGTAGCCGGTCCACAGGTCCACGCCGGCAAATGGCAGCGCGTCTGCCGTCACGCCGATCTCGTCGCGCTTTTGCTGGCGGGCGATGGGGAACAGCAGGCTGGCGTCGTAGTGGTCCTGGTAGTCCACCTTCTTGCCCAGCGGGGAAAACTCTGGCGTGTAAGTCGGGGTCATGGTGCTTCCTCGTGCCGCGGCCAACCTTGAGGTTGGCCGCATGCTGTTTATTGTAGTCAGTGCACCCGGCGCATGAACTGCTGCGGGCGCAGGCCCTGCGCGAACAGCGCGCCAAAGTAGGCCACTGCGCCGATGCCGACCAGCAGCATCAGCCACAGCGCGCGCTGCCAGCTGTGGCCGTGCCAGTCGATGCTGAAGCCGGCCTGGATGGCGATCAGCACGCCGGCCATTACCGCGCAGGCGATCAGCAGCTGGCGCACGAAGCGGCTCCAGCCGCTATCCGGGCGGTAGATGCCGTGCTTTTTCAGCTGGTGGTACAGCAGGCCGGCGTTCAGGCAGGAGGCGAGGCCGATGGACAGCGACAGGCCGGCATGCGCCAGCGGGCCGATGAACACCAGGTTCATCAGCTGGGTGGCGATCAGCGTGGTGATGCCGATCTTCACCGGGGTTTTGATGTTCTGCCGCGCGTAGAAGCCGGGCGCCAGCACCTTCACCACGATCAGGCCGGTGAGGCCCACCGCGTAGGCGATCAGCGCGCGCTGCGTCATCAGCGCATCCAGCGCGCTGAATTTGCCATACATGAACAGGGTGGCGATCAGCGGCTTGGACAGCACCGCCAGGCCCACCGACGACGGCACCGCCAGCAGCAGCGACAGGCGGATGCCCCAGTCCAGCAGGTGGCTGAACTCCTCGCGCGCCTCGTCACCACGGGCGGCGTACTTGGACAGCGACGGCAGCAGGATGGTGCCCAGCGCCACGCCCAGCACACCGGTGGGGAATTCCATCAGCCGGTCGGCGTAGTACATCCACGACACGCTGCCGGAGGTGAGGAAGGAGGCGAAGATGGTGTTGATCACCAGCGACACCTGGGCGATGGACACCCCCAGGATGGCCGGGCCCATTTTCTTGATCACGCGCCATACCGCGGCATCGCGCAGATCCAGCCGCGGCAGTGGCAGCATGTCCAGCTGCTTCAGATAGGGCAGCTGGTACAACAGCTGCGCCACGCCGCCGATGAACACCGCCCAGCCCAGCACCAGCACCGGCGGATGAAAATACGGCGTCAGCAGCAGCGAGCAGATGATGAAGGAGATGTTCAGCAGCGTGGGGGTGAACGCCGGCACCGAGAAACGGTTCCAGGTGTTGAGCACGCTGCTGGCCAGCGACGACAGCGAAATGAACAGGATGTAAGGAAAGGTGATGCGCAGCAGCTGGCTGGTCAGGTCCATCTTGCCCTGGTTGTCGGCAAAGCCCGGCGCGGTGATCCAGATGATCCACGGTGCGGCCAGCATGCCCAGTGCCGTCACAACGGCCAGCACCACGCTGAGCGTGCCGGCGATGTGTGCCAGGAATACGCGGGTGGCTTCCTCGCCGCGCTGTTCCTTGTATTCCGCCAGCACCGGTACGAAAGCTTGCGAGAAAGCGCCTTCGGCAAAAATGCGGCGCAGCAGGTTGGGCAGTTTGAAGGCAACAAAAAAGGCATCGGTGGCAAGACCGGCGCCAAATATGCGCGCGGTAATCGTGTCGCGCACGAAGCCGAGAATGCGCGATACCAGGGTCATGCTGCTGACTCTGGCCAGGGCTTTTAGCAAGTTCATGTTTTGATGGGAACAGGGCAGGTTGGAACGGCAAAACGGCCGCCAGTTTACGCGGCTGGGTTTGTTGTTGCAAAACCTCATGTTAGGGCTTAGAATCGCCGGTTTCAGATTCCGCTCATCAGGAGAAACACATGGCTAACAGCGCACAAGCTCGCAAACGTGCTCGCCAGGCTCTGAAGCAGCGCGCGCACAACGCTAGCCTGCGTACTGCGTTCCGCACTGCCGTTAAGAAAGTCATCAAGGCTGTTGAAGCTGGCGACAAGGCTGCCGCCCGTGCAGTATTCCAGGCTTCCACCAAAGTGATCGACCGTATTGCAGACAAAGGCGTGTTCCACAAGAACAAGGCTGCTCGCCACAAGAGCCGTCTGTCTGCCCAGGTTAAGGCAATGGCTGCCTAATCTGCCGCAACGGCAAAAAGAAAACGCAAAGGCTCCGCAAACGCGGGGCCTTTTGTGTTTCTGGCGCCTGTCCGGCAAGAAAAAGCCCGCGTTGCAGCGGGCTTGAGAGTGTTGACGAAGTCCTTTCGCTCCGCGAAAGGACTTCGTTTTGTAAATGGGAAGGCTGCCGATTCAAGGGTCTAGCTGGAGCGGCCCGGCTTTGCCGGGTCCGGTAGAGTGCAAACAAGGCACTTTTGTTAGCAGCCTAAAGCCCGCGTTGCCGCGGGCTTTGCTGTTTGTTGTGTACCTGCCGCAGCGGCTTACAGCTCCACGTCGCCAGCCAGCAGGGCCGCGGCCTGGCGTGCCATTTCGCCTTCCTCGTCGGTGGCCAGCACATAGGCGTGGCGCGGGCTGCTGGCGGCGGTGAGCCGCGTGGCGTGCGCAAGGTTGGCCGCAAGGTCGGCTTCGAAGCCCAGCCAGGCCAGCTGCTTGAGGATGCGGTTGCGTATTTCCGGTGAATGCTCGCCAATGCCGGCGGTGAACACGATGGCATCCAGCCCGCGCATGGCGGTGGCCAGCGAGGCCACCTCGCGCGCCGCGCGGTAGCAGAACAGCTCCACCGCCTCGCGCGCCGCCTCGTCGCGGCTGGCCAGCAGCTCGCGCATATCGGCGGAAATGCCGCCGGAGACGCCGAGCAGGCCGCTTTTCTTGTACAGCTCCTGGCGCACTGCCGCCACGTCCATGCCTTCGTGTTCCTGCCAGTACAGCACCACTTCCGGGTCCAGGTTGCCGGGGCGGCTGCCCATCATCAGGCCGTCCGCGGCGGAAAAGCCCATGCTGGAGGCCATGCTCTGCCCGGCCTGCAGCGCGCAGGCGCTGGCGCCGCTGCCCAGGTGCAGCACTACCACGCGGGCGTCGGCCAGGCCCAGTTCCGGCAGGTGGCGGGCGATGGAGGCATAGGACAGGCCGTGAAAGCCGTAACGGCGGATGCCGGCATCGTGCCAGTGGCGGGCGATGCCGAAACGGGTGGCGATGGCCGGCTGCCGCGCGTGGAAGGCGGTGTCGAAGCAGGCGATCTGCGTCAGATGCGGGTCCAGGCGGGCAAAGGCCGACATCACCGCCAGGCTTACCGGCTGGTGCAGCGGCGCCAGTGGAATCAGCGCCGCCAGGTCGTCCAGCACCTCGGCGGTAAGCACCACCGGTGCGTGATAGTCCGCGCCGCCATGCACCACGCGGTGGGCGACGGCCAGCGGCTGCAGTGCGTGGTCGGCCAGCAGGTTGAGCATGGCGCCGACCGCCTCGTCGCGGCTGCTGCCGGCCAGCGTCAGCCGCTGGTGGCTGCTGCCGGCATCCAGTTCCAGCACGCCGCCTTCCATGCCGAAGTGATCCACCATGCCGCGCGCCAGCAGCGTGCGGCCATCCGGGGAGTAGGCACGGAATTTCAGGGTGGCGGAGCCGGCGTTGACGGCGATCAGGGCCTTGCTCATGGTCAGGCTTTCTTGTGGCGGGCTGCCAGTACGTTGGCCACGGCGGCGGAGGCGAGGCGGCCAGCGGCATCATCGGCCCGGCTGGTGAGGACAATGGGCACGCGGGCGCCCATCACGATACCGGCGCTGGCGGCGGCTGCCAGGTAGGTCAGCTGCTTGGCCAGCATGTTGCCGGATTCCAGATCCGGCACCAGCAGGATATCCGGTTCCCCGGCTACCGGGGAAGTAATGCCCTTGGTATCGGCGGCTTCATGCGAGATGGCGTTGTCGAAGGCCAGCGGGCCGTCCAGCACGCCGCCCTTGATCTGGCCGCGGTCCGCCATCTTGCACAGTGCCGCCGCGTCCAGCGTGGAGCGGATCTTGGGGCTGATGGTTTCCACCGCCGACAGGATCGCCACCTTGGGCTGGGCAATGCCCAGTGCCTGGCACAGATCGATGGCGTTCTGGCAGATGTCGCGCTTGGCTTCCAGGTCCGGCTCGATATTGATGGCGGCGTCGGTGATGAACAGGTAGCGCGGGTAGCTTTCCACCTTCATCACGAAGATGTGGCTGACGCGGCGGTCGGTGCGGATGCCCTTGCTGCGGTCCAGCACCGCGGCCATGAATTCGTCGGTGTGCAGGCTACCCTTCATCAGCATGTCGGCAAAGCCTTCGCGCACCAGCGCCACCGCCTGTTCGGCAGCGGCGTGGCTGTGCTCCACGTCGATTACCTCGAAGCGGGAAAGGTCGATGTCCAGGCTTGCGGCCAACTTCTGCAGCTTGGCGCGCGGCGCGATCAGGATAGGGGTGGCGATGCCGTGGTCGGCGGCTTCCACCGCGCCCAGCAGCGCCTCGCTGCTGCACGGGTGCGCCACCGCCATCGGGCGCGGCCCATTGGCCCTGGCCTGTTCGATGATGTCGGCAAAAGCGTGTTCGTCGCGGGTCATATTGTTATTCCTGTGCAAAAGGGGCCCGGCGGCGACGGGGCTGCTGCCGGGCGTACGTCATCAGGCCATGATGTTGAAGCCGCCATCCACGTAGGTGACCTCGCCGGTCAGCGCGCGGGCGGCATCGGATACCAGGAAGGCGCAGACGTTGCCGACATCGTCGATATCCACCAGCCGGTTCTGCGGCGCCCGTTCGATGGCGCTGTCGATCAGCTGGTCGAAGTGGGCGATGCCGCTGGCGGCGCGGGTCTTCAGCGGGCCGGGCGATACGGTATGCACGCGGATGCCCTTGGGGCCAAGCTCGTGTGCCATGTAGCGCACGCTGGATTCCAGCGCCGCCTTCACCGGGCCCATGATGTTGTAGTTCTCCACCACCTTGTCCGAGCCGTAGTAGCTCATGGTGATCAGCGTGCCACCCTGCGGCATCAGCGGCTCGGCCAGGCGGGCCATCTCGATGAAGGAATAGCACGACACCTGCATGGCCTGCAAAAACCCCGGCAGCGAGCAGTCGGTGACGCGGCCGTGCAGGTCGTCCATCGGGCAGAAGGCAATGGAGTGGATCACGAAGTCGAGCTGGCCCCAGGTTTCGGCGATGGCGGCGAACACCTGCTGCAGCTCGTCGGGGTTTTCCACGTTCAGCGGCAGTACCAGCGGTGCGGCCAACGCTTCGGCCAGCGGGCGTACGTACTTTTCCGCCTTGTCGTTCAGGTAGGTGATGGCGACTTCGGCGCCCAGTTCGTGCATCACCTTGGCGCAGCCGTAGGCGATGCTGTTCTGGTTGGCGATGCCGACGATCAGGCCGCGCTTGCCGGCCAGGGGCAGATGGGTTTGGGACATGGGAAGCTCCAAAAAGCCGGCTGGTGGCCAGCGTTAGGTGGCGGGTCGGTCGCGATGCTGGCCTGCTTGTGTTGCAGTGCCATGAATCCGTTTTTGTATTGGCGTATCAGTCGGATATAATCGCCCGTTTGGCAGCCGGCGCTTGTGGTTGTAACAGACCGGCCCCATTATTCTGAGCGTGTTTGTTGCGGTGCTTTTTGATGCACTGCAATATAGTTCGATATTCATCGTGGTTGTAGTTGGAGTGGTAAAACATGCCGATTTACGAATACCGTTGTGCTGCGTGCGGGGCACAAAAAGAGCATCTGCAGAAGATGAGCGATGACCCGATTGCGCAATGTCCGTCCTGCGGCAGTGGCGATTACGCCAAGCAGTTGTCCGCGGCTGGCTTCCAGCTCAAGGGCAACGGCTGGTATGTAACCGACTTCAAGAACAGCAGCAGCGGGCCGGCCTGCGGCAGCGGCGGGTGTGGTAGTGGTGGCTGTGCCTGATACCAACATGAAACACATCAAGCTGACTTTGCGCGGCTACCTGGTTACCGGTGTGCTGATCTGGCTGCCGGTGACCATCACGCTGTGGGTGCTGAACCTGATCGTCGGTACGCTGGATCAGACCATCATGCTGCTGCCGCGCGCCTGGCGGCCGGAAAGCCTGTTCGGCTTCAATATTCCGGGGCTGGGCGTGGTGCTGGCGATTGCCGTGCTGGTGGGTACCGGTTTCATGGCGGCCAACGTGCTGGGGCAGCGCCTGCTGGACCTGTGGCAGCTGATCCTGACCCGCACGCCGGTGGTGAGCACCATCTACAACAGCGTGAAGCAGGTCAGCGATACCCTGCTGTCCGATTCCGGCCAGGCCTTCCGCAAGGCGCTGCTGGTGCGTTTCCCGCACCAGGACGCCTGGACGGTGGCGTTCCAGACCGGCACACCCAATGGCCAGCTGAAGGCGGAACTGGGCGAGGAAGAGTACGTGAGCGTCTACGTGCCCACCACGCCCAATCCCACTTCCGGCTACTTCATCATCGTGCCCAAACGCGACACGCGTGAACTGAACATGAGCGTGGACGAAGCGCTGAAATACGTGATTTCGATGGGGGTAGTGGCGCCGCCGGCGCCGGCGCCCGCCGCCACCCGCGCTCAACTGAGCGACGAGCGAAATTGACAGGGTTGGCCGCATGCGTGCGGCCAACCCCTTCATCGTCAGCCATCGTCTTCCGAACTACCCGAATTCAACACATAAGGCATTGCAATGCGTACCGATTATTGCGGACTCATCGACAAGAAATACCTCGGCCAGACCGTTACGGTAAAAGGCTGGGCCCATCGTCGTCGCGACCATGGCGGCGTGATCTTCATCGACCTGCGCGACCGCGAAGGCCTGGTGCAGGTGGTGATCGATCCGGATACCCCGGAAGCGTTCCAGACCGCCGACAGCGCACGTAACGAATTCGTGCTGTCCATCACCGGCATCGTGCGCGAGCGCCCGGCCGGCACCGCCAACAGCAAGATGATCTCCGGCGAGATCGAGATCCTGGCCAAGGAAATCGAGATCCTGAACGCTGCGGCTACCCCGCCGTTCCAGATCGACGACGAGAACCTGTCCGAGAACGTACGCCTGACCAACCGCGTGATCGACCTGCGCCGCCCGGCGATGCAGAAGAACCTGCGCCTGCGCTACAAAGTGGCCATGGGCGTGCGCAACCACCTGGACAAGCAGGGCTTCATCGACATCGAAACCCCGATGCTGACCCGCTCCACCCCGGAAGGCGCCCGCGACTACCTGGTGCCGTCCCGCGTGCATCCGGGCGAGTTCTTCGCGCTGCCGCAATCGCCGCAGCTGTTCAAGCAGCTGCTGATGGTGGCCGGCTTCGACCGCTACTACCAGATCACCAAGTGCTTCCGTGACGAAGACCTGCGTGCCGACCGCCAGCCGGAATTCACCCAGATCGATATCGAGACCTCGTTCCTGAACGAGGACGAGATCATGGACATCACCGAAAACATGGCGCAGGAGATCTTCCGCGACGTGATGGGCGTGGAGCTGGGCAAGTTCCCGCGCATGAGCTACGCCGACGCCATGCACTACTACGGCTCCGACAAGCCGGACCTGCGCGTGAGCCTGCAGTTCACCGAACTGACCGACGTGATGAAGTCGGAAGAATTCAAGGTGTTCCGCGGCGCCGCCGACATGGCCAACGGCCGCGTGGTAGCCCTGCGCGTACCGGGCGGCTCCGGCATCAGCCGCAAGGAAATCGACGACTACACCCAGTTCGTTGCCATCTACGGCGCCAAGGGCCTGGCCTACATCAAGGTGAACGACGTTACCAAGCTGAACGAGGAGGGCCTGCAGTCCCCGATCGTGAAGTTCCTGTCCGCCGACGGCATCAAGGCCATCATCGAGCGTACCGGCGCGCAGAACGGCGACATCATTTTCTTCGGCGCCGACAAGGCCAAGGTAGTGAACGAAGCCATCGGCGCACTGCGCATCAAGATCGGCCACGAGCGCGGCCTGGAAGGCGGCTACTTCGTGAAGGAATGGCGCCCGCTGTGGGTGGTGGACTTCCCGATGTTCGAGCACGACGAGGAAGACGACCGCTGGACCGCCTGCCACCATCCGTTCACCAGCCCGAAACCGGGCCACGAGGACCTGATGGACAGCAACCCGGGCGCCTGCCTGGCGCGCGCCTACGACATGGTGCTGAACGGTTGGGAAATCGGTGGCGGCTCGGTGCGTATCCACCGCGCCGAGATCCAGGAAAAGGTATTCGCCGCGCTGAAGATTTCGCCGGAAGAGCAGCAGAACAAGTTCGGCTTCCTGCTGGACAACCTGAAGTTCGGTGCACCGCCGCACGGTGGTCTGGCCTTCGGCCTGGACCGTCTGGTGACCCTGATGGCCGGTGCCGAGTCGATCCGCGACGTGATCGCCTTCCCGAAAACCCAGCGCGCCCAGTGTCTGCTGACCAACGCGCCGAACGCGGTGGACGAGAAGCAGCTGCGCGAACTGAACCTGCGTCTGCGCCAGAAGGCCGAGCCGACCGCCTGAGGTTGACCGTAAAAGGCAAAAGGACACCCCCGGGTGTCCTTTTTTATTGCATGGTCATCTTGAATCCCGGCCGGCGGTGGCCATATAACGGAAGGTTGCCCACAGTCATTGCCAGTTGCTATCGGCAAAATTGGCAATTTCAATTTGAGCACTCCGGAGGGCTGATTTATAACCGCGTCAGCAACCGGAAGTACCGGATAGCATTTACACCGCATTACCCAAGGAGATCCTCATGGCCGTACTCGTAGGCAAGCAAGCCCCGTTCTTTGATGGTTCCAAAGCCTTCTCCGCCGTACTCGGCAATGGCGAAATCGTTGACAACTACTCCTTCCAGCAGGCTAGCGCCGGCAAATACGCCGTGGTGTTCTTCTACCCGCTGGACTTCACCTTCGTGTGCCCGTCCGAACTGATCGCCTTCGACCACCGCCTGGCCGAGTTCAAGGCCCGCAACGTGGAAGTGATCGGCGTGTCCATCGACAGCCAGTTCACCCACGCCGCATGGCGCAACACCCCGGTGGACAAGGGCGGCATCGGCCAGGTTGGTTACACCCTGGTAGCCGACATCCAGCACGATCTGTGCAAGGCCTTCGACGTGGAGGCCGACGGTGGCGTGGCCTTCCGTGGCTCCTTCCTGATCGACAAGTCCGGCGTGGTACAGCACCAGGTTGTCAACAACCTGCCGCTGGGCCGCAACGTTGACGAAATGATCCGCATGGTAGACGCCCTGCAGTTCACCGAAGAGCACGGCGAAGTGTGCCCGGCTGGCTGGAACAAGGGCAAGAAAGGCATGAAGCCGTCCGCCGAAGGCGTGGCTTCCTACCTGGCCGAGAACGCCGCTTCCCTGTAATCACTGTCTGGCTGCGGCCAACCTTGATTAGCAGAACAAAGCCCTGCCATCCGGCAGGGCTTTTGTTTTGTCATCGTGTTCAGCGCGCCAGCATGCGCCGCAGTGGCGCTGCCGGCTGCCTGGTCTGCACCCGCTCAGTGCCGGCGCAGCAGCGGCTGCAGCGTGGGCAGCACATTGGCCACCATGCGCGGCTGGGCGCTGGCGATCGGGTGGATGCCGTCACTCTGGAACTGGCTGAGGTCGCGCTCGAAGCCGGCCACCAGCAGCGGCACCAGCGCCGCCTTCTGCTGGCGCGCCACGTCGCGGTACACCTGCTGGAACCTGGCGCCGTATTCCGGGCCATAGTTTGGTGGCAGTGCCATGCCGATCAGCAGTACGCGGGCATGCGCGGATCTGGCCAGTTGTGCCATGCTGGAAAGGTTGCGCTGCATTTCGATAAGCGGCAGCCCGCGCAGACCGTCGTTGCCGCCCAGCTCCAGCACCACCACGTCCGGCCGGTGCTGTTGCAGCACCGCAGGCAGGCGCGACAGGCCGCCGGCGGTGGTTTCGCCGGACAGGCTGGCATTGATCACCGTGTGTTGTGCCCCCAGCTTGTCCTGCAGCAGCTTCACCCAGCCTTGCGCCGGGTTGATGCCGTAGCCGGCGGAGATGCTGTCGCCGAACACCACCACCCTGGCCGCCAGCGCCGCGGGGGCGGCCAGGGAGGTGCACAGCAGCAGGCAGGCCGGAACCAGGCGGCGCGCGGCGCCGGAACACAATGCAGACATGACGGACAACATGAACACTCCTTCGCAGCAAGACGCCATTCTCAGCGCCCGCCACGTGGCGAGGCAAGTGGATTACCACGGCGAGACGCTGAGCATCCTGCACGATGTCTCGCTGGACATCCGCCGTGGCCAGAGCGTGGCCATCGTCGGCGCCTCCGGCAGCGGCAAGTCCACCCTGCTGGCAATCCTGGCCGGGCTGGACGGCGCCAGCGCTGGTGAGGTGCAACTGGCCGGGCAGCAGCTGTCGGCACTGGACGAGGACGGCCGCGCGCTGCTGCGCCGCGAGCACGTCGGCTTCGTGTTCCAGAACTTCCAGCTGCTGCCGCAGCTTACCGCGCTGGAAAACGTGATGCTGCCGCTGGAGCTGGCCGGGCGCCGCGATGCACGCGAAGCTGCCAGCGCCATGCTGCAGCGGGTAGGGTTGGCCGCACGGCTGGCACACTACCCGCGCCACCTGTCCGGCGGCGAGCAGCAGCGCGTGGCGCTGGCGCGCGCCTTCGTGATGCGGCCAACCTTGCTGTTCGCCGACGAACCCACCGGCAACCTCGACCCGGTGACCGGCCGCCAGATCGTGGCGCTGATGTTCGAATTGAATGCAGAGGCCGGCACCGCGCTGGTGCTGGTGACGCATGATGCCGAGCTGGCCGAGCGCTGCGATGCCGTCTACCGGCTGCACGACGGCGTGCTGCAACGGGGTGAGGCATGAAGGCCGGCAGCCTGCGACTGTCGCTGCGCATGGGACTGCGCCTGCTGTGGCGTGAGCTGCGTGCCGGCGAGCTTACCGTGCTGCTGTTCTCGCTGCTGGTGGCGGTGGCGGCGATGAGCAGCGTGGCGTTCTTTTCCGCGCGCATCGACGGCGCGCTGACGCGGCAGGCCAGCCAGCTGCTGGCGGCCGACCTGGTGGTGAACGGCCGCGAGCCGGCGCCGCTGGACTGGCAGCGCCAGGCCGAAGCTGGCGGGCTGCGCACCGCGCGCAGCGCCACTTTTCCTTCCATGGTGTTTGCCCGCGACCAGGCCACGCTGGTGACGCTGAAGGCGGTGAGCGACGGCTACCCGCTGCGCGGCAATGTGCAGCTGCGCACGGCGGCCGGCGTACGCCAGGGCGCGCTGCACCCGGCGCCGGGCGAAGCCTGGGCCGACAGCCGGCTGCTGCAGAAGCTGGGCCTGCAGCTGGGCGATGAATTGCGTGTCGGCCAGCGCCGGCTGCGGCTGAGCGGCGAGCTGCTGCGCGAGCCGGATGGCGCGGTGGACTTGTACAACTTCGTGCCGCGGGTGTTGCTCAACCTTGGCGACCTGCCGGCCAGTGGCCTGGTGCAGGAGGGCAGCCGCATCCGCTACCGCCTGTTCATGGCCGGCGAGGCGCCGGCGGTGGCGGTGATGCAGCAGTGGCTAGCGCCTCGCCTGCCGGCGGGCAGCCGGCTGGAAGACATCGAGGAGGCGCGCCCGGAAGTGCGCTCGGCGCTGGAAAAGGCGCGGCGCTTCCTCGGCCTGTCCGCGGTGTTGTCGGTAACGCTGGCTGCCGCCGCGGTGGCGCTGGCGGTGCGCCGTTACCTGAACCGCCACTGGCAGAGCGTGGCGATGCTGCGCGCCTTCGGCCAGACCAGCGCCGAGGTGGCCACGGTATGGGGCAGCCTGCTGCTGTGGCTGGCCCTGCTGGGCGGCGGACTGGGCACGCTGGCCGGCTACGGCGTGCAGGCCTTGCTGATCAGCCTGGCCCGGCAGTGGCTGGGTGAAGGCTTGCCGGCGCCCGGGCTGCTGGCCTGGCTGTCCGGCCCGCTGTCGGCGCTGATCCTGCTGGCCGGCTTTGCGCTGCCGCCGCTGCTGGCGCTGCGCAAGGTGCCGGCGCTGGCGGTGCTGCGCGCCGATCTGCCGCGCCGTGGCAGCTCGCTGCTGGCGCCCTTGCTGGCGCTGCTGGCCTTGCTGAGCCTGGCGGCATGGCAGGTGGGGGATGCCACGCTGGCGGTATGGCTGCTGGCGGCGCTGTTCGGTTTTCTGGCCGTGGTGGCGCTGCTGGCCTGGGCGCTGGTATGGCTGCTGGGGCGCTATGCCGGCGGCAGCCAGAGCGGCTGGCGTCATGGCCTGACCAATCTTGCCCGCCGCCCGGCGCTGGCGGTGCTGCAGGTGGTGGCGCTGGCGGTAAGCCTGATGGCGCTGCTGACGCTGACCGTGGTGCGCGACGACCTGATCGGCGCCTGGCAGCGCTCGCTACCGCCGGATGCGCCGGATACCTTCCTGATCAACCTGCAGCCGCCACAGCGCGCGGCGCTGGCCGGGCTGTTCACCAGGGTTGGCCGCACGCCGCCGCAGATGCTGCCCATGACAAGAGCACGTTTGCTCAGCATCAACACGCGCCAGGTGCGGCCGCAGGATTATCCGAATGACCGCGCGCGGCGGCTGGTGGAGCGCGAGTTCAACCTGTCCTGGCGCGATGCGCTGGATGCCAGCAACCATATCAGCGCCGGGCAGTGGTGGCCGGCGGGCAGCCGCCAGCCGCAGTTCTCGGTGGAGGCGGGGCTGGCGCAGACGGTGGGCATCCGCCTGGGCGACATGCTGAGCTTCGACGTGGCCGGCACCCGCTACCAGGCGCGGGTGACCAGCCTGCGCAAGGTGGCGTGGGACAGCTTCCAGCCCAATTTCTTCGTATTGGGGCCGCCGGGCTGGCTGGGGCAGGAAAACGCCAGCTACATCGCCAGCTACCGCGCGCCGGATGCCGGCTTCAACAACCGGCTGGTGGCGGCGCTGCCGAATGTGACGGTGATCGACATCAGCGTGATCGTGCGCGAGGTGCGCGGGGTGATCGAGCGGCTGGCGCTGGCGGTGGAAGCGATGTTCGCGCTGACGCTGCTGGCCGGCATTCTGGTGCTGTGGGCGGCGCTGTCCACCACCCGCCACGAGCGCCTCGCCGACGCCGCCTTGCTGCGCGCACTGGGGGCATCGCGCGCCCAGGTGCGCAGCGTGCTGCTGGCCGAGTTGGGGGCGCTGGGCGCGCTGGCCGGCCTGCTGGCCGGCATCGGCGCCATGGCGGTGGGCAGTGTGGTGGCGGTGAAACTGTTCGATTTGCCGTTTGCACCCAACTGGCTGCTGCCGATAATGGGTCTGGCCGCCGGCGCGCTGCTGGTGGTGTTGGCCGCATCGCCATTATTGAAAACCATCAGCCGCACTTCACCGGTAGAAGTGTTGCGCGGCGTGTAAGCGTGCCACGGCCACAGGCCGTGAGGCGCGATGGGGAGGGAATTATGGATAACAGTGTACTGGCCGCCATGGCCAAATGGCCGAATGTGCCGGCGGTGTTCGGCTGGCTGCGGCTGGATGCGCGCGGCCAGTGGTGGCTGCGCGAGGAGCGCTTGTCGCAGCCGGCCATCGTCGAATTCTTCCAGCGCAACTACAGCCGCGATGGCGAGGGGCGCTTCTATGTACAGAACGGGCCGCAGAAGGTGTATGTGGCACTGGACGTGGCGCCGTTCATCGCCCGCCGCTGGTCGCAGGGCTGGCAGCTGGTGCCGGACCTGGATGCCGAGCGGCCGCGGCTGGCTTACCTGGACGACGATGGCCGCCTGTTCATCGAGATCGGCGGCGAGCCGGCGCTGGTGGACGACCGCGAGCTGCTGGCGCTGTCCGAGTGCATCGTCACTATCGACGGCGCGCAGCCGGACGAGGCCGCCTGGGCGGCCTGGCGGCGCGGCGACATGCGCCTGCACCTGAACCTGCCGGAAGGCGTGCTGCGCCTCAAGCCGCTGCCGGAAGGCGGTGTGGCCGGCAGCTACGGCGTGGTGCTGCAGCCATCCGCCTGAGCGCGTGCCGGGGGCGCAACGCCTGGGGCTTGCCGCCACGGGGGCAGCGCCGTCGCGTGGTATCATCACGCGCGATCTCGCAGGCCGCCGGCGGCCTGTGCCGGTAACAAGCGCATAACCTCCAGACAGGCAACATGATTCGACAGATTTTCCAGGCCCTGGCCCTGCTGGCCACCTTGCTCGCCCTGTGGCTGGCCTGGGTGGTGGTGGTGCCGGTGGTGCCGCCCAAACAGCCCTACGCAGTGACCGTGGGCCCCAACCGCACCATGAGCCAGGTCGCGCGCGCGCTGGAGGAAGACGGCGCCATCCGCAACCGCTGGGTGATGTCGCTGCTGTCGCGCATGATGGGCGTGGACCGCAGGCTCAAGCCCGGCCTGTACCAGTTCGGCAACGCCACCGCCATGTGGCAGTACCTGTCGCGCTTTGGCGAGGGCCACCCGGACCAGTCCAGCGTTACCATCATCGAAGGCTGGAACCTGCGCCAGTTCCGCCGTGCGCTGCAGCGGGAAAACGACCTGCAGCATGACACCGCGGACTGGTCCGACAGCCAGATCCTGGCGGCAATGGGCATCAACGGCGGCGTGGCGGAAGGCTTGTTCTTCCCCAGCACCTACTTCTACACCCCGGGCAGCAGCGATATGGCGGTCTACAAGCAGGCCTTCCACGCGCTGCAGCAGCAGTTGCAGGCGGCCTGGGAAGGGCGGGCTGCCGACGCTCCTTATACCAATGCCTACCAGCTGCTGATCATGGCCAGCCTGGTGGAAAAGGAAACCGCCAGCGAAGCCGACCGCGGCATGGTGGCCAGCGTATTCGTCAACCGGCTGCGGGTAGGCATGCGGCTGCAGACCGACCCGTCGGTGATCTACGGCATGGGCGAGCAATATCACGGCAGCATCGGCAAGGCCGACCTGCGCCGCGACACGCCATACAACACCTACACCCGCGACGGGCTGCCGCCGACGCCGATTGCGCTGCCGGGGCGCGCCTCGCTGCAGGCTGCGGCCAACCCCACGCCCAGCCACGCGCTGTATTTCGTTGCCAAGAACGACGGCAGCGGCGAGTCGAAATTTTCCGAAACACTGGACGAGCACAACGCCGCCGTCCGCCAATACATTCTGAAGAAGGGCCAATAATGTCCACCGCACGCTTCATCACGCTGGAAGGCCTGGATGGCGCCGGCAAGAGCACCCATCTCAACTTCATCCGCCACTGGCTGCAGCAGCAGGACATCGACGCCGTGTTCACCCGCGAACCGGGCGGCACCCCGCTGGGCGAAAAGCTGCGCGAGATCCTGCTGGACATCGACACCGACGCCACGCTGGATACCGAAACCCTGCTGATGTTCGCCAGCCGCCAGGAGCTGATCTCCACCGTGATCCGCCCGCAGCTGGCTGCCGGCAACTGGGTGGTGAGCGACCGCTTCACCGACGCCACCTTCGCCTACCAGGGCGGTGGACGCGGTGTGCCGGCAGACCGCATCGCGGTGCTGGAAAACTGGGTGCAGCAGGGCTTGCAGCCGGATCTCACCATCCTGCTGGACGTGCCGCTGGAAGTGGCGCGTGCGCGGCTGGAAGGCACCCGCCTGCCGGACCGTTTCGAACAGGAGCGCGAGGACTTCCACCAGCGTGTACGCCAGATGTACCTGGCGCGCGCGCAGGCCAACCCGCAGCGCTTCCTGGTACTGGATGCCAGCAGCCCGATCGACTACCTGCAGCAGCGCATCGCCGCCGCACTGGCCGAGCAGAAAGTCGCCTGATGCGCTACCCGTGGCAATACGCCGACTGGCAAAGGTTGGCCGCACATTTCGAGCGGCTGCCCAATGCCTGGCTGTTTACCGGCCCGGCCGGCATCGGCAAGAGCGAGTTTGCCGCCGAGGTGGCCAGGGCGCTGCTGTGCGAAAACCGCCAGCCGGATCACCACGCCTGCGGCCAGTGCCAGGCCTGCCACTGGTTCGATGCCGGCAACCACCCGGACTACCGCCACCTGACACCGCTGGTGGAGGATGAGGACGACGAGGGCAAGGAAGGCAAGGCCGCGCGTCGCAAGCTGCCGGTGATCAAGATCGACGGCGTGCGCGAGGTGATCGAATTCGCCCACCTGTCCTCGCATCGCGGCGGCCTGCGCGTGGTGGTGGTGGAACCGGCGGAAAGCCTCAACCCGGCAGCGGCCAATGCCTTGCTGAAAGTGCTGGAAGAGCCGCCGGCGGACGTGGTGTTCCTGCTGGTGGCCGATGCACCGCAACGGCTGCTGCCCACCATCAAGAGCCGCTGTCGCCAGTTTCCGCTCAGCGCCCCGGCAGCAGGCGAGGCCCTGGCCTGGCTGCAGCAGCAGGGCATGGCCGATGCGGCCAGCGAGCTGGCGTTCCACGGCGGCATGCCGGTGTTCGAGCATGACGCCGAGCTGGCCACGGTGCGTCAGGATTTCGTACAGGCGCTGACCCAGATCGGCATGGGCAGCGTGCTGGCGGCCATGGAAAAGCTCGACCGCCACAAACTGCCACTGGCGGTGCCGTTGTCATGGCTGGCCAAGTGGCTGCATGATCTGGCTGGTTTGAAGCTGGCCGGCCGGGTTCGCTATTATCCGGATATGCAGCCGGCGATGGAGCGCCTGCTGCCGCGCCTGGACCTGCCGCAGCTGATGCACTGCCAGCGCGAACTCGACCTGTTGCAGCCTTTCGGCCAGCATACGCTGGTAACCCGTTTACAACTGGAGGCCCTGCTGATGCACTACCTGAAAGTGTTCAGCGGCAAAAACTGATGACCGATTCCCCGATGCCCGCCCGCAACGACCCGGCTGACAAACCCGAACACGCCCGCCCCGGCGTGCTGTCGCTGGCCATCAAGGAGCGTAGCGCGCTCTACGCCGCCTACATGCCCTTTCTTGGCAACGGCGGCATTTTCGTGCCCACCGCCCGCAGCTACAACCTGAATGACGAGGTGTTCCTGCTGCTGACGCTGCTGGACGACCCGCAGAAGGTGGCGGTGCAGGGCAAGGTGGTGTGGATCACCCCGGCGGCCGGCAATACCAACCGCAGTCAGGGCGTGGGCATCGAGTTTGCGGCCAACGATGCCGGCAAACAGGCGCGTGAACGTATCGAAACCCTGCTGGCCGGCGCGATCAATTCCACGCGGCCGACGCACACCATGTAAGCAACGCTATTTGCATAACTGCTGTTTCTTCATGCTTGTGTTATCGGTAAAATCACTTGGCATTATTGAATGCCATAAAAATTGCACCGAGGAAGAGACAAGATGAAGAAAGCATTCGCATGGCTGGCGCTGAGCCTGATCGCTACGGCAGTACATGCCAATGATGCGGAGGTCGATTTCCGCTTTTTTGACAGCGCCAAGGAAAAAGGCGAGAAGTTTGTGGCAGCGCTGCCGAAGCAGAGCGTGGTCAGCAGACTGGTGCTGAAGGGTAAGCCGATCGATTTTGGCGGTGAGTGGCGGGTGCTCCGCAGCGATTACATGGTGGACCAGGTGATGGAGAGTGGTGGCCCCACCAGCACCCGCGATAGCGTTACCGGCTACCTGATTCTTGAGCGATCGCAGGCGGATGCCGATCCGGAATTCATGCAGCTTGAAATCGCGCTGGATGGTCGCGTGATGTACGAGTATCTGAATATCAATCCGACCTACTGTGTTCCCAGCAGCAACTACGTGTTTCAGCGTGTGGATGAGAGCCGCAAGGAGCGGATGGCCTGCCTGGCAACCAGTAAGCAGGTGGTGCCCCAGCCAGGCACAGAGGCTTCGGAGCGCAAGCTGTTCGGCCTGCGGGCGAGTGTGTACAAAGGCAAGGTGTTTCCGGTTGGCAGCGCTTTTTACGAGCAGGAGTTGATGGAGGCGCGCAACGCCAGCTATGTCTATGCCTACCGGGTGCGGATGGTCAAGGATGGGGCGCTGGAAGACATGAACCAGCGTGGCCTCAAACTGCGCGACAGCGTGCGCGAGAACTTCTTCTGATTCCCGGCAGTCTTGTACGGCAGCGGTTCACAACTGTTTGACGTTCTTCTACAATTTCGCAGGCAAACGTTGCGGCCAACTGTTGGCCGCAATTTTTTTGGAAGAAGCAACATGCTGGTCGATTCCCACTGCCACATCAATTTTCCCGACCTTGCCGTACGCATGCCGGAAGTGCTGGCCAATATGGCCGCCAACGGCGTGACGCACGCCATGGTGATCGGGGTGAGCAAGCCCAGGTACCCGGAGGTGCTGGCGCTGGCCGAGGCGCACGCCAACCTGTTCGCCACCGTGGGCATCCACCCGGACGACCCGGAAGCCGAGGAATTCAGCGAGGACGAGCTGGTGGCGCATGCCGCCCACCCCAAGGTGGTGGGCATCGGCGAAACCGGGCTCGACTACCACTGGTGCCAGGGCGACCTGGCCTGGCAGCACGAGCGCTTTGCAGTGCACATCCGCGCCGCGCGCCGTACCGGCCTGCCGCTGGTGATCCATACCCGTTCCTCCGCCGAGGACACGGTGCGGCTGATGCGCGAGCACGGCGCCGACACGGTGGGCGGGGTGATGCACTGCTTCACCGAAAGCTGGGACATCGCCCGCCTGGCGCTGGACCTGGGTTTTTACATTTCGCTGTCCGGCATCGTTACCTTCAAGAACGCCGCGGTGGTGAAGGAAGTGGCGCAGAAGGTGCCGCTGGACCGCCTGCTGGTGGAAACCGATTCGCCGTATCTGGCGCCGGTGCCGTACCGTGGCAAGACCAACGAGCCAGCCTATGTGAAGCACGTGGCCGAGCATGTGGCCGAGCTGCGCGGCATGGCGTTCGAGCAGCTGGCCGAGGCCACCAGCGACAACTATTTCCGCCTGTTCGCCAAGGCGCAGCGCCAAACGGCATAGGGAGAGCGTGATGACTTCGGTGCAGTGGACGGTACTGGGCTGCGGCTCCAGCGGCGGCACGCCGGCCATCGGCTGCAACTGCCCCACCTGCAGCTCCGGCGATGCGCGCAATGTGCGCACCCGCTGTTCCGCCTATGTGCGCATCGGCGAGCAGGGGCTGCTGATCGACACTTCGCCCGACCTGCGTCAGCAGGCATTGCGCGAAGGCATCACCCGCGTGGATGCGGTGCTGTACAGCCACCCGCATGCCGACCACCTCAACGGCATCGACGATCTGCGCGCCTTCTGCTACGTCAAGCGCGGGCCGATCACGCTGTACGGCAACGACTTCACGCTGGACAATATCCGCCGCCGCTTCGACTACGCGCTGGCACCGCCGTCGCCGGTATGGGACAAGCCGGTGCTGCTGACCGAGACGGTGAGTGCGCCGTTCAGCATCGGCGGGGGGACTGTCACGCCGATTCCGCTGCGCCACGGCGCCTGGCCCTGCCTGGGCTGGCGCATCGGCAACACCGCCTGGCTCACCGATGTATCGGAGATTCCGGACAGCAGCATCGCGCTGCTGCAGGGGCTGGATACGCTGTTCCTCGATTGCCTGCGGCCGGAGCCGTATCCTTCGCACCTGCACCTGGAAGCATCGCTGCACTGGGCGCAAAGGTTGGCCGCACGCCAGACCTGGCTGATTCACATGACGCACCAGCTGGAATATCACGCGCTGACGGCGCAGTGCCCGGCGGGTGTGTCGGTTGCTTACGATGGCCTGCAATTGCCGGCCGAGAACCTGGAAGACTGATGGGAACCCTGTTGATTCTGCTGACCTGCGTGGTCGGCGTGATTTTTGCCATTGCCGTGGCCACCTTCTACATCGGCTGCCTGGGCGCCACCATGGCGGCGCTCAATAACGGCCGTATCGTGTGGGGCAGCCTGTCGTTCTTCCTGCCGCCGCTGGCGCTGCTGTACGGCATCCGCAACCGGCAGCAGGTGGGCTGGAGCTATGGCTTCATGGTCAAGGGCGGGGCGGTGGTGGCGGTCATGCTGTTGGTCGCCTGGGGCGGCCTGCACCTGTTGCCGGAGCCGACACACGGGCAGGGCGACCTGATGGAAAGGCTGATGCCGCCGCCGGAACAGCAATAAACCGCTGCTTCGCTTGCGGCCAACGTTGGCCGCAAGCCTGGTCATGCCGGCAGCAGCACCTCGCGTGCCGCCGCCACCAGCGCCGCCGACAGCTGCTCCAGCCGCGGCGCCTGTACCTTCCAGCTGTGCCAGTACAGCGCCACATCCACCGGGCGCTCCGGCTGCAGATCCAGCAGACCCTCGTGGCCGCCATGCGCGGCCACTTGTACTTCCGGCAGCATGCCCCAGCCCAGCCCCAGCCGTACCGCCTGCAGATACGGGTCGGAGGCAGGCAGGAAGTGGCAGGGGCAGGCCGCCTGCCGCAGGCCGAAATGCTGCTGCAGCCACTGGTCCTGCAGTTTGTCCTTGCGGTTGTAGATCATCACCGGCGCGCGCCGCAGCGTGTCGCGGCTCACCCCGGCGGCGAAGTGGCGCTGCATGAAGCCGGGCGACGCCATGGCGCGGTAGCGCATCACCCCCAGCGCCACGGCACTGCAGCCGCGCATCGCTTGCGGCTCGGTGGAGACGCAGCCCACTGCCAGCCCGGCCTGCAGCAGGTTGTAGGTGTGGTCCTGATCGTCCACCGTCACCTCCAGCAGAATGCCTTTGCTGATCAGGAACGGCGCCAGCATCGGCAGGAACCAGCTGGCCACGCTGTCGGCGTTCAGTGCCAGCGGTACGCTGAGCAGGGCGCCGGCGTCGTCGGCAAAACTGGCTGCCAGGTCGGCTTCCAGCAGTGCGGCGCGCTGCAGGTGCTGCAGCAACAGCTGGCCTTCGCGGGTGGGGCGGCAGGGGCGGCTGCGCACCAGCAGCGGCTTGCCCAGGCTTTCCTCCAGTGCGCGGATGCGCTGCGACAGCGCCGACGGTGTGACGTGCAGCTGTTTGGCGGCGGCTTCCAGGCTGCCGCAGGCGATGCTGACCTGGAAGGCCTCGCTTTGTCGCGGGTCGAGTTTCATGCCGTTACCAGTAGTAAATTAAGCAAATTTAATGATACGGCAGAAAAATTAATCTTGCTGTTGGCCGCAGCGGCTTTGCGTCAAGATGGCGGCAAGTCATCAAGGAGCAGCGCACATGGACAGCATGGTGTTTTTCAAGGGAATGGGGCTGGGTGCCAGCCTGATCATGGCCATCGGCTCGCAGAACGCGCACGTGTTGCGCATGGGGCTGCTGCGCCAGCATGTTGGCGCCACCGTGCTGGTGTGCATCGTGTGCGATGTGCTGCTGATCGGCGCCGGTGTGGCCGGCATGGGTGTGCTGATCCAGCACAGCCCGCTGCTGCTGGAGCTGGCCCGCTGGGGGGGCGCGGCCTTCCTGTTCTGGTACGGGCTGCGTGCCTGGCGCGCGGTGCTGGGCAACGACAGCCTGGCGGTGGCCACCGGCCAGGTGCAGCTTTCCCTGCGGCAGGCGCTGCTTACCGTGCTGGCGATGACGCTGCTCAACCCGCACGTCTACCTGGATACCGTGGTGCTGCTGGGCTCCATCGGCGGCCAGCAGCCGGCAGGCAGCCGGCTGTGGTTCGCGCTGGGCGCCAGCTGCGCCTCGCTGCTGTGGTTCCTGTCGCTGGGCTACGGTGCCCGCCTGCTGGCGCCGCTGTTCGCCCGGCCGCTGTCCTGGCGCGTGCTGGACGGCGTGGTGGGCACGGTGATGTGGAGCCTGGCTAGTGCGCTGGCGCTGGCCGGCAGCTAGTTAGCTGCCCTGCCAGTGGCGCAGTTCCTCGGCAATGAAGTAATCCACCAGCTGGCGATACAGCGCCTCGATCACGTCGGCGGATAGCCCGGCCTGCGTGGCCCATTCCCGGCGCTGCGCCAGCATCTGTTGCAAGCGCTGTGGCGCGCGCACCGCGTCGGCATCGTGCTTGAAGCGGGCCGCGGCCTTCACGTAGCCGAAGCGCTCGCCCAGCAGGCGGATCACCTGCTGGTCGATGTCGTCGATGCCGGTGCGGATATCCGCCAGCGCGTGGCAGTCGGGCGCCGGCAGGCGCCCGCTCACGAGACCACGCCTTCCTGCTGCTGCAGGCGTTGCCGGCGTTCGCTTTCCACGAAGTGGCCGATCATGGTGCGGTAGATTTTGGCGGTCAGTGCCGCATCGGCCCCCAGTTCCCCCGCCAGCCGGCCGACGCGGCGCATCACCTGGTCGATGCGTTTGCCGTCTTCTTCCGGCTCGGCGCCGGGCTTGAAGCCGGCCGCCTGCTGTACGTACACACCGCGTTCGGCGATCAGGCTGACAATGGCGCGATCGAGGCGGTCGATCTGTTCGCGCACTTCGTTCAGGTTACGGCAGTCGTAGATCCATTCCATGCTGTGCTCCCGGTGTGCTTGCGGCCAACCCTGGCCGGTGGTGGCTGGCTGTTGGTGTCTAGTAGTAATTGAGGCCCATGGCGTTCTTCACTTCCGCCAAGGTGGTGGCGGCAACATCGCGTGCCTTGCGGGTGCCCTGTTTCAGCATTTCCATCACCTGCGCCGGGTCCCTGGCATATTCCTCGCGGCGGGCGCGGATCGGCGCCAGCAGTGCCTGCAGGCGTTCTTCCAGCTGTTTCTTGATCACGCTGTCGCCCAGGCCGCCGCGGCGGTAGCGGGCCTTGAGGTCTTCCACCAGCGCGCTGTCCGGCTCGAATACGTCCAGGTAGGCGAACACCACATTGCCTTCTACCTGGCCCGGGTCTTCCACGCGCAGGTGATTGGGGTCGGTGTACATCATCTTCACCGCGTGGCTGATCTCGTCGGCACTGGCCGACAGCGCCAGTGCATTGCCTAGCGACTTGGACATCTTGGCCTTGCCGTCGATGCCGGGCAGGCGGGCGCCGGCGGCGGGCACCACGGCTCGCGACTCCACCAGCACTTCGCGGCCAACGCTGGTGTTGAAGCGGCGCACGATCTCGTTGGTCTGCTCGATCATCGGGATCTGGTCTTCGCCCACCGGCACGATGCTGGCCTTGAAAGCAGTGATGTCGGCTGCCTGCGCCGCCGGGTAGGTGAGGAAACCGGCCGGAATGTCGCGCTCGTAGCCGCGCTGCTTGATCTCGTCCTTGATGGTGGGGTTGCGTTCCAGCCGCGACACGGTCACCAGGTTGAGGTAGTAAGACGCCAGCTCCATCAGCTCCGGCACCAGGCTCTGGATGAAGATGGTGCTCTTGGCCGGGTCGATGCCTACCGCCAGGTAGTCCAGCGCCACCTGCAGTACGTTGTCGCGCACTTTCAGGTAGTTGCCCATGTTGTCGGTGAGTGCCTGGGCGTCGGCCAGCAGCAGGAATTGCTGGCAGCGGTCCTGCAGGATCACGCGGTTGCGCAGCGAACCTACGTAGTGGCCAAGGTGCAGCGGGCCGGTAGTGCGGTCGCCGGTGAGGATGATGTCGCTACTGCTGATGTTTGCGAGGCTGTCCATGCTGATCTCCGTTGTCTGGGAGACCGACTTGGCGCTGGGGGAGGGGACTGCTGGAAAAAATCAACCCGGGGCGCCTTGTCGGCTGCTCCCGGGTTTGCTTGTGCGTACGCAACCTGGGTGCCGCCGTTAGTGGCGCCACCAGGTAAAAAAGCTGAAGGAAGTTGCGTAGCAGGTATTCATGCTTTCCATCTCAACATGCTTTATTGCATTGCGTCAAGCCAAAATTTCTATAGTTGGCCGCAGTGCCGGAAACTGCTCAACGCCGTATCAACAACGCGCAGCTGACGTGGCGCCGGAGCTTAGAAGCGCCGCACCAGGTGGGCATTGTGCATGATGGTGGAGGCAATCTCCTCGATCGACATATGCGTGGTGCTGATGAACTGCACGCCATGGTGGCGGAACATCGATTCGGCCTCGTTCACCTCGCGGCGGCAGTTTTCCATGCTGGCGTAGCGCGAGTCCGGGCGGCGCTCGGAGCGGATGTTGTGCAGGCGCGAAGGGTCGATGGTGAGGCCGAACATCTTCTGTTTGTACGGCAGCAGCATCTTGGGCAGCGTCGGGCTGTCCAGGTCTTCCGGCGTCAGCGGGTAGTTGGCCGCCTTGATGCCGTACTGCAGCGCCAGGTACAGGCAGGTCGGCGTCTTGCCGGAGCGCGACACGCCCACCAGGATCACGTCGGCTTCGTCCAGGTCCTTCAGCTTCACGCCATCGTCGTGGTTCAGCGAGAAATTCACCGCCTCGATGCGGTGGTCGTACTTTTCCTCGTCATCCATGCCGTGCGCCTTGCCCACCGACATGGTGGCCTTCTCGCCCAGCTCGGCCTCCAGTTCGCCGATGAAGGTTTGGAAAAAGTCGATTACCAGCGCGTTTTTCACCTGCAGCGCTGCGCGTACGTCGGCCTTGATGATGCTGGTGAAGACCAGCGGCTTGCGGTGATCGTTGGCCGCAATCTCGTCGATGCGCTGTGCCAGTTCCTGTGCTTTTTCCACCGTGTCGATGAACGGTTCGGTTTCGCGGTTGAATTCTTCGGTATCGAATTGGGTGAGCAAGGTGTTGCCGAGCGATTCTGCGGTGATACCGGTGCGATCGGAAACAAAGAACACGGAGCGACGGTTTGGCATGCTATGTCCTGCTTGGAGTAGGGTTGTGCGCAACAGTCTGTGCCCAATTGCCGCAAGCGACAAGATGCTGAGCCGCGGTGTGACAACCATGTTGCGGTTTAATGTAGTCGATAAATTACATTTTTCCTTAGCCAACAATGAGATAGCATCAACAAGGGAAGCCCATCCCCCGTTCCGGCAAGGGAAATCCCTTCGTTGTGCAATGCAAAAGTTGCTACGCAAACAAGGAGTTGTTCGGCTAGAATGCGGGCTTCCCTATCGTCCCAATCCAACACAGGAAGTGAAGTGATGGCAGAGAACTACGTTATCTGGTTCGAAAAGCTGCGTATGACTGATGTCGAAAGCGTAGGCGGTAAAAACGCCTCGCTTGGCGAGATGATCAGCCAGCTGGCAAATTCCGGCGTGCGAGTGCCGGGGGGCTTTGCGACTACCGCAGATGCCTACCGCGATTTTCTTCGACACAACGGGCTTGCCGACCGGATTAACGACGCCCTTGGCAAACTGGATGTCGATGATGTGACGGAGCTGGCCAAGGTCGGCAAGCAAATCCGCCAGTGGATCATCGATACACCGTTCCCGGAAAAGCTTGAAAATGACGTCAAGCAAGCCTGGGACAAAATGGTTGCCGACGCCGGTGGCGCCGATATCTCCGTAGCAGTCCGCTCCTCTGCCACCGCAGAAGACCTCCCCGATGCCTCGTTCGCAGGTCAGCAAGAAACCTTCCTGAACATCCGCGGCCTTGATAACGTCAAGGACGCCATCAAGCACGTATTTGCTTCCCTGTACAACGACCGCGCCATCTCCTACCGCGTGCACAAAGGCTTCGCCCATGACGTGGTGGCCCTGTCCGCGGGTATCCAGCGCATGGTGCGTTCCGATACCGGTGCAGCTGGCGTGATGTTCACCATCGATACCGAATCCGGCTTCGAGGACGTGGTATTCGTTACCGCCTCCTACGGCCTGGGCGAGACCGTGGTGCAGGGGGCCGTGAACCCGGACGAATTCTACGTACACAAGCCGACCCTGAAGGCGGATCGCCCGGCGATCCTGCGCAAGACCATGGGTTCCAAGCTGATCAAGATGGAATTCACCGATGCGTCGCAAGCCGGCCGCTCGGTACGCACCGTGGACGTGGCGCCGGAACTGCGCAAGCAGTTCTCCATCACCGACGCAGAAGTGGCCGAACTGGCCCACTACGCGCTGATCATCGAAAAACACTACGCCCGCCCGATGGATATCGAGTGGGGCCGTGACGGCGAAGACGGCAAGCTGTACATCCTGCAGGCCCGTCCGGAAACCGTGAAGTCGCAGGAAAACCGCAAGGACACCCTGCGTCGCTACCGCCTGAACAGCAAGTCCACCGTGCTGTGCGAAGGCCGTGCCATTGGCCAGAAGATCGGCCAGGGCGTGGTACGCACCATCAAGGACGCCTCCGAAATGGATCGCGTACTGCCGGGCGATGTGCTGGTAACCGACATGACCGACCCGGATTGGGAGCCGGTAATGAAGCGTGCCGCCGCCATCGTCACCAACCGCGGCGGCCGTACCTGCCACGCAGCGATCATCGCGCGTGAACTGGGCATCCCGGCCGTGGTAGGTTGCGGCGACGCTACCGCCGTGCTGAAAGAAGGCATGCAGGTCACCGTATCCTGCGCCGAAGGCGACACCGGCAACATCTACGACGGCCTGCTGGACGTGGAAATCGTTGACCTGGAACTGGACAAGATGCCCAAGTCCCCGGTCAAGATCATGATGAACGTGGGCAACCCGGAACTGGCTTTCGACTTCGCGCAGCTGCCGAACGAAGGCGTGGGCCTGGCGCGCATGGAATTCGTGATCAACCGCCAGATCGGTATCCACCCGAAAGCGCTGCTGGAGTTCGACCGCCTGCCGGCCGACCTGAAAGCCACCATCAGCGATCGCATCGCCGGCTACGCCAGCCCGGTTGACTTCTACGTCGACAAGATCGCCGAGGGCGTGTCCACTCTGGCCGCAGCGTTCACCCCGAAAAAGGTCATCGTACGCATGTCCGACTTCAAGTCGAACGAGTACGCCAACCTGATCGGCGGCCAGCTGTACGAGCCGCACGAAGAGAACCCGATGCTGGGCTTCCGTGGTGCCGCCCGCTACGTGGCTGACAGCTTCCGCGACTGCTTCGAGCTGGAATGCCGCGCCATCAAGAAAGTGCGCGACGTGATGGGCCTCACCAACGTGGAAGTCATGATCCCGTTCGTGCGCACCCTGGCCGAAGCCGAGAAAGTCATCGAGATCCTGGCTGCCAACGGCCTGAAGCGCGGCGAAAACGGCCTGCGCCTGATCATGATGTGCGAACTGCCGACCAACGCAGTACTGGCCGAGAAGTTCCTGCAGTACTTCGACGGCTTCTCCATCGGTTCCAACGACATGACCCAGCTCACCCTGGGCGTGGATCGTGACTCCGG